>NZ_JAMYNS010000013.1:0-188642 GCF_040319125.1 Mesorhizobium sp. M0938 | reverse complement strand
TTTTTTTTTTTTTTTTTTTTTTTTTTTTTTTTGTTTTTTTTTTTTTTTTTTTTTTTTTTTTTTTCTTTGCGTTGTGTGTTTTTTTTCTCCTGGGGTGGTTTTTTGTTCCCCCCGCCCCGCCAAAGCGGCGCGGCCCGAGCGGTATGAGGCTTGGGAGGCCTTATTTCACGCCGGCCTTCTCGGCCGCCTCGAGGAACGGCTTGCCGGTGACGGCGGCATTCTCCTTGTTGATCAGCACGGCAGGCACGAAGGTGAACGGCGGCACCTTCTGGCCGGCCAGGAACTTGGCGACGTTCTGCACCGAGGTCTTGCCGATCTCGTATGGCTGCTGGGCGGCGACGGCGGCGGCCGGCGACTTCTCGTCCATCACCATCTTGATGACTTCCGGGCTGCCGTCGATGCCGTAGGTCTTCAGCTCCGGCCGGCCGGCGGCTTCCGCCGCTTGGGTGGCGCCGATCTGCGGCACGTCCCAGCATGCCCAGACCGCGTTGAGCGAGCCCTTTTCCGGCGACTTGGTCAGCATGTCGGTGATGTTGGAATAGGCGGCCTGGACGGTGTTGGGGATGACGTCGCGCAGCTCCGGCTCAACGATCTTCACATCAGGGAACGAGGACAGCACATATTTCATCTGGTCGTAGCGGACCTTGCAGACCGGCACGCTGTAGAAGCCGTTGAAGACCAGCACGTTGCCCTTGCCGCCCATGTCGGCGACCATCTGCAGCGCGATCTCGGCGCCGATATTGTAGTTGTTCGAGGTGGTGTTGTTGATCGCATGGGGCGTTGCCGTATCGACGGTGAACAGCGGAATATCAGCTTGGCGGATCTTGGCCAGCCAGGGGTTCAGGACTTCGAGATTGCCAAGCACCTCGACGATGGCGTCGGGTTTCTGGGCAATCAGCGTCTGCAATTGCGCGATCTGCTGCTGGTCCTTGCGGCCAGCGTCGAGCGCGATCGCCTCGCCGCCAAGCGCCTTGATCTCGTCCTGGATGCCGCGAAAAGCCATCAGGTCCCAGTAGTGGTCGGTGCCGACGATGGAAACGCCAATGCGCTTGCCCTTGAGGGAAAGCTCTTCGGCTTGTGCAGCCGAGATGGCGAACTGGAAACTGCAGGCAGCCGTCAGCGCGATGGCCGCCGCCTTGAGAATGCTGCGTGATCTGCTCTGTTTTTTGGACATTGATTTCCTCCACTTTGCCTTCAATAACCCTCAGAATCCGCTCTGAAGGACCTCACCGGTTCGATCCGGCAATTCGTTCGATACGGCTTTGTTGACCATGATCTTTCCCGAAAACCGGTTTCCATTTTCGCGATCATGGCCTCATGCCGCGTCGACATCGTCGCGATGGCCATAGCTTGCCATCCTGCCGAGAACATTCTGGATTTCCACCTCCGACAGAAGCGGCGGCGTGCCAATCTGCAGGCAACCATGATATTGGCGGGCCAGCGTCTCGACCTCCACCGCCAGCCACATCGCCTTGTCGAGCGAGGTGCCAACCGCAATCATGCCGTGATGCGCGAGAAGGCAGGCCTTGCGGCCTTCCAGCGCCTTGACCGCGCAGGCCGACAGTTCCGCGGTGCCGAAGGTCGCATAGGGCGCGCAGCGGATGCTGCTGCCGCCGGCGACGGCGACCATGTAGTGGATCGGCGGAATGTCGCGGCCCATGATGGCGATCGTCGTGCAATACGGCGGGTGGGCATGGACGATCGCCTGCACTTCCGGCCGTGCCCGCAAGATGTCGAGATGGAAACGCCATTCGCTGGACGGCGTCAGCGCGCCATCGACCGAACCGTCGGCGCGCATGAACACTATGTCCTCAGGCCGCATCCGGTCATAGGCAACGCTTGTCGGCGTGATCAGCATGCCGTCGCCATGGCGCATGCTGATATTGCCCGACGTTCCCTGGTTGATGCCCATCGCGTTCATCCGGATGCAGGCATCGATGATGGATTGGCGCTTGGCGGTGTCTGTCATTGGCATGCTAATTCCTTGGTCCCTTGATCTCACCAGGCGGTGTAGCCGCCGTCGATCGACAGGATCGCGCCGGTGACGTAGCTCGAGGCGGGCGAAGCCAGGAACAGGATTGCCGAAGCGATCTCCTGCGGCTCGCCGCAGCGTGCCATCGGCGTCATGTCCATCCACACCTTGAAGAGTTCGGGGCGGTCACGCATTTTCAGCGTCATGTCGGTCGCGACATAGCCCGGCGCCAGCGCATTGACGCGCACGCCCATCGGCGCCCATTCGACGGCGAGCGCCTTGGTCAGCATATGGACCGCGCCCTTGCTGACCATGTAGGACGCAGCGCTTTGCGGACGGTTGACGATCAGGCCCGACATCGAGCCGAGATTGACGATGCTGCCCTTGCCCTTCGCCACCATGTGGCGACCGAAGGCGCGCGATGCCCAGTAGACGCCGTTGACGTTGACATCCATGACCAGCCGCCATTCCTCGTCCGGTGTGTCGAGCGCCGAGTTGAGGCGAGCGATGCCGGCGCTGTTGACGAGAATGTCGATCCTGCCGAGCGAGGCCGCCAGATCGGCGGCGGCGGCTTCCATGGCAGTCGGGTCGGTCACGTCGAGCTGCCTCGTCGAGACGCTGGTGATGCCGGCATCCGCGAGTGCGGCAACCGCAGCGTCGAGCCCGCTTTGGTCGAGGTCGATCAGCACGAGTTGTGCGCCGCAGGAACCAAGCGCCTTGGCCGCCTCGAAGCCGATGCCACGGGCGCCCCCGGTGACTACGGCGACTTCGCCATCGAGATCCAGTTGACGCCTGTAGTCCATGCACTTCCTCCACACTGGAACAAGGATCCGCTTGGCGCAAAGCAATAGCTTTCCGCTCGTCGCCAACCATCGTGGTGACGCCTCAGATCCGATATTCCGAAATCTCCTCCCGCCACCCTGGGGGATGGCGGTCTCCGTCACCCCTGGGGATGACGCGCTCCGTCAACCCTGGGATGACGAGTTCGTCACCCTGGGGATGGCGGCATGAGCAGAACCCTAAGGTCCTTCCCCGCTCGTGTCAATCTGGTTATTACCAGAAATAATTTTTCTGCCTAGATTCCCGGCCGGCAATATCTTGCCTTGCGCGCCGGATCCCTCACCCGTTGGTGCCGCTGCTCTGCTCGATCGACATGTGGATGCGCGCCACCGACGAATTGTAGAGCGCCTGGTAGTATTCGAGGGCAGCGCCATCGGCATCGTAGGCGATCGATTCGATCGAGATCAGCGGCGTGGTCGGTGCCACGCCCATGCGCTCCGCCTCCTCCAGGGTCGGCATTGCGGCGGTAAACCAGCGCTCCGCACGCAGCACGGTCAGGCCGTAGCGCTCCCTGATCGTCTGGAAGACCGACTGGTTCTCGATGTTGACGGTCTCCAGCCCCGGCACTTTGTGTCCCGGCAGGCTGATATGGGTCAGCGTGATCGGCGCACCATCGGTCATGTAGACGCGGCCGATGCGCACGACACTGCCGGTTTCCGGTATGCCGAAGACGCTGCTTTCCTTTTCGCTGGGCGGGCAGCGGTAGAATTCGAAAGTACGGGTCGAAACGACATGACCCTTGGCAGTCAAATCCCCGAACACGGAGAGGTTCGAAGTCATGAAGTCGACATGCTCGCGCGGTGCTGCGACGAACATGCCCTTGCGCGGCATCTTGATGACTCGCCCACCGTTGGAGAGCGAGCCGATCGCGGCCCTCACCACCGGACGGGACACACCGAAGAAGTCGCACAGCGCCTGTTCGGACGGAATGCGGGAGTTGGCGGCCAGCACGCCGGTATTGATCGCTTCCTCGATCTGGTTGCGTAGTTGCACCCAGAGCGGGGCAGCGTTGTCGCGATTCAGCTGGATCTTCTCGCCAATGCCGCGAAATGTTTCTGCGGCCTCGGCGTCTTCCTGGTCGTAGCGCGGTCTTCCCCGGGTCTTCAGCATTCACCCATCCTGAATTCTCGGCTCGGTTGTCAAACCGGGCACCAGCATGATCGCTGCGGTTGATACACTCCATCTTTGTGCGGGAAATCAAGTCCGGCCGTCATCCTATCCTTGGGGCCGTTGGTTTAGCGTCTGCCCCCGGCCATTTTTGCTGCGGCGGGCAGACGGCGTAAGGCGAGCATCGCCGTTGCACCGATGAAGGGTCCGGGCACCAGCAGCAGGAACGCCCAGCGCCAGCCGCCAAGCCAGGCTGCGACTTGCGGGACCAGCCAGATCACCAGCACGGTCAGCGCAAAGCCGAGGCCAAGCTGGACCGACAGCGCCGTGCCGACAAAGCGCCGATCGCCAAGTTCGGTCACCGCCGCAGAAAACTGTGCCGAATCGCCGATGATCGAAACGCCCCAGACAACAGCGACCAGAGCGAACAGCCAAAGCGGTCCGTCGAAGACGAAGCCGATGGCCAGCGCGCACGTCCCAGAGACGATCATCAGCCCGGCAGTGGTCAGGCTGCGGCCGAAGCGATCGGAAAGCACGCCGCCGATCAGGCAGCCGCCGACACCGGCGGCAATCGACAAGAAGGTCAGAAGCGATGCCAAAGCCGGCGAGGCGTGCTGCTGCACCTCAAGCGCGGCGCGCGAATAGGCGAGCAGCCATGCCCACATCGCATAGAGTTCCCACATGTGGCCGAGATAGCCGATGTTGACGAGGACCAGCGGCCTGTCGCGGAACACCGCACCGATCTGGCGCGGGTCGAAAACCGCCTTGCCAAACGGATACGGCCCTTCGCTGGCGAAGAACCAGAAGATCGCGGCGCCGACGAGAGTCGCGATGGTCGCGGCGACGACCACCAATTGCCAGTCGAGCGCGCCGCTCAGCGCCCTGAACAGATGCGGCAGCGACGAACCCAATGTCAGCGCGCCGATGACGGCGCCGAGCGCCAAGCCCCTGCCCCGCACGAACCATGTCGAGACAAGCTTCAGCGCCGGCGGATAGACGCCGGCCAGTGCCACCCCCGTCAGGATGCGCGCGGCGACGAGGCCGGCCGGTTCGGGCTGCGTCAGCAGGAAGGCATTGGCGGCAGCGGCAAGCAAAGCGGATACAGCCATCAGCCGGTTCAGCCTGACGATGTCGGGCAGATTGACAAGGCTGGAGGTGAGCGCACCGGCGACGAAGCCGATCTGCACGCCATTGGTCAGCCAAGCCTCGGTGGCGCCGGACAGCTGCCACGCCGCCTTCAGCTCGGGCGTGATCGCGGTCGCCGAAAACCAGGTCGTCAGCGACAGAACGACAGCGACGCAGAGCAGGGCAAGCACGCTCCAGCGGTGCGCGTCTTCGGCAGGGGCGCCCTGCGTCGCGTCCGAAGTGCCCCGCCAGAGCGTCATCTCGAAACTCAGGCCTTGGCCAGCGCAACGGTGAACACCGTCGCGGTGCCGGTCAGGCAGATGTCGCCAGCCTCGTTGCGCACCGAGGTCTCGATCTTGCAGATCGGCTTGTCGGGGCGCACCTCCTTGACCTCGACCCGGCCCGTGATCATCTCGTCGACGCCGACTGCCTTGACGAATTTCCAGGCGACTTCGAGGAACACCGTGCCCGGGCCGGGGAGATCCTCGGCCACCAGCGCATTGAGGATGCCTGACGTGACACCGCCCTGAACAATGAGCTTACCGAACACCGAGGCCTCGGCCAGCGCCTTGTCGTAATGCAGCGGGTTGCGATCGCCGGTCATTTCGGTGAAGGCCTCGATATCCTCCAGACGAGTGCGCCGCGAGCGCTCGGCGAACGCGCCCACCTGCGGCCGCCCGTTGATAACGCCAATCCAGCCGTCCTTCGTCTCTGCACTCATGAGCGTATCTCCAGTTTGGTTGGGTGAGCCGGCCATGGCCGACGGTTTGAAAGCGGGAAGCAGACGGCCGCCGATCCGCGTCGGCGCAAGCACAAGCGTCTGTCCGACGGCGCAGGCAGCTTCGCCTGCCACAATGAAGCTGAGCATCGTCGGGCCTTCGTCCAGTTCGACCAGGCCGACGACGTAAGGGGCAGCGGGCAGCCAGCCGGGATGGCCGGGCTTGTGGACCACCGAGAAGGATTTTAGACGGCCGCGGCCGGACGCCTCGCGCCAGGCGAGGCGGTTGCTCCAGCAGTGCGGGCAGATCGGCCTGACATAGAACACCGCCTTGCCGCATGCCTGGCAGGACTGGATCATCAGCCGACCTTCCGACGCTGCCTGCCAGAACGGCGCGGTCAGCGCGGTGATCGTCGGTCCGGGCGTCTTCAAGAGATCGAGGTCGACGCTCATTGGTCGGCTCCCAGCACGAGCGCGGTCGCTTCGCTCATCGTCGCGCCATTGCCGGTGACCAGCGCCAGCCTTGCGTTGCCGATCTGCCGCCCAGCGGCTTGCCCACGCAATTGCCGCACCGCCTCCACGACATGGGTCATGCCGCCGGCAAGGTCGGGCTGGCCGAAGCCGAGCTGGCCGCCATGCGTATTCAGCGGCGCATCGCCCGCAGGACCGAGATCGTGGTCGCGGACCCACTGGCCGAACTGCCCGGCAGCGCAGAGGCCGCCGTCCTCGATCGTCGTGGCCACCATGATCGTGTAGCAATCATAGAGCGACAGCAGGCTCATCTCGGCGGCGCTAGTACCGGACTGCGCGAAGGCGCGTGCCATTGCCGGCTTGAGCGGGCCGGAAGTCAGGCTTGGCGCCTGCGAGACGGCGCGGTGCGTCACCTTCTCGCCGGCGCCCAGAAGATGCACGGCGGGCTTGGCCAGTTGCCGCGCGCGTTTGGCCGAGACGACGACGACCGCCTCGCCGCCGGCAACCGGCATGACGATCTCAAGCAGATGCAGCGGCGAGGCGACCATCGGCGAGGCCAGCACGTCATCGATGCCGGCCGGCTTGCCGTGAAAGATCGCATCGGGGTTGAGCTGCGCATTGCTGCGCGCCCAGGCGGCGATCGCGGCGAAATCCTGCGGCGACGAGCCGTGTTCGGCCATATGCGCCTGCATCAGCAGCGCATAGGAAATGTTGGCGCCGGACGCGCCGAACGGCACGTCGAATTCGCGGATCGGATTGCGGTTGGGCGAGCGTGCCGGCACCTCCTCGCGGGTGTTGGCGAGCACACACAGCACCGTCTCGCACATGCCGGCTTCGATCGCCGCCGCGGCCCGCCAGACCATGCCGGCGCCGGAGGCGCCACCGAGATCGACGACATTAGCCATGTCGGGCTTGAGGCCGAGATATTCGGCAACCGTCGCCGGCACATGCTGCGGCGTCTCGCCAACCTGCGGTCCGACCAACAGCCCGTCGATGTGTCCAGGCTCCAGCCCTGCATCGAGGACTGCGAGCCTGGAAACCTCGGCGATCATCTCCAGCGTCGTGCGTCCTTCGGTGCGGCGCGTCGGCTTCAACTCGCCGATGCCGGCAATGGCGCCGCGTGAGCGGGCGAGGTTCATGCCGCCTGGCTCCGGACGAGATGCCGATATTCGTCAAGCACTTCAGGGTTGGCCAGCGACCCAAGGTTCTTCACCGCCTTGCCCTCTATGACAGTGCGGGCGGCGCCCTCCACCCGCTTACCGTTCAGCGTGTAGGGGATGGCTGACACGGCATGGATGCGATGTGGAACGTGACGCGGCGAGGCCTGCTCGCGGATATGCTTGCGGATGCGCCGCGCGAGCTCCGCCGTCAGTGTGTTGCCCTCCTTCAGCTTCAGGCAGAGCAGGATTTCCTCGTCGCCGCTGATCGGCGCGCCGAACACCAGGCAGTCCTCGATCTCCGGGAATTTCTCGCAGGCTGCATAGATCTCCGCGATGCCGATCCTGACGCCGCCAGGTTTGAGCGTTGTGTCGGAGCGGCCGTGCACGATGGCCGAGCCATGCACCGTCATCTCGGCGACGTCGCCATGGGTCCAGATTTCGCGGCGGGCGGCAAAATAGGTGGCGTGGTAGCGCTCGTCGCCGCCCTCGCCCCAGAAGGTCAGCGGCATCGACGGGAACGGCTCGGTGCAGACGAGGTCGCCCTGGGCGGCGATGACAGGCGCGTTGCGATCGTCCATCACCGCGACCGCCAGCCCAAGCCCCTTGACGGTCAGATGACCTCTGCGCACCGGATGCAGCGGCGATCCTAACAGGAAGCAGCCGATGATCTCGGTGCCGCCCGAAATCGAGGCAAAGACCATGTCGCGCTTGACGTTCTCGTAGACCCAGTCGAACTGGCCTGGCGAAACCGGCGCCCCGGCCGACAGCAGCGAGCGCAGCGCCGACAGTTCGTGCCTCTTGCCGGGCGCATAGTGTTCGTCAGCCAGCGTCGCCAGATATTTCGGGCTGGTGCCGAAATGGGTGACGCCGGCCCTTTCGGCGACGCGCCAGAGCGGGCTCGGGTCGAGACCTCCAGCCGTTTTCAGGATCGGCGCGCCGTCATAGAGCACGACTGCCGCGTTGCAGGCGAGACCCGAGATCAGCCAGTGATACATCATCCAGGCGGTGTTGGTGTACCAGCTCATGACGTCGCCCGGGCGGACATCGCCATGCAGCAGATGTTCCTTGAGGTGCTGGAGCAGGACCCCGCCGGTAGAATGCACGATGGCTTTCGGTGCGCCTGTCGTGCCGGATGTGTAGAGGATGTAAGCCGGGTGCGAGAACGGCACGCGCTCGAAAGCGAGATCTCCTTCCCTGCCGAAGGCCTCGAAGCCGATGCA
This sequence comes from Mesorhizobium sp. M0938, assembly GCF_040319125.1. Taxonomy (NCBI): domain Bacteria; kingdom Pseudomonadati; phylum Pseudomonadota; class Alphaproteobacteria; order Hyphomicrobiales; family Phyllobacteriaceae; genus Mesorhizobium; species Mesorhizobium sp. M0938. The sequence goes on along the minus strand of NZ_JAMYNS010000013.1, from coordinate 180,029 downwards.
GGAAATGCCAGGCGGGGATGATACCGCAGCCTGGTCGCCGCAGATCACGAGTGTCGTCAATCCGGGGATGCCGGCGACGATCTCTGCCAGCCTGCCCTCTATAGCATGATTCCTGCCGGCATACCAGTAGCGCGGTGTGGCGAACAGCACCTTCGGACCGATCTGGCCAAGCCGGTCGAGAATGGCCGCGACGCCGAAATCGGGTGAGCAGGATGACCACACCGCGCCGATGGAAAGCGTGGCGAGTAGCGCCGCCAGCGCCTCGATGCGGTTGGGCAGGACGCCGCCGACCCGGTCGCCGCGCCCAACGCCGGCTGCTGTCAGACCATGCGCCGTGCGGGCGACCATGGTTCGCAATTCGTCACGGCTGTAGTTGCGGACATGCCCGGTTTCATCGGCTTCGACGACTGCCAGCGCCGCATTGTCGCCACGCAACAGGTTCTCGGCAAGGTTGAGACTGGCCTCGGGAAAGAAAGCGCTGCCGGTCATCGGCGCCGATGGATCGGCCTTGAACGAGACCGCACCCGGCTCGCCGATGATGGCCGCAAAGTCCCAGACGGCGCGCCAGAAGGCGCCCTTTTCGCCAATCGACCAGCGATGCAGCGTCTCGTAGTCACGCGGATCGAAGCCATTTTCGGCGGCGAAACGCGCAAGACCGGAGTTCTTGAACGCGGCCGAAGCCGGCGTCCAGAGCACGCTGGATGTCATCAACTCCTCCCGGAAATTCGTTTGGCGTTTCGCTCTTGGCGTTGCGCCCGACACCAGCTAGAATATTGGTTATAACCAGAATGTCAAGAAGCCGAACGGACCACCTCCGTGTCGGCAAGGGAGCGAGAACCATATGCAGGACGTATTCATCGTGGCCGCCAGGCGCACGCCAATCGGCAAGCTCAACGGCGCCTTCGCCGGCATCCCTGCCGCTGACCTCGGCGCTGCCGTGATCGGCTCGCTGCTGGAAGAGACCGGGATCGAAGGCGACGCGGTTGGCGAAATCATCATGGGCCAGGTGCTGACCGGCGGCGCCGGCCAGAATCCCGCCCGGCAGGCGGCGCTGAAGGCCGGCATTCCGGTCGGCGTGCCGGCGATGACCGTCAACAAGGTCTGCGGCGCCGGCCAGAAGTCGATCCACCTCGCCGCCCAGGCGATACGCTGCGGCGACGCCGACATCGTTATCGCCGGTGGCCAGGACTCGATGACGGAGGCGCCGCATCTGATCTACGGGGCGCGCCGCGGCATCAGGATGGGCGATTCTGAGATCAAGGATTCGATGATCGTCGACGGCCTATGGGACGCACCCAACCAGGTACATATGGGAGTGACCGCGGAAGGCCTGGCGCGGCGCTACCAGATCACCCGCGACGAGCAGGATCGCTTCGCGCTGGCCTCACAGGAAAAGGCCGGCGCCGCGATCGCTGCCGGCCGGTTCGCCGGCGAGATCGTGCCGGTGACGGTCACGGTGAAGCGCGAGGAATTTGTCATCGCAACCGACGAGCATCCCAATCTCGGCTCGACGCTGGAAGGCCTGTGCCGCTTGCGACCGGTCTTCGCCCCGGAAGGCACCGTCACGGCGGGCAATTCATCCGGGCTGAACGATGGTGCGGCGGCTGTGATGGTGGTTTCGGAAAAGCGCATGATCGAACTCGGCCTGACGCCGCTGGCGCGCATCGCTTCCTACGCATCGGCCGGCGTCGAACCGATGGATATGGGCCTGGGGCCGGTGGCAGCGTCGCTCAAGGCGCTGGACAAGGCCGGCTGGACGGCGTCCGACCTCGACCTGATGGAGATTAACGAGGCCTTCGCCGCGCAGGCGATCGCGGTCAATCGCGAGATGGGCTGGGACAGCACTTTGATTAACGTCAATGGGGGCGCGATTGCGCTTGGGCATCCGCTGGCCGGCTCCGGCTGTCGCATCGTCGTCACGCTATTGCACGAAATGCGCAAGCGCAGCGTAAAGCGCGGCTTGGCGTCGCTGTGCATCGGTGGCGGACTTGGTGTCGCTATTTGCCTGGAGCGCTCATCGTAGGAACGCGTCCGTTCCGACAGGCGGTAGCCGGGCGCGCAAGAACATGCCTTTTGCCTGTTCGGCCGGAACCAGACTGCCGTTCGGGCAAGGCCGTCTTGTCGCCAGCTGAAGCGAAGCAAGCGAAAAAGCGCCTTGCGTCGATGTTCCGTTCGTGTAAAACGATTTTCGGAAATCGTTTTACGCGATTGTGCGAGTGGCGACCTGGAGGAGACAGGATAAGGTGACCGCTTCCATAAAGGATGTCGCGAAGCAGGCTGGTGTCTCCCCTGGAACCGTCTCGAACGTGTTCAGCGGCAATCGCGCTGTGCGTCCCGATCTTGTTGCTCGCGTACGGAAGGCGGCCGAGGATCTTGGCTATCAGCCCGACCGCGCTGCTTCGCAGCTGCGCGCCGGCAAGGCGCGTGTTGTCGCGGCACTCGTGCCGGACCTGAACAACCCATTCTTCACCGGATTGATCGCGTCCATCGAAGCGAGTCTTCGCGATGACGGGATGGATATCATCGTGGCCAGCTCGAACGGAGATCCGTTTGAGGAACAAGCGCGCCTGTCGGCGCTGCTGGCGTGGCGTCCGGCCGGCCTGGTCGCGGTGCCTTGCACCGACGATTTTGCCTGCCGGGATCTTATCGCCCGAGCCAGCGTGCCGTGTGTCGTCGCAGATCGCGTGCCCAATCTATTCGACGGCGACGCCGTGACCGTCGATAACATCGATGCCGGGCGAAAGGCTGCCGAACATTTGGTGGGACTTGGCCATCGCGATATCGTCGTCGCCGCTTCTACGCTGAAGTTAAAGAACATCCGCGAACGGTGCGAAGGCATCGAGCAGGTATACGCGTCGCGCGGCCTGGCGAAGCCGACATTGATCGAGGTCGGCCTCGATTTCGAAACGGCGTCCGATCGGCTGGCCGGGTTCATGGAGGGCGATCAGCAGCCCACTGCCTTTCTCGCCTTGACCAATTTCGGCACGCTGGGGGTTCTTGCCTCGCTCCAGAAATGGGGGCTGAGCGTTCCTCGCGACATATCTGTGCTGGGGTTCGACGATTACTCCTGGATGCGTGCGGTCGTTCCCCCGCTGACGGCGATTCGACAGCCGGTCGAGGAAATGGGCCGCGAAATCTGGAGCCGGTTGAGGGCCCGGATCGGCGGCTCCACGGAGCCGGGCTTCCGTTTGAAATTGAGCTGCGAACTTGTGGTACGCGCGTCAACCGCGCAACTGGCCGCGCGCGCACCGCGAGCTGCGCGCGGAGATCCGTCTGGGAGGAGACTGCCGGCGCAAGACTGAGAACGCACTCGCCGGGCCTGTGCTCGGGCGAGCTACCTCTGAACACATCAGCAATTCCGGACGCGGGGGAGATTCCCGTGAAGGGCTGAGCTTTGCCGACGCCGAGGCGCCGTCGCGAAGCTTGAATCGCAAAGCGCCAGCAATTGGAGGATGACATGAAGAAGGCGACACTGTTCGGCTCGATTTCCGGGGCGGCGCTGCTAGCAGCGTCGACGGTAACGGGACAGGCACAGGGCATCGACTGGAAAAGCCAACTCGGCGACCACAACGGAAAGACCGTGCGAGTGATGACGATCACGGATCCGTTCATCGACTCCATGAAAAAGACGACCGACGGCTTCACCAAGCTCACCGGCGCAAAAGTGGAGATCGATGGCTATGGCTACGACGCGCTGCACGAGAAGGAGTTGATCGTCTGCTCGCAGAACGACAGCAGCTACGATGTGCTGCTGATCGACGGCATCTGGATCGGTGAATTCGTCGAGGCCGGCTGCATCGACAGCGCCGAAGAGCAGATTTCTGGCGGCGACCCCAAAGTGTTTGCCTGGGACGACTTCACACCTTCGGCAGCGGGCCAGGCGAGCTGGGATGGGCAGCGGATGTGCGTCCCCGTCGGCATCTACTACGAGCTCATGTATTATCGGACCGATCTCTTCGAGCAGGCTGGGATCGAGGTGCCCAAGACCTTCGAAGACCTGAAGAAGGCGGCACAAACCTTCACGAACAACCCGAAGTTTCCTGGCGTCTATGGCTACGCGATGAACAACAAGCGCGGCGCCGCTGCCGGACAGCAGTGGTTCGAATGGATTTATAGCGCGGGCGGCAAGCCCTGGGCCTCCAACGACATCGGCTCCGCAGAACCCTATGCGGACCAGACCCCCCTCTTCAATTCCAAGGAATCGGTCGACCTCGTCCAGTTCTTCAAGGACATGGTCGCCTACGGGCCGCCGGGCGTCGAATCCTTCGCGTGGGATGAACGTGCCAACGCGTTCGCGGCTGGCAAGCTGGCCATGATCAATGACTGGTCCGTGCGCGCCCAGATCGCGAACGATCCCAGTCAGAGCCAGATAGCTGGCAAGTTCAAGGCTGCCCTGATGCCACACAAGGACGGCGGCAAGACAGTCTCGCCCGTCGGCGGCTGGATCGCCTGCGTCAATGCCCACGGCGCACAGAAAGACGCCGCGTGGGACTACCTCAAATGGTTCGGCAGCCCGGAGGTGCACAAGGATTTCGTGCTGGCGGGCGGACCCCCGAGCCGCCTCTCGGCAATGGCCGACAAGGATGTCCAAGCGAAGTATCCGTGGACTGAAGTTCTGCTCGAGGCGCAGAAGGATTCCTGGGTCGAGGTGCGTCCGCGTCACCCGCTGGCGTTCCAACTGATCGATACGGTCGGAGCAGATGTCAACAAGGCGATCATCGGCGAGGTTACCCCACAGGCGGCGATGGACAACGCCAACAGCCAGGTCACCAATCTGCTGAAGCAGAACGGTTTGCTGAAATAGCCTGCTGCTACTGCGGCAGGGTCTCCCGCCTGACCGCAGAGCGGGCGGCCGGACCTTTCAAGGTCCGGTCGCCATCTTCCACATGAGGATCATCGACCATGACCCTGGCGCCATCGAACGTGAAAATCTCAAGCCATGCGAGCCGTCGCGCCTTCTGCCTGGGCGATCGCTTTCAAATGGCTGCGTTCATCGGGCCGACCTGTGTGTTCCTCGCGCTTCTGACCGTCTGGCCGTTTCTCTATTCCGTATATCTCAGCCTGCATTCTGTGAAGCTGACCGCCCTCAAGCGTGCCGTCTTCGTCGGTCTCGACAACTATGTGAACCTGTTCGCGGACGGACTTTTTCTGCGGGCGATGTGGAACACAGCGCTGCTGGCGGTCGTCTCGATCATCTTTGAAATCCTGATCGGCTTCGTGGTCGCGAAGGCGTTTGTAAGCCTGGCCCACCTGAAATGGGCGAACGGCCTGCGTTCGCTTTTTCTTATGCCGATGATGGTCACGCCGCTGATCGTCGGCATGATCTTCTCCTATATCTTCAACCCTGTTCTAGGCATAGCAAACTACATCCTGGGCGGCGTCGGCATCGCCCCCGTATCCTGGTTCGGCGCCTCGACGACGGCGATGTTCTCCATCCTCCTGATCAATGTCTGGCAGTGGACACCGTTCATGATGCTGCTGATCATGGCCGGACTGTTCTCGATCCGCTCCGATCTCTATGAAGCCGCCCGCGTCGACGGTGCAAAATGGCACCATGTGCTGCGGTTTCTGGAGATCCCGTCCATTCGCGGCATCGTGCTGCTCGGCATCATTCTTCGCGTAATCGATACGCTGCGCTTCTTCGACATAATCTACGTCACCACCAGAGGGGGACCGGGCGATTCCACGATGGTGCTGACGCTGTATGCCTATCAGCAGAACTTCCAGTATTTCCAGGCAGGGGTCGGATCGGCTGCGGCTGTGATCATTCTCGCTATCTCCATCGTCATCACAACATTCGCAGTTCGGCTGCTACGGAGGATCGAAGATGAATAGTCCCCTTCGCCGTCGCGACTTGGCACCGCTGGCTCTGGTTCTCCTCTTCGTATTCATCTCGATCGCACCACTGCTGTGGATGGCGCTTGGCGCTTTCAAGCCGACCGCGCAGATCATCGCGATTCCGCCGGTGTGGATTCCCGATTTCACCTACCTGCAGAATTTTCGCGATGTCCTCACCCAATTCTCGCCCTTCATTCTGAATTCACTGATCGCGACGGTCGGCGCCACCGCGCTCGCACTGGTGCTGGCGGTTCCGACTGCTTTCGGTCTGGTTACGTTCAGGTTTGCAGGCAGGGACGCGATCGCCGACTGGATCTTGTCGACACGCATGATGCCACCCATCGCCGCAGCCGTTCCGCTATTTGTCATCTTCCGTGGCGCAGGCCTCCTCGACACCTTGCCTGCGCTGATCATCGCTTACGCCGGTTTCAATCTTCCATTCGCCGTGTGGATGTCGATGTCATTCGTGCGGCGAGTCCCGAAGGAACTCATCGAGGCTGCCCGCCTCGAAGGGTGCTCCTGGTGGCGTGTGTTGTGGGAGGTTGTGCTGCCGCTGAGCCGCAGCGGCCTCGCAGCGGTGGCAACCTTCGTTTTCATCTTCGCCTGGAACGAATTCATGCTCGCATTGTTCCTGACCACCCGAGAGGCCAAGACCTTCCCGGTCGTCATCTCGTCATTCATCGGAACCGGCCGCGTCTACTGGGAGTACATCACGGCCGCGTCCGTCATCCAGTGTCTGCCGCCCGTCCTGTTTTCCTTCTTCATGCAAAAACACATCGTGTCCGGCATCACCATGGGCGCGGTGAAGGACTGAGCCATCCAAGCAAGCGACGCAACGGAAAGACATGCCATGATCCCAATTCGCGGAAAGAACAAATCGGCGCTTGTCACAGGCGCCTCGCGCGGCATCGGCCGTGCCATTGCAGAACGATTGGCTGCCGAGGGGTACCGCGTTTTCGCCAACGACCTGCGGGCACGCAGCGCGGAACTCGACGACTTGGTCAAGACGGTCGGCTCCAGCGGCGGTCTATGCGAACCGGTTTTTTGCGACGTCAGCGATCCGGCTTCCGTCAGCGCGATGGCAGACGACTGCCTGTCCAAGGCTGGCAATTTGGATGTCCTGGTCAACAATGCCGGCGTGCTGTCGGTCCATCCCGTGGACGAAATCGAGCCCGAGGAATGGGACCGGATGTTTGACGTCAATGTCAAGGGCACGTTCCTCGTCACCAAGGCGCTGCTCGCGCATTTCCGCGCGAAAGGCGCCGGCCGCATCGTCAATATTGCGTCCATCGGAGGAAAGCGCGGCGGGCCCGGCCAGTCGCATTACTGCGCATCGAAGGCGGCCGTCATCAACTTCACCCATGTTCTGGCGATGGAGGTTGCGAGGGACGGAATTACGGTGAATGCGGTCTGCCCCGGCATCATCGACACGGATATGGGGCGCAACAATTACCGGGACGCCGAATCTTTGCGAAGGGTCGAGGAGAAGACGGCGATGGGCCGCCTGGGATACCCGGCCGACGTGGTGGGCGCGGTGGCGTTCTTCCTCTCCGACGACGCTGCTTTCATCACCGGCCAATCGCTCAACGTGGATGGCGGGATCATTTTCCACTGACCGACGGCTTCGTCGAGTCGGCCGGCAGCATAAGGGAGACCAGGAATGGGCGAGATCACACTGGACGGCGTAGTCAAGCGCTTCGGAGCGCAAGAGGTCATCCGGGACGTGAGCCTGACGGTGAAGGATGGCGAGTTCGTCGTGTTCGTAGGACCCTCCGGCTGCGGCAAGTCCTCGCTGCTTCGCTTGATCACGGGCTTGGAGGAGCTTTCCGCCGGCCGCATCCTGATAGACGGGGTCGATGTTTCGGGCAGGCCGCCTTCCGAACGGCACCTCGCGATGGTTTTCCAGTCCTACGCGCTTTTTCCGCACATGACCGTTGCGCAGAATATCGGCTTCGGTCTTCGCGTCGCTGGAACCCCGAAGAAGGAGCTCCAAAGCAAGGTCCGCGCGGCCGCGCAGACGCTCGCCCTGGAGCCCTATCTGGAACGCTATCCGCGTCAATTGTCCGGCGGCCAACGTCAGCGCGTCGCCATCGGCCGCGCGATCGTCAGGGAGCCGGAGGCTTTCCTGTTCGACGAGCCGCTCTCCAACCTCGACGCGGCGCTACGGGTGCAGATGCGCCTCGAGCTCATTCGTCTCCATGATGATCTCAAGACCACCATGGTCTACGTCACTCATGACCAGGTCGAGGCGATGACGATGGCGGATCGGATCGTCGTGCTGAACGGCGGCCGCGTCGAGCAGTTCGACACGCCGATCGCACTTTACGACACACCGGCAAACAGCTTCGTGGCCGGATTTATCGGCTCACCGAAGATGAACTTCATCCCGGCCCGCGCCGCTGGCCAGAGGACGGTGGAATTTGCGCGCGGCACGGTCGACATACCGCGCCTCAAATCGCCGCTCCCTGCGGGCGAGGTCTCCTTCGGCGTGCGGCCGGAGCACCTGCGCTACAGCAATACGTCCGGCCTTTGGCGCGGCCGAATCCTGATCGAGGAACAGCTTGGCAGCGATGCCTTCTTCACTGTGGAGGTCGACGGACTCGGCCCGTTGACCGTCAGAGCCGTTGGCGAGCGCGGTTACCGGCGAGGTGACATGATATTCCTAACCCCGGACGCTGCACGCAGTCATGTCTTCGATGAGGCTGGTGCAACCCTGTCGCATTGCGAAGCCTAACATCGCGGCTGTTTCATTCATTCCACCACAGAAGAGGTCCTAGACATGTACATGGAGAAGCTTCGGCTAGATCAACGATTGGCCGTCGTGACCGGCGGCGCTCGCGGGATCGGGCTGGCGATCGCGCACGCCCTGTCAGAGGCAGGCGCTCGCCTTGTTCTCCTGGACCGCGACCCCGACGTGCTCGCCGGCGGTCGTGCCGAATTGGCCGGACATGGTTTCGAAACAGAAGCCCATCTCGTCGACGTCACCGATTCAGAAGCGGTGCGCCAGGTCGCGGATCGAATTGCCGAGAAACATGGTGTGATCGATGTCCTCGTCGCCAACGCCGGGATCGGTCGTCCGCCCGCTGCGGCCGAAGATGTCTCGGACGAAGACTGGCTGGCCGTCAACGACGTGAACCTCAATGGCGTGTTTTGGTGCAATCGCGCTTTCGGCCATCATATGCTCGCGCGCCAAAGGGGTGCGATCGTCAATATCGGTTCCATGTCCGGATCGATCGTGAACCGTCCGCAAGGGCAATCCCATTACAACGCGTCGAAGGCAGCCGTTCACCACCTGACCAAGTCGTTGGCGGCCGAATGGGCAGAGCGTGGTGTCCGCGTCAATGCGGTAGCTCCGACCTACATCGAGACGCCCCTGATAGCGCATGCCGAGGCGAGCGGCCTGGCTGATATATGGCGTCGGGACACACCGATGCACCGCTTCGGGCAGGCCCACGAGGTTGCAAGCGTCGTGCATTTTCTCGCGTCCGATGCCGCCAGTCTCGTCACTGGCGCGATCGTGCCGGTGGATGGCGGCTTCACCTGCTGGTGAGCCAGTGTCGCAGCAGTAAACAGCACCTGATTTCAAGGAACATCGAAAGGAATGACAATGAATAAGCTGGGGGTTCATGCGCTGGTCTGGGAGGCAGGCTGGAGCCATGACGAGTGCGCGCGTGCCATTGCAAAAACTGCTGAGGTGGGGTTCGACTACATAGAGGCCCCGGCGCTCGATCCGGACTCCATCGACGTCGATTTCACGCGTCGCCAGTTGGAGAAGAACGGCATCGGCATCAATCTTTCGTTGGGCCTGGACGCCGACACCGACATATCGAGCGGCGACAAAGCAAAGGCGGCCCGCGGCAAGGCGAAGTTGGAACAGGCGCTAAGCGTCGCACGCGATGTCGGCGCGACGCATGTCTGCGGTATTCTCCACTCGGCCTTTCAAAAGAACGCAGGTCCGACCACCGCCGATGGTGTCGCGATGTCAGCCGACATACTCCGGCAAGTCGCTGAAACGGCCGCCAAGAGCAGCATCACACTCGGTCTCGAGGTGGTCAATCGCTACGAATCCAATGTGCTCAACACAGCTTCCCAGGGTGTCGAGCTGTGCAAGCGTATCGGCGCGCCCAACGTCAAGGTGCACCTTGACGTGTACCATATGAATATCGAGGAATCTGATATTCCCTCGGCGATCAAGGAGACTGGTGACTATCTCGGCTACTTCCATACCGGCGATTCGCATCGCGGTTACATGGGGTCCGGGAGCATCAACCTCGCCGAAGTGTTCCGAGCCATAGTGGCTTCCGGTTATGACGGTCCGATCGCATTCGAGAGTTTCTCCTCACGCGTCGTCGGTCAGCCGCTCGAAGGTATTCTGGGCATCTGGCGCAACCTTTGGGAAGACGGGCACGACTTGGCGTCGCACGCACTGATGTACACGCGCGCGCAGCTGAAATCCGCACAGGAGAGTCTGAGGCAGGCGGAACGCAGTCGTCTGCCATGAACAGTGCGCCGTTCCGGTCAGTGGACATCGATCTCCCATCGTTCTCCAGCTACCTGCGCGAAAGCCAGGGGCCTGCACGGCGTCTGGTGGCCATTGCCGGAGCACCTGGGTCGGGCAAGAGCGCGTTCGCGAACCGGCTGCGCGCGGAACTCAACACTGCTTGGCGCGGGATCAGCCAAATCGTGCCGATGGACGGCTTCCATTTCGATGATCGGGTCTTGGAGGAGAGAGGGGACCGTGCACGCAAGGGTGCTCCGCATACGTTCGATGTAAATGGTCTCCTTGCCATGCTCGATCGGCTGCGCGCCGATGATGGCACCGACGTCGCTATTCCCGTGTTCGATCGCGCACTCGAGATTTCGCGTGCGGGTGCGGAGATTGTGTCGCCCTCAATGCGGATCATCCTGGTCGAAGGCAACTATCTGCTGCTCGACGATCCGAAATGGGCGGCATTGATGTCGCGGTTCGACGTTGCGATATCGCTTAGCGTTCCGCGGTCAATACTCGCCGAACGACTGACGGCACGATGGCAGAGCCTTGGGCTTTGTCCCGAAGAAGTCTTAGCCAAAGTGGAGGCCAACGATCTGCGCAATGCAGATCTCGTGATAGCCAGGAGCAGGCCAGCGAATTTCGTGGTGCGGAATTTTTGACGGGCCTTCGGGATGCGGCCGCGCTCGCAGAAGACTTCAAGGCGGTCAAATACCTCGTCCTGCAAGCATGTTTTCGATATCGGCCAGCAACTCTCGGTTAATTCCGGTTGCGATGCGCCTCGAAGCGAAGTGCTCCACCAGCGCGCCGCTTCGAAGATTGCCGGCGGCACCGGGAGCATAGGGGCAGCCACCCAGGCCGCCGGCAGAGGAATCGAAGACCCTGAGCCCGAGGTCCCAGGCGGCATCGACATTGGCGAGCGCCAGGCCGCTGGTATCGTGGAAATGGCCGGCAAGCCGTGCAGCCTCTGCTTCCTCGAGGGCCGCCAGAACCATGGCATGCACCCGCTCCGGCGTCGCCCTGCCGATCGTGTCGGCGACGGCGATTTCGGCGCAGCCGAGATCGCGCAGCCGGGCAACGATTTTCGCAGTCGCGCCGGGTTCGATCGGGCCTTCATAGGGACAGTCGACGGCGCAGGAAACATAACCCCTCACCGGCAAGGCATGCTCAGCGGCCAGCGCCATCACCGGCACGAAACGGGCGAGCCCCTCTTCGATGGTGCAGTTGGTGTTTCGCTTCGAAAACGTCTCCGAAGCGCTGGTGAACACCGCAAGCTCCTGTGCGCCGGCCGCGATCGCGGCGTGGGCACCGTGCTCGTTAGGCACCAGTGCGGACAGCGCAAGCCCCGGACGCCGCGCGGCACCGCGCATGACTGCGTCGTGGTCGGCCATCTGCGGCACCCATCTCGGCGAGACGAACGCTGTTGCCTCGATACGGGCAAACCCGCAATCGGCCAGCATGGCGATCAGGCGCAGCTTCTTAGCCGTCGAGAACAGCCGCTTTTCGTTCTGCAGCCCATCGCGCGGGCCGACCTCGACGATGGTGACCTGCCGGTCGCTGCCGGGCGGTTCAATGGACGGCGGCATACATGATCTTTTCTTCGGAAGCCTCGTCGATGGTCATCTCTTCGACGATGCGGCCCTGGCGCGCCACCAGGATGCGGTCCGACAGGTTGAGGATTTCAGGCAGATAGGACGAGATGACGACGACGGCCGCGCCCGCATCGGCAAGCCGCTCGATGATCTGGTGGATCTCGGCGATGGCGCCGACATCGACCCCGCGCGTCGGCTCGTCGAAGATGATCAGCGACGGCGCCTGGATCAGTGATTTGGCGATCACCACTTTCTGCTGGTTGCCGCCGGAAAGTTCGACCACGCGCGCATTGGCGCCGATCGAGCGGACCTTCATCGTCTCGATCCATTCGGCCGATTGCCGGCGCGCCTCATTGAGGCCGATCACCGAGACCGGATTGGAGCCCTTGGCCAGTTTGCCAAGGAACACGTTCTGGGCGATGCCCATCGTGTCGAACAGGCCGTCGAGTTTGCGATCCTCGGTGATGTAGGCGACGCCGCGCCGCACGGCCTGCCGCGGAACGCGGAAGCGCACCGCCTCGCCACGCAGCATGATGCGGCCACCATGGAAGAAATCGCGCTTTAAAACGCCCGCAGCGATCTTCATCATCTCGGTGCGGCCGGCGCCGACCAGGCCGAACAGCCCGGTCACCTGGCCGGCAAACACCGACAGCGTGGCGCTGCGCACCGCCTTACCCATCGAGACGTTTTCGAGCGCGAGCACTTTTTCGCCTGGCCGGCGTGCGACGCGTTTGGCTGCGGCGTCGCCATAGAGCGCATCGGTCAGTTGCCGGCCGACCATCGCCTGGACGATTTTCTCGCGGGTGAAATTGCGGGCGGCGTCGGTCACGATCAGCGCGCCGTCACGCAGGACGCTGATGCGGTCGGCGATCGACAGCGCCTCCTCCAGCGCATGCGAAATGAAGATGATGGAGGCGCCCTCGCCTTTCAGCCGTTCGACCAGGGTGAAGAAGTGCTGCTTTTCCTCCGGCGTCAGCGTCGCCGTCGGCTCGTCGAAGATGAAGATGCGGGCTTTGTGGTGGACGGCGCGGGCGATCTCGACCATCTGCTTCTTGGCCGCGCCGAGCGTCGACACCAGCGCGGTCGGCTCGACATGGAAATTCAGCCGCTGCAGATGCTGCTGCGCCTTGATGTTGATGCCGCGCAGCCGGTTGAAGAAGCCTTCCTCGCCAAGGAAGATGTTCTGGGCGACGTTCATCGACGGGATGAGATTGGTTTCCTGGAACACCATGGCGATGCCGTGTTTCATGGCATCGGCCGGCGACGAAAAGCTGACCGGCCTGCCGTCGATCAGCATCTCGCCGGACGTCAGCGGATAGAGGCCGGCCAGCACCTTGGTCAGCGTCGATTTGCCGGCGCCGTTCTCGCCGAGCAGCGCATGAACTTCGCCATGCTGCAGCGTGAAATCGACGTCGCGCACGGCCGCGTTGCCGGCGAACGCCTTGGTAGCTTTGCGGAACTGGACGACGTCGGTCGCGCAAGGGTCAGTCATGTGCAACCCCGCCAGATGTCGCGCCGGCCAGGCGCAGCAGCGTGCCGGAGCCGCGCGAGGCGGCGTAGACGCTGCCGTCGTGTTCACAGATGGAAGTGACGCCGTGCATGCTGCCGTCGGCGCGACTGTGCCAACTTTCCCTGGGCTGGCCGCTGTCGTCGCAGCGCGCGATGAGGCCATAAGAGCGTGACGGCGCCCAGGGCTTCAGCACGCCCATCTGCCGGACGGAGCCCTGGCTTAATGGCTGGTCCGGCCGCGCCGACCCGGCGAGCTCCGGTCCGATCCACTCGCCGGGATCTATCGTCGCCATCATCTCGCGGCGATAGTCGTCCTCGCGCAGCACCAGTTCGAAAAGCTGGCGGCGCGGCGCAAACAGCGCCATCCAGAAACCGCCCTGGGAGGCGGGCGACAGGCGTGACGGATAGGCCGGCAGGTCCTCCAGGATTGCCACCGGACGCGGGGATTTCGGATCGATGGCAACGATGCGGTGGCGCCAGCTTTCACTGACCGCCAGACGGCCATTTCCGAGCATGACCGCGCCGTTTGGAAATGCCAGTCCGGCTGCAAGCTCACGATGGGAACCCTCGGCCGGATCGATGGCGAGGACCATGCCGCTCCTGCCGCCTTCCATCAGGTCGCGCTTCCAGTCACGCGCCGGGTGCTTGCGTGAACCGACGCAACCGAAGAGCGTGCCGTCCACTGCAAAGACGCCAGCGGTAAGGCAGGACGCCATATCACCCGGCAGGTGGATATGCTTCCAGGCGCCTGGCTGCCCGATCCGCAGGCCCTCCCCCTCGATGCCCACGGCAAGACGACCATCGGGCGCCGATGCGACAAAGCTGATCGGCGCCGCGAATTCCGCTATCGCGACAGGCGAAGCACTCGCTTCGTCAAGGTCGACCCGGAAAAGCGTGCTGCCGCTGCTGCACAGCAGCCCACCCGGCGACGAGACGAGATTGTCGATCGCAGAGAGCGACACGAGCCGCTCCGCCTCTTCCAGCCGATTGTCCGGCTTGAAGACGCCGTCCATGGCCGGCACGCTGATGCCGGCATCATCAGCCGCAAACAGCCGGCGGACGAATGTGCTGAAGCCGGCCATCAGCGCTTCCCCCAATAGTCGTCATGCGCCGTCCATTGGGGATCGGCGCCGGCGATGCGGACGCGGCCGATGCGGTTGTTGGAGACGCCACCCAGATAGAGCCAGCCCTTGTGCTCGCAGGTCGACGTGATCGAGGGATGGTTTTCGCCGGTCTCGTCCCAGAGCGCATCGATGATCTCGCCTGTTTCCGACACCCGCAGCACGCAGCCGCGATTGATGTTGGGGAACAGCCATTCATCAGCGGCGATGCGCTTGGCCATGCGACGGCGAAAACCCGGTTTGCGCATGGCCAGATCGAAGGTCCTGGTGCGCATGCCGAGCAGCGCGATCCAGTAGGTGCCATCGGAGCCGCGGTTGAGATTGTCCGGATAGCCCGGCAGGTTGTCGAGGAAGATTTCACGCTTGCCCTTGTTTGGTCCATCGAACCAGTAGCGACTGATGCGGCACGCCCATGTCTCGGCAAAGAGCAGTGAATGGCCGTCGCGGCAAATGGTGACGCCGTTGGGGAAGATCAGGCCGCGCAGCACGGTGCGGGTAGAGCCGGTCCTGGGATCGTGGCAGATCAGCCGCCCATTGCCCCTGCCCTCCAGCGCATCGACTGCCCATTCCGACATCTCGTAGCGGATCGTCGCTTCGCTGAAGAAGATCCGCCCATCCGGTGCGATGTCGAGATCGTCGGGAAGCCGTAGGCGCGAATCGTCGATCACCGACAGCAGGCTGCGATTGGTTTCGTCGGTGACCTTCGCCACCTTTCCGTCCGGCGAGACACGGTAGACGCCCATGCCGCCGACGCAGGTGAGAAGATCGCCATTCGGCGCGAAGGCGAGACCCAGCGGATGACCGCCAATGCGGGCGAAGACTTCGTTCCGTGTATAGTCGGGCGCAAGAAAACGGACGACCGTACCGTGGCGTGTGCCGGTATAGAGATTGTCGTCGCGGTCGAGCAAGACGTCTTCGGGACCCTCAACTACGCCGAGTCCGATGAGCTCTGCCGCACCAAGCCTGTCGTTGACGGCAAGCACGTCGGTTCCGGTCTGCGGCGTCAAATTCGGCAACTTCAGATAGGTCGGCGAGACATAGACCTTGCTCAGCAGCTTGCCGCGGTTCTTCACCCATTTCGCATCGAACAGCACCGCTGCGATCAGCACCAGGCCGAGGATCAGCTGGTTGACCGAGCCCGGCATAGACAGGCGGATGAGGCCACTGGTCAGGATCAGCACCAGGATTGAGCCGATCACCGCATTGCCGACCGAACCGCGGCCGCCACCCAGCGAAACGCCGCCGAGCACCACGGCGGTCAGCACGGAAATCTCCAGCCCGATGCCGGTGTCGGCGCCGGTGCTGCCGAGCCGGGCGGAAAAGAGAAAGGCAGCGATCGCGGTCAGCAGGCCCGATGCGACATAGGCAAGGCAGACGGTCAGCTTGACGTTGACACCGGCATTGTAGGCGGAGCGGCGCGCACCACCGACGGCCCGCAAACGCCATCCCGGCCTCAGCCGCGACAGGACGATATGCACGCCGATGGCAATGACGGCGAAAATGGCGAAGGAAACGGGCATGCCGTAGAAGGTGCCGAAGCCGATCAGGTCCCATGTCGGGGAGACCGGCATCGAACCGACGATCGCGCTGGCAAGCCGGGGAAAGATGATGTCGTAGAGCGCCCTGTAGATGACCAGCGTCACCAGCGTGGTGATGAAGGCGCGCAGCCTGAGATAGCCGATCAGGACCCCGTTGAGCAGCCCACAGACGAGGCCGGTGGCGAGCGTCGCAACCAGCGCGACACCGACCGGCAGGCCGAGCACATTCATCGACACCAGGGCGGCCAGCACGCACAGAGCGAACACCGAGCCAACCGAGAGATCGATGCCGCCCGACAGGATGACGATCGTGAGCGCCAATGCGATGAGGCCGAATTCCGATACCTGGCGGGCGAGATCGGTAAGATTCCCGACTGAGAGATAGCCGGGGATGATCCAAATCATGACGAGAATCGTGACCACCAGCGCCAAAGCCGGAATGACGTTGTCGATCCAGCTCTTGGTCAGCAACTCGCCGAACAGGCGGTCGGGCAAAAGCCGGTACCGCAGCCGTGAAAGCGCATCGCTGGTGGCCATCAGTCAGGAATTCCCTACTTCAGGTCGTCCAGCGTCCAGCAATTGCGCTGGTTGACGTTGGCCTTGGTGATCTGGGTCAGCGGATTGAAGTAGAGCGTCTTGGTCTCGCCCGCGGCGCTGTCGGAAAGCAGCAGCCGTGCGATCTCGGCATTCAGGATCTCGCCCTGTTGTGGCACATTGTAGCTGATGTAGAGATTGAACAGGCCCTTCTCGACATTCTCGCAGCCGACCTTGTTGCCGCCGCCGCTGGTGACGAGGAAGACCTGGGCGCCCTTGCCGGCCTGCTGGATGGCCGACGCCGTGCCGGTATCCTGATTGTCCCAGATGCCGATGGCGCCGCACAGATCCGGATGCTGCTGCAGCACCGTGTCCATGATCGAGCGCGCCTTTTCCGGATTGTATTCGGTGGCCTGCTGCGAAACCACCTGGATGTCGGGATGCTGGTTCAGCACGCGATAGATGCCGTCGAGCTGGAACACGTCGGACGCCGCCGTCGGCACCCCGGTGTCGATCGCGACCTTGGTCGAAGCGCCCTTGCCGGGGCTGCATTTGTCGACCACGGCCTGCGCCGCCTGCTCGCCGATCTCGGTCCAGTCGGCGCCGACATAGGAATCGGTCTGGGTGTTCGATTCCAGATTGATCTGCACCACCTTGATGCCGGCGGCCTGCGCCTGCGCGAGCAGGCGGGCATAGGACTGGATGTCGGGATTATGCGCGACGATCAGGTCCGGTTTCTCGCTGATCAGCGATTGCAGCGCGCGGGTTCCCGCATCGGTGCTCCAGGCTGGGTCGCGGATTTCGAAACTGTATTTCAGGCGTTTGGCCTGCTGTCGCATCACCGCGGCCCAGCCTTCGGTCAGATCGAAGCCCATCGACAGCGGCAGGAAGACGACCTTCTTGCCTTCCAGCGTCTTGCGGAACGTCGTAGAGCGCGGATTTTCCAGGCCTTTGTCCTGGGCGCTGGCAGCGGCGATACCTGCAAGCGCGATACAGGCCGCGGCGAGCCATTTTGTCGTTTTCAGAAGTCGCATGGTTTCCTCCCATTGCATTTTGGCGTTGAAATTGCTGTCAGAGATCCCCTTGTTGGGATGTCTGCTCGTCGCGCGGATTGACGAGCGAATCGATGACGATGGCCAGGAGCAGGACCACGCCCTTGACGAGGTTCTGGATCGTGTAGGCGATGTTCATGATCGTCATGCCGTTGAGCAGGATGCCGACGAAGATCGTACCCAGAATGACGTTGCGGACCTTGCCATGGCCGCCATTCAGGCCGATCCCGCCCAAAACGACGACCAAAAGGATGTCGTAGATCATCGTCGAATTGAAAAGCCGGGCATTGATCGCCGACGCCGACGAGGCGAGCACCAGTCCGGCGCCGTAGGCGATCAGCGCGCTGATCGCGTATTGCGCAACGATTATCGGCCGGGTGGAGATGCCGGTGATCCTGGCCGCGCCCGGATTGTTGCCAATGGCATAGGTCTGCCAGCCGAACCGCGTGCGGCTGAGCACAAGGTGCAGCGCCAGGCAAAGCATGGCGAAGATCACCACCGTCACCGGAACGCCGAGGATGCGGCCTTGGCCGATCAGCGAAAACCATGCGGCACCCGGCGGTACGTTCTGCATCTCCAGCGTGAAGAAAAAGGTCCTGCCGAGGCCGTAGATGACGGAGCCGGCAGCAAGTGTCGCGAAAATGGGGGCGACTTCGCCGAAGGCGATCAACGTCCCGATCAGCACTCCGGCACCGACCGCAAACAGGGCGCCGATCAGTAATGCGAACTCCAGCGAATATCCCGAGCGTGCGATCACAAACGCCCAAGACACCGACACGACCATCGTCGCGATCATCGAGACGTCGATGCCTCTCGCAACAACGACCAGCGCCATACCTAGCGCCAAGATTCCGAGGATAGAGACGCTCCTGACCAGAGTGAGAATGTTGCCGGCGCTGAAAAAGGACGGCAGCAGGAGCGAGAACAGCACGAAAGCCAGGACGGCCAGCAGAAGGACGATGCCTTCCTGGCTTTTCAGCAGGTTTTTTAGCCCTGCAGGACCATGGTTTGCGGTTGCTTCGCTCACCGCTCAGCCTTCCCTTTGCCAAGTCGCAGGAGAATTTCCTTCGCGCGATCGACACGGACGTCATGGTTGGCAGCAAGTTCCTTCGCAACCGTATCGATGTCCGCGCCGGTTGCGCCGGCCACGATCGCGATATTGCGGGCATGCAGCGCCATGTGCCCGCGCTGGATGCCTTCGGTTGCCAGCGCCCTGAGCGCTGCCATGTTCTGCGCAAGGCCAACGGCGACCGTAACCTCGGCAAGCTCTTGCGCTGTCTTCACGCCGAGCAATTTCAGTGCGGCGCGCGCGGCCGGATGCGTCTTGGTGGCACCGCCGACCAGGCCTAGCGCCATGGGCATCTCCAGCGTGCCGACCAATGCGCCGGAGGCGTCGATTTCCCAGCGGCTCAACGATGTGTATCGCCCGCTACGCGCAGCCCAGGCATGCGCGCCAGCTTCGATCGCGCGCCAATCGTTGCCAGTCGCGACCACGACGGGGTCGATGCCGTTCATGATGCCCTTGTTGTGCGTGGCCGCCCTGTACGGATCGGCGATTGCGAGCGCGCAGGCCTCGACAATGCCGGCGGCCATCCGCTCGCCGGTGAACTCCTTCGTCGCCAGCGCATCCTGCGTCAGGCGCACCCGCGCTCGCGCCAGTCGCAGATCGGCCAAATTGGAAAGTATGCGCAGCCGCACGACACCGCCGGATATCCTCTCGATCATCGGCGCAACGGCTTCGGCCATGGTGTTGACTGTGTTGGCGCCCATTGCATCGCGTACGTCGACGAGAAGATGCAGCACCACCATCGGCCCGACGGTTGTGTCTTCAAACACCTGCACTTCGATGTCACGGCAACCACCACCGAGCCTGATCAAGACCAGGTCGTTTTCGTTGGCCGCAGCTACGATCTCGTCGCGGCCCGACAAAAGCCGGGCACGTGCTCCATGAGGATCGGACAGCCCAAGTATCTGTATTTGCGCTCGCATGATCGGCGCGGTGCTGGACGTCTCGAAACCGCCACAGCCGCGGGCGATGCGCGCCATGAACGATGCAGCGGCGACCACGGAGGGCTCTTCCACTGCCATCGGGACGAGACAATCGCGTCCATTGATGGTGAAGTTGGTGGCGACGCCGAGCGGAATCTCAAACGTGCCGATCACATTCTCGATCATGCCGTCGGCAATGTTAAGCGGCAGCGCGCCTCCCCCACGCAAGGCATCGCGCTCCATCTGAGAGAGCCCGGCAAGGTCGCCGACCGTCCCCAGGCGATCGGCCGGCGACAGATCACGGAACTTTTCGATGCGGGAATTCAGCCGCGGCTCAACGCCTTCCTGGACAGTCCCCATCACCAACGCCTCCCTAGGAATGCTATTTTCTTGTTGAGCCAGCTATCGTCCAACTGATACCATCAGGCAAGGTACAGTTTTAAGAAACAGTCGCGCACTGTACCAGTGCATTTTCGGGCACACTGTCAAAAAAGGGATCGAAGATGACGCGCGCCGAAGCCGTAGCCAACGAGATCAGAAGGCGCATTGAGACGGGTTCTCTCACCACCGGCGCCAAACTTCCATCGATACGCAAGGCGGCCGAGCAGTTCGACGTTTCGAAAAACACGATTGTCGACGCTTACGACCGCCTGGTATTCGCTGGAATCGCGTTGTCTCGGCCAGGCGCAGGCTTCACGGTAGTGGAACGCGGCCGGCAGAAGCCGGGCGAGCGTCCACGCCATGTTGCAGAGGCAGTAGACATCGCTTCGCTGCTCAACGCACAATTGGAGGAGAGCTTTTCCATTCGCGTTGGCGACGGGCGCCCCCCGGCGTCGTGGATGGAGGAATCGGAGGTGCGGCGTCATCTCGGGCTGCTGGGCAGAAATCATCGGTCCAGCAGCGACGGATATGGTTCGGCGATGGGGCTGCCGGCGTTGCGCGAGCGGCTAGCCTTCGACCTCATTGAACGCGAGGTACAGGCGACGCCTGAGCAGATCTTGCTGACGTTCGGCGCCAACCATGCCTTGGATCTGATCATCCGCCGCTTCCTGGTTGCCGGCGATACGGTGCTGGTCGACGATCCCGGCTATTATCCGCTGTTCGCCAAACTGAAGCTGGCGCAGGTCGGCATGGTGGGCGTGGCGAGAACCCCGACCGGTCCAGACCCCGAGGATCTCGCCGGCAAGGCCGAGCGTGAGCGCCCGAAGATTTTTTTTACGCAATCGCTTGCGCATAATCCAACCGGCAGTTCGACCAACCTTCCGACGGCCCATTCGATCCTGACCATCGCTTCGCGATACGACATGCTGGTGGTCGAGGATGACCCGTTCATCGATCTTCCAACGGTGCGGGGCGTCGGCCTAGCACCGCTCGATCAGTTGCAGAACGTCATCTGCGTGCGCACCTTCGCCAAGACGCTCTCTGCCAGCCTGCGCTGTGGCTATATCGCGGCGCGTCCCGACATTATTGCTTCACTGGCCGAGTTGAAGATGCTGACGACCGTCAACAGCTCAGGACACGTCGAGCGGCTAATCCATGAGCTGATCAACGAGGGCCATTATCGCAGACACCTGAAGCGCCTTGGACAGCGGGTGCGCCAGGCAACCGAGATGGTCGTGCCTCGTCTCCAGAAGACAGGCCTGAAGCTCTTTGCCGAGCCGACCGGCGGATATTACGTTTACCTGGAACTGCCGGATCAAATCAGCGACATCGCACTTGCTCGGGAAGGAGCTCGCGAGGGGATTTTCATCGCGCCGGGCACGGTGTTTTCACCGGAACGTCAACCGGCCAAGGCAGGTATCCGCGTCAACGTCGCTTGGGCCTCAGATCCTCAGTTTTTTGATTTTTTGCTTCGAGCAACAACCGCGGGTTCAATCCAGCCGTGACGATACAGCGCCCGTAAAAAACAGGCCTTCTCCAATTGTCGCTTTGGGCCCCCGTTCGCGGTATGCACATGAATAGGATCCCGCGGGCTCTTCACGCGCGACAGCGACGTAACTGCTGGCACCATGTTCGCTGCCCGCGATTTGTACACGGTTCCCAGCCGTCAGGATGTGATCTCCACCAGCGAGCCATCAGGTGTTCGCGTCACCGCTTCATAGTAACCATCTCCGGTCATGCGCGGCTGCGAGACCAATAAACCGTCTTCGTCAAATCGCCTGGCAAGGGTGTCCACGGCTTCACGTGAGCCGACGGAAACCGCGACATGCGCCCAGCCTGGGATTTCTGGGGCGCCCCGCCCGACGTCGTCGGGAACCCACGGGCCGGTCATCAATTCGATGGATGGTCCTGCGTTCAATTCCACGAACCGAGATGCAAAGCCTCGGCGTCGCCGACTTTCATAGCGCTCGCCGATCCTGGCGTTGAAATATTTTGACCAGAAAGCTGCGGATGTTTCCAGGTCAGCTGTCCAAAGTGCCACATGCGTTACCTTCATTGGATTGACAGCCATGCCGACGATCCGGACCGGAACGCCTCAAACGCATTTGAAACGTCACGTCCGTTCACCACCACGGTCGAACGCGGTCTATTGAGCGACGAGGGCATCGGCGTTGATCTCCACATTGCGTATTGCGTCTGCCAACCGGTGGTCAGGCAAATCGCCCGACCGGACTGCCTCAACGATGTGCTTGGCGACGTCGTCTATCCTGCTTGCCGGAAGCAGGATGAGATCGGCCCCCGCTTTCACCGCGGCGACCGCGGTTTCGCCATCAGAGAGGCCTCGCAGCATTGCAACAGCATCTATATCGTCGCTGACGATGATGCCGGTAAAGCCAAAATCGTGGCGCAGCATGTCGATGGTTTTCTTCGAGCGAGAGGATGGAAATTCCGAATCAATGGCGGGTACCAGCGCCGGGCCGGTCATGATCGCGCGGACGCCTGCTTGGATCGCCGAGCGGAAAACCTCAAATCCGGGGAGGAGGTCTTGCGCCGTCCCTCGAACGTCCGCGAGTTCGATTGCCGGGTCGCCCGTAATATCATGGTGGCCGGGAAAGTGTTTGGCCACCGCCACGACGCCAGCACTCTGGACACCGCTGATGATCGCCCTCGTGAGGCGAGCGACCTGAACCGCATCCGCATGAAGGGTGCGTCCGCGCAGCCAAGGATTGTGACCCGTGAGGACATCGACCACCGGACCGAGGAACATTCCGACCCCGAACTCCCTCGCCTTCCGACCAATGTCGTGCGCTCGTTGGCGAATTGTCTCATCCGGCATCGAGAGCAGTTCCGCCCGATCGCCAAAGCTCGGCGCCAGACCATGGAGACGTTCGATCCCGGCCGGCTCCTGATCGAGCGCGATCATCACCCCGTCGGCGCGGCTGGCCACGTCGCCAGCAAGACGCTGGAAGTCCTCCGCTCTTTCACAGGCACGTCTGGCATCGCTCATTCGGCGCGAAACATATTCGGCCCGCGTCTCGCCGAGCAGCAGAGATCGACCACCTTCGTCGAAATAGCGCTTCAAATCATCGGTCAATTCCAGGCCGTCGATAGCGGGAAGGAGAACCGCGCGGGCGTTGCGTTCGATAATGTCCACGTCTTTTCCCTTGCAAATGTGTTCGAACCAGAAAATTTGCCGCGGCCGATGCACAGAAGAATGCTTCGGCCTGAAGCTTGGATACAGTCACGGGTTTTCTGACGTTCCGCCCGGCGTTGTGGCAGCCGCAGGTCTGAGCGATATCAACCCATCCCGACCCGAGTCGCTGGCCTTGCGTCGACCGCAGACTTCTTCTCGCGCTTATTCTGCGTCGTCGGCCGCTTCGCAAAGTTGCGCGCTATACGCATGGGATACTTCGGAATACGCCAAGCACTTAATTCTGGATAACTCGACGTTCTCCTGATTTGTGCGGTTTATGAAAGCCACGATTTTTCCTCCGAAAAAATAGTACCCCACCAACGAAAATAGCATCAGGCTCGCCAGAGCTGCGATTGGAATTGAACGCTTTTTTCGGGCTCGATTCACCATTGGCTTTTCCATGCGAAGGCAAACACGGACCCATCACGCCTTTCGGCGCCGCGGCGGCCGTCTAGGAAATCGGGTGCAGTTCGATAGCCAACCAGATCGAGTCCGTGTCCGCATAATAGCGATGCCACGGATACTCCCACCGGTTCTTGCCGGCGACGCGGCAGAACGGGTCATGCGTATAGCCGACCGGCATCATGACATCCTCGTAGAGCGTGGACTGTTCCCGCTCATGGAATTTCTGCATGCGTCCGAGGCCGTGGATCTGGGTGTGCACTTCGAGGAAGGGGTGCTCGTTGTGGATGAAGCAGTCAGTTTGTCCCGGCGACCACCAGAGGTTCAGCTTCAGCGTGAATTCCTGATTTGCCGCGACGGCCGGGTTTTCGTTGGTGAAGGCGAGAGGGTCGGTCATCACTGTGCCGACCGTGTCCTGTGCCGAAATGTAGAGGGGGGTGTCGCGCGGAAAACTCTTGATCCGGTTGCCGAGCCAGTCCCAGCCACGCAGGCCAACGCCGCCGAGGTTGGTGATCTTGTTCATCTTCAGCACCGCCACGCGCTCTGCGCTGACGATCTTCGCACCTTTCAGCGTGGTCGACTTCCAGGCTGGCACGATGCCAGGCACGGCCGAGCCCAACGTCACCATCGGCTCCGGCGAAAGGTTGACGACGACGCCATCCTCCACGGCGAAGTTGCGCACGTTGTCGATCAGTGTCGCAGAGATGAAATCGTCGGCAAAAGCCAGATTGCGACGTGCGTTCTCTTGATCAGCCATTGGTATCCTAATTTCACAAATTCAATGCTGGTGAATAGAACCACGCTCCACATCGCCGTTCAATTTCGCGGCGAACGCATTCCTGGCGTGGAAGTAAGCGCATCATGCGTCAGTTTGCGTCCGGCGGGGTTGTTGCGGGCGGGTTGCGTGGGCGCCGAGCGCGACAACAAGAAGGGCAATGAACACGACCCACAGACTGGCGCTCAACGAGGTGGCCTGGGCCAGCATGCCGATGAAAGCGGGGCCTACGAGCAGGCCGGCATAGCCGAGCGTGGCGACGAGCGACATCGCCGAACCCGCCGAATGGCCGCCGATCCGGCCGGCTGCGGCAAACAGCGCAGGCACAACATTGGCGATGCCGAAGCCGCACAAGATGAGCGCCAGGAAGATAATCGGCACCGTCGGGATGCCAAGAATCGCGGCCAGCGCGACAGCGCTTGCTGCACTGCCGAGCCGCAACAGCCGTACCGGCCCGAACGCATTGGCCATGGCATCGCCGACCATGCGACCGATCGCCATCATACCGGCGAAGACCGCAAAACCAAAAGCGCCGATGCTCTCCGATGCACCAGCATTGCCAACCAGATAGACGGCTGTCCAGTCCATCAGCGCCCCTTCCGCGAACAGCGCAAGGAACGCGATCGCGCCGACGAGCAACAGCCGTCTCCGCTGGGTCGGGTCAAGCCGCGCGGAGCCTTGGTTCGCATTTTTGTGAGCTGACATGTGCGGTTCGCTCAGCCAACAACCGGCCGCACCGAACAGGATCACGCTCATTCCCGTGACGCCGAGACACGCCTGCACATTGCCGCCAGAATGTAGGATCAGCCCACAGACGCCGGCGCCCGCCAGGTTGCCGACACTGAACGATGCGTGGAAGGACGACATGATATGGCGCCCGACACGTCGCTCCAAAAAGGCCGCTTCGGTGTTCATCGCCACATCTAGCGTTCCGAACGAGGCGCCCGCGAAGACGATGACGAGAGCCATCGACATCACGCTCGGCGCATGCGGTGCGACGATCAACGCCAGCCCGAAGCCGGTACAGGCTACCGAGCATAGGGTGCGCGTGCCGAACCGCGGCACCAGCCGGCCGACATTGGTCATGGTCAGGATGGCGCCTGCTGCGAAGCAGAGCAGCACGAGGCCGAGTGTCCCCGTGTCGATCTGAAGTCCCGCACTGATCGACGGCAGGCTGGCAGCCCACGCACCGATGCCAACGCCGCCGGCAAGAAAGATCAAGAAGGATGCCGTGCGGGACGGTGCTCGGATTTCGGCGAAGGTCATCTAAATCCCTTTAGCTGCGCCGCGTCTGGAAGACGGCATGGCTGATCGCGCCGTGGCCGCTATTCATGGCCGGGACGCGAAGACCGAGGTGTCTCAAGCCGGGCCCGTCTAACCGCAGCTCCTCTATTCGTAATGCCGGACCGCCACTGCCTTGCCGGTCGTGGCGGCCTTTGCCACTGCTTCGGCGCCGGCGAGCGCCGCTAGCCCGTCGCGTCCCGTGGCGCGGGGGCTGCCGGTTCCGGCGATGGCGCCCAGGAATTGATTGATCGTATCCGCATAGAGATCGTTGGCGCGCAGCGGAATCGACTCGTTGTGCCCATTCACGCGCCGCGTCAGCGTTCCCGTGGAACGCTGCGCCAGCGTGCCGGCGGCGATCAGCGCTCCTTCCGAGCCGAGCGCTACGACCTGGCTTTCCACGTCGGGCGTGACGAAGCTCTCGTGCACCTGAACGAAAGCCCCGCCACTCATCTTCAGCGCATACATCGCATGATCGTGGACGGTGTTGGAGCCAAGCGCCACGCCCGCGCCCAACGCGACCGCCGTCACCGGTGTCTGCTCCAGCAGGAACGAGGCCAGGTCTACGTCGTGGACGCTGAGATCGAGATAGATGCCGCCCTCGGCCGCGTCCTTGATGCGCCAAGATTGCAGAACGGGCCGGAGATAACCGGCATGGACGATCATCAGTGAGCGGACGACGCCTATCTCCCCGGCCGCGATCATCCGCTGCATCGTCTGGTGCACCGGTGACGACCGCAGATGGTGATTCACGGCAAGCACCACGCCGGCCTTGTCGCAGGCACGCACCATCCTCAGCGCGTCTGCGAACCGGGTGGCCAGCGGTTTGTCGCACAGCACGTGTTTGCCGGCCGCCGCTGCGGCCAGCACCTGATGCCGGTGCTGGGTGTTGGTTGAGCTGACATAGACCGCAGCGATCTGCGGGTCGGTGAGCAGCACGTCAAGATCGGAGCAGGAGCCCGGAATGTCGAGGTCCCGCGCGAAGGTGGCGGCCCGGGCGCCGTCGTGACTCATCACGCTCAGCAGCCGGCCGCCGGTGCGGCGGATCGCGTCGGCCATGTATTCGCGCGCGATGGTGCTGGCACCGATAAGGCCCCAGCCAAAGCCGTCGAGGGCCTCAACCGTCGAAGGGCGCGGCCCAGCCGCGGCCAAACCCGACACTATGGTATTTTTCGCTTTTCGCAGGGCCATCGGAACACGCTTCCAGTCAGGTGATCGAGACCCATTGGCGACGCCGCGAGGAATCGAGGCAGGCGTCGACGATCTGGGTGATATGATGGCCGCTCTCGAAGGTCGGCCACATTTGCTCGCCGGTGACGACGGAGCGCACCACCTCGGCGATCTCGATCTGCTTGGATTCATTGTAGCCGAGCGCGAAGTTCGCGATGGGGAGGAACGCGGCATAGGTGGCGTTCTCCGGTCCGACGTCGATCTCGCGAAAACCCCGGCGGCCGACGCGATCTTCGTTGGTGTAGAAGCGCAGGCGGTTTACCTCATCATAGTCGTAGGCGATGCTGCCCTTCGTGCCGTAGATCTCATAGGTCTGCATGAATTTGCGGCCGGTCGCGACACGGCTAAAATCGACGATGCCCATCGCACCGTTCTCAAAGCGGCAGAGCAGGTTCGTGGCATCGGTGTTGGTCACTTCGGCCATGTCCTCGGTACCGGAAAGCGCGGCAGCGCTGCCGTAGTTGAACCCGGCGACGACGGGACGCTTGTGCGTGACGATCGCGCAGTCGGCGATCAGTTCGGACACGCGCCCGACCAGCCGCTCCATGAACGAAAAGACGTGACTGCCGGTATCGCCGACGATGCCCGTCGGCGCGAGCTTGCCGTCCGCGCGCCACATGAAGGGTGCGTTCGGATCGCCCAGCACATCGACATGCTGGCACGCCTTGAACAGCTTAATGTCACCGATCTCGCCGGAATCGATGATGTCCTTGGCAACGTCATGGATCGGATTGCGCGGAAACGCGTGACCGACGCGTGTGATGACGCCCTTCTCGGCCGCGATGTCGGCCAGTTCGCGCGCTTGGGTCGCCGTGTTGGCAAGCGGCTTTTCGCAATAGACATGCTTTCCCTGGAGAAGCGCTGCTTTGGCGACCTGGTGATGCAGGCTATCGGGAAGGCAGATATCGATCAGCTCGACGGACGGGTCGGCCACGGCAGCGCGCCAGTCGGTCGACGTTTGCGCGTTCGGGACCAGCCTGCCGGCCTTTTCCAGTGCCGGTGCACTTCCATCGACGAGCCAGGCGATTTCTGCCGTGCCTTTGTCCGAGCCAAAGATGAACGGGATGTTCTGGTAGGACATAGTGTGGACCTTGCCCATCCAGCCGCAGGCGCCCAGAACGGCTACTTTCACGGATCTACTCATTGGTCCTCCTGTCCACTCGAATTAACGGACCAGTTCGGCACGCAGCTTTGATGCAGCGCGCAGTGTTACCGCGGCGATGGTCAGTGCCGGATTCACAGCAGCCGACGTTGGCAGCACGCTCGCGTCCATGATGTAAAGGTTTTCGACGTCGTGCGATCGGCAATGGGTATTGACGACCGAGGTCGCCCCATCGGTACCCATCTTGGCCGTGCCGCATTGATGCGACGGCGTACGACGATCGAAAGCGCGCGAAAGCACGACCGGAAAGCCGGCCGCCTTGAACACGCTACGCACCCGCTCCACCAGCGTCCTGTGGCCGAGCATGTTGGAGCGCTGCCAGTCGAGCACGATCGCCGACCCGTCAACCATGACCCGGCTTGCCGGATTGGGCAGGTCCTCGCTCATGACGTACCAGTCGAAGGAATAGCGGGCGATCAGCCCCGTTACGAACTCCGGCACGCTGGGCATGTTGGCCTTGAAGATCGGTCCCGATATCTTGCCGAGCAGTTGCACGTTGCCGAGCGGAAAGCCGGTCTTGAAATCGTGCAGATAGAAGTCGTTGAAGCCGAAGGTTTTGGAATGGACCGCTGTGTTGCGCAGGCGGGGATCGAGCGTGATCATCGCGGTGCAGTTGTGGTTCATAAAGTTGCGGCCGACTTGGTCGGAGCCGTTGGCGAGACCGTTCGGATGCTGCCCGTTGGCCGAGCGCAGCAGGAGCGCCGCGGAATTGACCGCGCCTGCCGCCAGGATGAAGCGTTTCGCGCGCACCGGCACGTCCTGCCCCTTGTGACGGATCGTTGCTTGCGTGATCGTCTTGCCCGAGGCGTCCGTATCGAGGCGCAGCACCTCCGCGCCGGTCAAGAGCTCGACATTGTCGTGCGCGAGTGCTGCCGCGAGTGGGCCAGTCTCCGCGTCGATCTTCCCGGTAAAAGTGTCGGGAAAGGCATCCCATGGAGTCGGTGCGCGCTTCAGCCACGCGACATGATCGATTGCCACCGGCAGTGAACTTGTGTGGATGCCGACCTTCTTCAGCCGCTGCCGGGCCCTGCCGATCGAGGGCTCGTCCGGTATGGCGGGAAAATCGTAGGCCGTTGAATGCGGCGGCTCCGTCGGGTCCTCGCCGATTTGACCACGCACGCGGAACAGGCGCTCTGCCTTGCCGTACCACGGTTCGATCTCGTCGTAATCAAAAGGCCAACTGGGCGTGCTGCCTTCCATGTGCCGCTGCGGGGCGAAATCCTCCGCGCGGTAGCGGTACATGATCGCGCCGTAGAATTTCGAGTTGCCGCCGACATTGTAGAAATTGCCGGGGCTGAAGGGCGCTCCCGTGCCGTCGAGCCAGACTTCTTTCGTGCGGAAATGTCCGCGCTGAAAGATAGCGCGCTCGTCGCGCGTCTCCGGCGTGTCTCGAAGCTGCTCGCCGCGTTCGAGGATGAGGATCTTGGCGCCCGTATCGGCAAGCACCGAAGCCGCCGTTGCGCCGCCGATGCCCGATCCAATAATGACGATGTCGGCGGAAAGCTCTGCTGGCCGGATGTTGGTCATGCCGCCTCGACCGCTTGCCCATAGCCGACGTTCTTGCGCGCGAAGCGGCGTACCCGGACATTGGCCTGCTCGGCATGGCCGGCGAAACCTTCCATGATGCAAAGCCTGGAGCAGCGCTCGCCAATCATCGCCGAAGCCTCGTCAGTCGTGATCCTCTGATAGGTACAGGTCTTCAGAAACTTGCCGACCCAAAGGCCGCCGGTATAGCGCGCGGCCGTCTTGGTCGGCAGCGTGTGATTGGTACCGATCACCTTGTCGCCATAGGCAACGGTCGTGCGATGGCCAAGGAACAGCGCGCCGTAGTTGGTCATGTTGTCGAGGAAGTAGTCAGGATCGGCGGTCATCACCTGGACATGCTCGGAAGCGATGCGGTCGGCTTCCGCGACCATCTCGTCCAGTGTGTCGCAGACGATCACCTCGCCACAGTCTTGCCAAGCCTGGCCGGCAATGGCCGCGGTCGGCAGGATCGTCAGCAGCCGCTCAATCTCGCGCATCGTGTCACGAGCCAGTTTTTCGGAATTGGTCAGAAGCACCGCCGGCGAATTCACGCCATGCTCGGCCTGGCCGAGCAGATCGGTAGCACACAGCTCGCCGTCGGCCGTATCGTCGGCGATCACCAGCGTCTCCGTCGGTCCGGCGAAGAGATCGATCCCGACCTGGCCGAACATCAATCGCTTGGCCTCCGCGACATAAGCGTTGCCCGGGCCGGCCAGCATATCGACGGATTTTATCGTCTCTGTGCCATAAGCCATCGCCGCGATCGCCTGGACCCCGCCCATGCAGTAGATCTCATCGGCGCCGGCAAGATGCTGGGCGGCGACGATCATCGGCGCCGGTCGGCCCTTGAACGGCGGCGCGCAGGTGATGACGCGGTCGCAACCGGCGACCTTTGCCGTCAAAACCGACATATGTGCGGAGGCCAGTAGCGGGTATTGCCCACCAGGCACGTAACAGCCGACATTTTCGATCGGGATATGTCGATGGCCGAGGATCACGCCGGGCAGCGTCTCGACCTCGATGTCGAGCAGGGAATCGCGTTGCGCTTGTGCGAAGTTGCGCACCTGGTCCTGCGCGAAGCCGATGTCATCACGCTCGCGAGTCGTAAGGCTGTCGACACAGGCTCGGATTTCGGCATCGCTCAGCTGGTAGGAGGGCCGGTCAAGTCCGTCGAATTTCATCGACAGTTCCCGAACCGCCGCATCGCCGCGAACCGCGACATCCGCCAGCAGCGCTTCCACGGTCGCGGTCAGCTTCGCGTCCTGCGCAAACCCGGTAGCAGCCTTGGACGATTTCAGCCGTCTGATCATGTCTGGACCTTTTGGCGAGGCGTTTCATCGCCCCTCATTCGAGAGTGAGGCCGGAGCGGCGCGTTTTCGGAAGACAACCGCTTTTGCGAAATCACATATGCTGTTCGAGTTCGCGGCCGGCGGCGTATTCCGCCTGCTCCTTCTCGTAGTAGGCGGGCGACGGGAAATCCCACCAGCCAGTGACGAACGGCCCGGCCGCATCGCGTGAGGTGGTCACCTCGACCAGCGCCGGCGCGTTGGAATCGAGCGCAGCCTTCAGCGTCTTTTCCAGGTCGGCCGAGTCCTCGACCTTCCAGGCTTCCACGCCGAAGTTCTTGGCCACTTCGGCAATGTTGGCGGTGTATGGCTCGCCGTTGCCCTTGTGGTGGTTGAACTCGCTGCCGACGTGACGGCCCATGAATTTGCGCTGGCCGCCGCGGATCGACATGTAGCCGCGGTTGTTCTGGACCAGGAACACCGCAGGGATGTCGTTCATGACAGCCGTGCCCATTTCCGGTAGCGACATCATGAAATCGCCGTCGCCAACCACTGCAACGACCTGGCGGTCGGGCTGGGCCAGTTTTGCACCAAGGGCCGCTGGGACCGCCCATCCCATCGGGGAGAACGAGCCCGAGGTGAGATGCGTTCGCGGCTCATAAACCGGGAAGGTCTGCTTGACTGCGCCCTGCGTGTTGCCCGACCCGGCAAGGATGATGCCCGAGCGGTCCATCACCTTGCGCAGTGCGCCCAGCGGTCGCTGCGATGTGAAGGGGCTTTCGTTCGAGTCGCGGCGCGGCGCCAGCATCTCTTCCCATTCCGCCTTGGCCTTGCGGACATCGGCATGGAAGCGGTCGCGCCGGGCGAGCGCGCGGCTAGCCTGCTGGTCCGAGATCAGCGCCAGCATCGCCTCGAGCGTGGCGCGGGCGTCGGCGACGATGCCGACTTCGGTCGGATAATTCTTCCCGATCTCATGATGGTCGAGATCGATATGGATGAGCTTGCCGGGCGGGATGGAGAAGGACGCGCCCTTGCGATAGCTGGACGCCGACCAGTCGGTGAAGCGGCAGCCGACCGACATGACGACGTCGGCGCTGGCCGTGATCTGATTGCCGCAAGCCGTGCCGGTCTGGCCGACAGCGCCGATCGACAGCGGATGATCCTCGGGGAAGGCACCCTTGCCGTTCCAGGTCGAGGAGACGGCGGCTCCAACCTTCTCGGCCAGCGCAAGCAATGCCTCCGAGGCGTTGGCGCTGATTGCGCCACCGCCCGCGATGATGACCGGCCGCTCGGCCGACAGCAGCAACGCCGCCGCTCTTTCGACTGCGACGGGATCGGGATAGGCAACGCCAATCGCCATGCGCGAAGCGAGCGGATGGATAGTGACGTCGGCCGCTTCGGTCTGGAGGTCCATCGGCACTTCCACATGCACCGGCCCGGGCCGGCCCGAAAGCATGGTGTTGAAGGCGCGGTGCATGATGAACGGCAGTTCGTCGACGCGGCCCACCTTGTACACGCGCTTCGTCACCTGCTCGGTGATGCGCGGGAACGCATTCTCCTGCTGGCGCTCTAGCTCCTGCATGACGCCGTGGCCCTTCATGTGGGTCGCCGGACCGCCCGAAACATAGAAGGCCGGAATGGAGTCCGTGTAGCAGGTCGCCAGACCGATGATGGTGTTGGTCGCGCCCGGGCCGATCGAGGTCGAGCACGCCATCGGCTTGCCCGATGCCCGGAAATAGCCATCAGCCATGTGCACCGCGCTCTGCTCGTGCATGACCTGGATAAACGGGATCTGCGAGCCGGACTCGAGGAATGCGTCGAATAACGACCAGATGCCGTGACCGGGAACGCCGGCGACATATTCGACGCCGTATTCCTTCAAAGCTCGTGCTACGATCTGTCCGCCCGTCAACTTCATGGATTCCACCTCGTTTTTCGTGTGGCCGGCAACCGCTCGATCTCGGTGCCCGGCAGCAGGATTGAGGCAGAGTTTCAGGGAATTGTCCTTGACGCACAATTTCGCAGACACTTGAATATTGACGCGACGTGACGCAACATATGCGGCATGTGACTTAAAGTGGGCGGGATTGATGGAACACGATGGAAACCAGGTAGCTCACTTTTCGGCCAACCTGCGCCTGCTCTGCGAGCGCCACGGCTCGATCTCGGCGGTCTGCCGCAAGATCAATCTTAACCGTCAGCAATTCAACAAATATCTTTCCGGGCTGCACATGCCCTCGCCGCAGAACCTGCGGCTAATCGCCAATTACTTCGGCCTCAGCGTGCCGATTCTGTTCTCGCAGCCGGATGAGTTCCGCACCCTCGTGGAGGGCAATTTTTTCCACGCCATGGAAAATGTACGCCGTTCGCCCGAGCTCAACAAGTTCGTCGAAGCGATGATCGTCGAA
This sequence comes from Mesorhizobium sp. M0938, assembly GCF_040319125.1. NCBI lineage: Bacteria > Pseudomonadati > Pseudomonadota > Alphaproteobacteria > Hyphomicrobiales > Phyllobacteriaceae > Mesorhizobium > Mesorhizobium sp. M0938. The sequence continues at coordinate 146,725 of NZ_JAMYNS010000013.1, read as the reverse complement.
TCGAGCGGTGACCAGAAAGAGGTACTCGGCGTCTGGGACCGTTACCAGTACTCGTCGATCTACAAGGGGTTCGTCCTGCGCTCGGCGTTCTGCATCTACAAGAACAACCAGTTCCTGCAGCACTATTACATCGAGCGGTTTCCGAGCTACGACGATCCAACGAAGACGGAGTACGTTTTTAAATATTACGGCTTCGTTTTTCCGGTCGCGGGCCGACTTTTCACCGCCGACTTCGAAGGCATCCAACGTAACGAGTTGACCTTCGGCGTCTATGCGCCGGTCAAGCGCAGCTCATCGAAATTCATGTTCGGCATCGCCACAGGCATCGCCGCCACCATGTTCCGCCAGCCCTATTCGACCAAGGTGGCACTGCACTACCGGGGGCCCGGGCTGCTCAAACGCGAGCACCTCGACGCACTGACCGTGCTCGATCGCGGCGACCCTTCAATCCCACGCGAGGCCTTGCAATTCCTCGGCGATGGCTCCGAAATGATCCAGCTCGGCTGACGCAATCCGACGCGGCCAAAGCGTCAAACACGCTCGCCAATGTGTTCGCCACGAAATTGCGGGAACGTGCGCAGCCGTGTCAATTGGCGCCGTCCGGCAGAGCGCCGAACGTCTGGTCAGAAGGAGCGCGATTTTGGCAGGCCCCGTCAATTCGACCATGATGCCGTTTTCCAACGTGGCGCACCTGCCATTCCAGGAAAAGCTTCGCGCTACGCGCTTGGCCGGATTCGGCGAACTCTCGCTAATGCCGCTGGAGGTCGAGCGGCTGTTGGAAGACGGCATGAGCTTTGCCGAGATGAAGTCACGAGCAGCCGACGACGGCATCTCGATCACCCGGCTCGATCCGCTCAATACCTGGCCGCGCATCTGGCGTCCCGACAACATGGACGAAGCCTATATCCGCACTGTCGACACGACGCCGGATGCCTTTTTCCGGCTGATCGATGGACTGGGTTGCAGGCATATGAGCCTGAATGCCACGTTCCCGTTGAATGCGATGTCGATCGACGAGATCACCCAGCAATACGCCGCCATCTGCCGTCGCGCCGCGACCTACGGGGTAATTTGCGATCTCGAATTCATACCATTGTGGGGCGTGCCGACGCTGGAGATGGCCTGGCAAATCGTCAGTGCAGCGGACCAGCCGAATTCCGGTCTGGTCTTCGATGTCTGGCATTTCGTCCGCAGCCGCTCGAAGCTCGACACGCTTCGCCAGATTCCCAGCGGCATGATCCACTGCCTGCAACTGAACGACGGGCCGCTCGATCTTCCGGCCGGTATCTCGATCAAGGATGATTGTTACAACAGGTTCTTTCCGGGTGACGGCGACTTTCCCAATGTGGAGATCATCCGGATCCTGGCCGAGGGCGGCGGCCTCAACCAGGTCGGACCGGAGGTCTTTTCCCCGATGCTGGCAGCCATGTCGGCCGAAGAGATCGCAACGAAATCCGCGGCCTCGATCTCTGCAGTTCTCGATGCGGCCGACGTAAGGGCCTGATGGTCTAATTTATCCCGGTGGCAGATACCTCGGTTTGGAAGCAATACTTCGCGCAGTGTGCGCAAGATCGCTTCAGGAAACCCTGTCGTGCGAAATTGTTAACTGGCGCGAAACTGCGGACTATCACCTGGCAAGAGCAGGCGACGGATCGGTCGATCTGACGACCTGCCGACGGGAACCATGAATGCGCCGTTGATCGGCGCCGACGGCCTCGGACGGAGCCGGCTCGGATGGGCGGCGATGGACGAAGCCCTGCGGGAGTGCTGCAAATGAGTCTTACACGCACGAGAACGGGGACATTGCTGGCCACGCCGGCGATACTCTACATGCTCGTGTTCTTCATCGTACCGAGCCTGATCCTATTCGCCTACAGCTTCTGGTCGTCCGCATCCTACCGCATCGTGCCGGACTTCCAGTTCAACAACTATCTCGGCTCGCTAGCCTCGCCCGTCTTCTGGAAGGTTACCTTCAACGCCATCCGCATCGGCCTGTTCACCGCCACGGTCACGCTAATCCTGTCGATTCCGGTCGGCTACTATCTTGTCTATGTCAGCCGTTCGCAGACCATCCTCTATCTCATCCTTATCACGTGGTTCTCGAGCTATCTGGTACGCATCTACGCTTGGCGCACGCTGCTCGGCACCAATGGCGTGCTCAACACTGTGCTCCTGCAGCTCGGCGTCATCGATCACCCTGTCTCGGCTTTCCTGTTCAGCCCGTTCGCGGTGACGATCACGTTGGTCCATATCTACCTGCCGTTCTGCATCCTGCTCGTCGTGTCCTCATTGAGCGAGATCAAGCGCGACCTGATCGATGCGGCGCGCGACCTAGGCACGTCATCGATAGGCGCGTTCTTCAAGGTCATCGCCCCCAACGCTGCCAACGGGCTGATCGGCGCCTTCATGCTGACTTTCATTCTTGTCGCGGGCGACTACGTGACGCCGCAGATGCTGGGCGGTTCATCTGGACAGACCACGGGCCTCCTGATCGCTGACCAGTTCCGCAAGACCGGCAACTGGCCGCTCGGTGCGGCGCAGGCCTTCCTGATGTTCGGTATCTCGATCGTCCTTTACGCGTTTATCACGGCGCTTGGCCGCGCCACCGGCCTGATCGTCAAGCGGCGGGCGAAAACCGAGCGGGAGATCTGACTGTGCTGTTGCGGATCATCGTCTGGGCCATCCTGGCCTTCCTGCTCGCGCCGCTCTTGATTATCGTACTGTTCTCATTCCATGCGTCGCCGTCGCTGTCCTTCCCCTTCGCAGGACTTTCGCTGCGTTGGTACGAGGAGTTGCTCGGCAATGCGCAACTGGCTTCCGCGGTGATCAAGAGCCTAACGGTTGCTCTGCTCACAGCACTGGTGACCCTGCTGCTCGGCGCCACGGCGTCGCTGGCCTGGCTGCGCTTTGGCCGCGCCGGCCGCGGCATGATCGAAGCGTTGACCGTGACGCCTATCGCGTTGCCGGGCCTGTTCGTCGGCGTGTCGCTGCTCGTCCTCTTCGCCCAGTCAGGCACTCAGCTCTCGACCGTCACGATCGTGATCGCCCATGTCGTCATCGCCATCCCGATCCTGATCGTCGCCATGAAGGCGCGTCTTGCCCTGTTCGATCCTTCGCTGGAGGAGGCTTCGCGCGATCTGGGCGCTTCGCAGATACAGACCTTTGCCCGCGTTACGCTGCCGCTGATCGCACCGACATTGATTGCGTCCTCGATACTCGCCTTCGCGGTTTCCTTCGACGAATTCGTGGTGACGTCCTTCGTCGCCGGCACAGAGACCACGCTGCCGATGTACATCTGGTCGATGATGCGCCGCACGGTGACGCCACTCGTCAACGCCATCTCGACGCTCGCCCTCTTTTTCTCGATCGCAATCCTGGTTGCGTCCTGGCTGATTGGTCAGGCGCGCCGCCGCTCCGCGATCGCCGGCCGCGTGGAACAGTTGGAGCCTTTGCCATGACCAATCCCAAGACGATCATCGATATCCGCGATGGCAAGAAAGTCTTCGGTAGTTTTACCGCGCTGACCGACATCAATCTGTCGATCCGCCAAGGCGAGATCCTGACGCTGCTCGGACCATCCGGGTGCGGCAAGACTACGCTCATGCGCCTCATCGCCGGGTTCGAGACGCTGACTGCGGGGACGATCAGCATCGACGGCAACGACTGCGCCGGCACGCCGCCCGAACGCCGGCCTGTCAACATGGTGTTCCAGCGCTACGCACTCTTTCCGCATCTCGACGTGTTCGAGAACGTCGCATTCGGCCTGAAGGTCAAGGGTTTGCCGAAGTCCGAAGTCAAGGAGCGGGTCAATCGCATGCTGAACATCGTGCAGTTGGACAACTTCGCCAACCGTTACATCGACGAGATTAGCGGCGGCCAGAGCCAGCGCGTGGCGCTGGCCCGCGCGCTGGTAAACGGCCCCAAGGTACTGCTTCTCGACGAGCCGCTCGCCGCGCTCGACTTGAAAATCCGCCAGCACATGCTGGCCGAGATGAAGCGCATCCATGCCGAGACGGGAGCCACCTTCGTCTACGTCACCCATGACCAGGACGAGGCGATGATCCTGTCGGATCGCGTCGTGCTGATGGAAAAGGGCCGCATCGTGCAGATCGACCGGCCCGAGGACATGTACGCCAGGCCGAAATCGTTGTTCGCCGCGAAATTCCTCGGGGAAACCAATCTGTTCGATGCGACCGTCAGCGCGGTCAATGGCATCGGCACCACTGCGGTCACGACGGCCGGCATTCCTTTCCTCGGCGCCAAGACCGAGGATCGCCAGGTCTCAGAGCGCATCATCGTCTCCATCCGTCCGGAGTCCTTGAGTTTCCAGGGCGGTGAGGCGGCGCAGTCGGCCGAGGGTACAGTCGAGGATGTCGTCTTCATCGGCAGCCGCTCGTTCTACACCGTGCGCCTGGACGACCAGTCGCCGGTCCGCATCCAGGTGCAGCGCAACGGCCATCTCGCCTTGCCGTCAGTTGGCGACCGAACCCGCATCTATTGGGATTCGGCCAATGTCATCATGCTGCCGCACGCCTGACGCGGCGCCGAAATTGTGCACCTTCCGACGAGGGCATTCGCACATTGACGCACGCAACGCGCCATGAAGCGCCGGCATTCGATACCATGCGAAATTGTTTGGCGGCGCGGATGCCAACACAATCAAATTCTTAACGGATCTCAAAAAGGGGAATTCGACAATGAGAAAAATCTGGTCCACCGACGAAGTCATGCAATTCGCAACGAGCCGCCGATCATTTCTTGGCGGCGCAACAGCCCTTGCCGGCGGCGCGATGCTCGCGCCTTTCATCCCCAACCTGGCACACGCCGCCTCTGGCGACCTGCAGATCATGGCTTGGGAAGGCTGGGAGCTGACCGACGAGCTTGCCGACTGGATTTCGAAAAATAGCCTCAACGTCGAAGTCTCGGCGATGGGCAACCAGGATGACGTCACCACGAAGTTCAGCGTGCCCAACCCGCCGCCTTTCGACGCCGCCGAATACAACCAGGGCTACGCGGACCTATATCTCGACGTTTTGAAGATTGCCAAGCCGCTCGACAGGTCCAAGCTGCCGAACTACAGCGCCGACAACCTCTTCGACGTCTTCTACGACAAGCCGACCTGGTTCCGGAACGGCGAACTCCATGGTGTGCCCTATGCCTGGGGCCTCAACACCATCGTGTATAATCCCAAGCTGATGGACAAGCCGACCAGCTACAAGGACCTGCTCAAGCCTGAGCTGAAAGGCAAGATCGTTCTGGTTGACGACACGCTTGTCACGTGGCCGGTCGCCGCCGTGCTGGCCGGCTTCACAAGTTTCCCGAACTTGACCAAGGACGAGATGGCCAAGACGTTCGAGCACCTGAAGCTCTACCGCGATCAGGCCCGCACCATCAGCCTGACGTACGGCGACGTGGTGTCGCTCATGGTTTCGGGCGAAGTCGCCGCCTGTTTCGCGGGTTGGACCGGCATCCCAACGGAGACGGCCAAGCAAGGGGTCGAGACGATCTACACGATTCCTAAGGAAGGCGCCGCAACCTGGTGCGACGCCTGGTTCATGCCGCCTGGCGCAGACAATGAGGAAGCCGCCTACGAATTCTTCAACCAGGCGATCTCGCCGGAAGTGCAGGCCAAGGTCGTCACCCGCAATGCAGCCGGTGTCGTCTCGTCGAAGGCGGTCGATCTGCTGCCGCCCGAGACCAAGGCGTTGTTCGACTATTCCGATGTCGAAGGGATCTTCAAAGCTGCTCCGCTCCTCGGCATTCCGCCGCTCGAGTCGGAGCAGTATGCGACCTATGCCGATTGGGTCGCCGCCTGGAACGAATTCAAGGCGGGCTGAGGCTTCCGTCACATCCAGCCAGAAGGCGCATCCTCCCCGGCGCTCTCTACGGACGGGGGGCGGCACCCCCCCGGGGCGGGGCGGCCCGCCGAGCGGACGCGCGGTTGAATAAAAAAACCCGCCCCCCCACCCCCCCCCCCGCCCCCCTCCCCTTCGTTGGGTGGTTTTCTTTTTTGTGCTTTGGCGTGCGGGCCTTCGCGCTGCCCCCCATCCACACCCCCCCCCCCCCGCCCCCCCCCCCCGGGCCCTCACTCCGCCCCCCCCCGCCCCCCGGGGGGGCCCCGTCCGCCCATCGTACCTCTTGTGCAACAGAGACAGCGTCATGCCAGACTATGTCGTCATCGGTGGCGGCTCCGCCGGCTGCGTAGCCGCGTCGCGGCTCTCTGAGGATGCCGGCAGTTCCGTGCTTCTCCTGGAGGAAGGGCCGGAGGACCGCGCCATCGAAATCCATCTTCCGGTGATGGTCTACAAGACCGCGACCGGCAGTCTGCTGCAGCGTTTCGAACAGGAGCCGACCGCCGAGAACCCAAAGGCCACACCGCCGACCATGGTGCAAGCGCGCGTGCTGGGCGGCGGCAGTTCCGTCAATGCGATGCTCTATATCCGCGGCATTCCATCAGACTATGACGGCTGGGCCGAGCAAGGTGCGGAGGGTTGGGCCTACAAGGACGTTCTGCCCTTTTTTCTGCGCGCCGAGGACAACAACACGCTAGCCGGCGAGGCGCATGCATCCGGCGGGCCGCTGAAAGTATCTTCCCCGCAATATGTCAGTCCGCTGACCAGGACCTGGCTCAAGGCCTGCCAGCAGGCGGGGATCCCCTATGTCGCCGATTTCAACGGCGGCGTGCAGGCCGGCGCGGGCCTTTACCAGATCACGGCGCGCAACGGCCGCCGCGCCAGCGCCTCTGTCTGCTATTTGAAGCCAGCGCGCAGGCGGCCAAACCTCAAGGTGCAGACTGGCGCCCGAGCTATGCGCATCCTGGTCGCGAACAATCGCGCCGTCGGGGTCGAATACATCCAAGGTGGGCGCACGCTCGTCGCACGCGCCGAGCGCGAGGTCATATTGTCGGCCGGTGCAATCAACTCGCCCCGCCTGCTGCTGCTTTCCGGCATCGGTCCGGCCGAGCATCTGCGGCAGGTCGGCGTGCCCGTCGTGCATGACCTACCGGGCGTCGGCCGCAACCTGAAGGACCACATGGACTGCTACCTGATTTATGAACTCAACGGACCAGACGGCTACGACAAATACAAGAAATTGCATTGGAAGCTTTGGGCCGGCCTTCAATACGCACTGTTCCGACAAGGACCAGTCTGCTCAAACATCATCGAGGGCGGTGCGTTCTGGTGGGGCAACGCCGACGACCCGCACCCCGACCTGCAATATGCTTTCCTTGCCGGCTCCGGCATCGAGGAAGGCGTTGCACGGATTGAAAGTGGAAACGGCTGCACGTTGAACGTCTGCCAAACCCGGCCACGGTCGCGGGGCTTCATCGAATTGCGTTCGCCTGATCCGTTCGCACCGCCACGCATCGTGCCGAACTATCTTTCCGATCCCTATGACCTCGACACGATGGCTGAGGGCGTTCGGCTAGGACAGCGGATCATGGCGCAGGCGGCGCTTGCTCCCGTGATCAAGCGCGAGCAGTACCCAGGCCGGCCGATGCAGACGAAAGAGAACTATCGCGATTACGTCAAGCAGATGGCGCAAGGCGCTCTGCATCCGACCGGCACCTGCCGGATCGGCAACGACCGGATGGCAGTGGTCGACAGCGAGTTGCGGTTGCACCGCCTCGGCGGCCTGCGCGTCGCCGACGCCTCGGTCATGCCGAGTGTGCCCTCAGGCAACACCAACGCGCCATCGATCATGGTCGGAGAACGTGTCGCCGACTTCATTCGCCGCGGCCGCAACGCGCGTTAAACCGAAGCGATTTCTTATGCAGGAGGTATAGATGAACGACAGAAAAGGAATGCCGGGATTGGCCGCCATGGACCATATCGGTCTCGTGGTGCCCGACATGAAGGAGGCGATTGCTTTCTTCGGAGATGTGATCGGCTGCGACTTCATCTATTCCGGCGGCTCGATGAAGGACGACAATGGCACCTTCATGCAGGCCAAGATGAACATCCATCCGCGCGCCAACATGAAGGAAGTCGTCTTCATGCGCTGCGGGAACGGCAGCAACATCGAACTGTTCGATTTCGAGGCGCCCGACCAGAAGCGAATCTATCCGAGAAACAGCGACATCGGCGGCTACCACCTTTGCTTCTATGTCGAGGATATCGAGGCGGCCGCCGACTATCTGACAGCTAAGGGCGTCAAGGTCTTCGACCGGCCCGAACTCGAAAAGCAAGGACCGGGAGCCGGCGAATCCTGGGTTTATTTCGAGGCACCGTGGGGATTGCAGATGGAGCTGATCAGCTACCCCGACGGCAAGGCATACGAGACGGATGCGCCAAAGCTGCTCTGGAAGCCGGCTCGGTAGCGGACGCTCGCAGCATTTGGGTGCACGCGCCGTTCGGAGCCGCAGAGGTCTCGGAGTATTTTGCAGCCTGACCAATGCTTCCAGGTTCCAGAGGGCAAAAACCCCTCCCTGTCCTTCTTCCCTTCTGCCGGTCCGAATTGGCGTGGCAAGCGAGCGGTTCAATAACTAGATAACGAGGACGCCTTTCACTCTGACGTGGCATTCTCATGAAAAAAATCGGATTTCTGTCGTTCGGACACTGGGCGCCCTCACCGCAGTCGCAGACGCGATCAGCCTCCGACGCTCTGCTGCAGTCCATCGAGCTTGCCGTTGCTGCCGAGGAGCTGGGCGCCGACGGGGCCTATTTCCGTGTGCATCACTTCGCACGGCAACTTGGCTCGCCATTCCCGCTGTTGGCGGCAGTCGGCGCTAGGACCAGCCGCATCGAGATCGGCACAGCGGTGATCGACATGCGCTACGAGAACCCGCTCTATATGGCCGAGGACGCCGGTGCTGCCGACCTGATCGCCGGCGGACGTTTGCAGCTGGGCATCAGCCGCGGCTCGCCCGAGCAGGTGATCGACGGCGCTACTTCGGCTACGCCCCGCAGGAGGGTGAGAGCGACGCCGATATGGCCCGGCGGCACACGGGAGTGCTGCTCGAAATCTTGCGCGGCAAAGGCTTTGCCCAGCCGAACCCGCGGCCGATGTTTCCAAACCCGCCCGGCCTGCTTCGCGTTGAGCCCCACTCGGAAGGTCTACGCGACAGGATCTGGTGGGGCGCCGCCACCAATGCCACCGCGGAGTGGGCGGCGAAACTGGGAATGAACCTGCAGAGCTCCACACTCAAATTCGACGAAGGCGGAAAGCCTTTTCACATTCAGCAGGCCGAACAGATCCGGGCCTTTCGTGCGGCCTGGAAAGCGGCCGGTCACGAGCGCGAGCCGCGGGTGTCGGTGAGCCGTAGCATCTTCGCGCTGGTCGACGATCGCGACCGCGCCTATTTCGGCAGCAATGAAAGCGAGGATCATTTCGGCTACATCGAAGCGGACAGGCGCGCCGTGTTCGGCCGCACCTATGCCGCCGAACCGGACGTCCTCATCGAGGAACTGAAGAAGGACGAGGCCATCACGGAGGCCGACACGCTGCTGCTCACCGTTCCCAACCAGCTTGGCGTCGATTACAACGCGCATGTCATCGAGGCGATCCTGACCCATATCGCCCCGGCCTTGGGTTGGCGCTGACGCCTGCTGCCGAAACCCTGCCTTTGGCGAGCGCTTCATCGCCAGGACAGCTGGTCCTTCGGCAGCCGGCCGCTCGGATCGAACACATTCACCTTGTGCGGAAGATCCGGACCCCAGTCCCACAGCACCAAGTTGCGGTCCTCCGTCTCGGCGCCCGGAGCAAAACTCGGAACCAGAATACCGGCAATGCCTTGAGGCCTCAGTCGGTCATAGATGAACCAGGATCCAGGACGTTCTCCCCCGCTGAGAGCCGTCGCCCAGGCGCAGGCCATATCCTCGAACGTGACAGAAGTTTCTCCCCTCCCCTGCTCCGTCGTCAGATCAGTGATGTCCCTGCAGTCCACCTCATAAGAGCACAGCACGCAGGGGTCGATCCGATGCGCGAAACCCTGGTTGGCTTCCTTGACCGCTGTCATTACGGTCAGCGCCAGATAAAGCGCCGGCACACCTTTTGGATTGAATCGGGCACCCCTGATCGCCGCTCCATCACCGGAAGTCGGTTTGAATGCCCAGCGTGGATCATGCGCCCTGTAGCAGGTTCCGACAAACCTCAAGCAAAGCCACCCAAAGCCATATGATCGAGATAGTCGCGAACGGCGGCGGCTTTGCCTTCCTTCACGAGGGCTTCGGCGGTGCGTCCGCCGAACGCCGGCAGCGGCTGGGCTCGGTACCAGGCCATGGCCTGTTCCTTGCCGCCCGCCCAATCGGCCACGCGGCTGATGATCTCGAGCATTTCCCGTAGACGCCCCTGTGTCTTGGCCGTGCGGCTCCGCTCTAGCCGATAGAGGGTTTCGCGGGCAAGACCGGCGGTCTCCGCTAGTTGGCTCTTGGACATTCCAAAACCGCCCGCGACCTGGTCAATGGCAATTTTCCCGGCCCGGTCCATATATGACAAAACCAGAGATTCATTCTGCACCGGTCTCTTAAGGGCCTGACCCATAGATCTCTCTCTTGTCATATCCATAGTCGCATTCAATGTGCAAAACATATGACAATTATCGACCGTCTTCAAGTCCCGGAAGCCGCCACGGGCCGCCCGACGTGTCCACGTGACGTGCTGCGCTTCGAAGCACTTGTCGTACGTCTGCCGAACAAATCGATTCGGCGGGACGCTGAGAATCGCATGCACTGCTCATTCGTTTCAGTTTAGCTCAGATGCGCCACCGACAATCATTTCTCATGGTTGACGTCCTGCAAGATCATTTCCGATGCCTTCTCGGCGATCATCACCACTGGAGAGTTAGTGTTGCCGGAAACGATCGTCGGCATAATCGAAGCGTCGACGACGCGCAGGCGGGAAATGCCGTGCACCCGCAGCCGGCCGTCGACCACCGCCATCGAGCCTGTGCCCATCTTGCAGGTGCCAACCGGATGGAAAATCGTAGTACCGATATCGCCGGCCTTGCGGACGAGATCTTCGTCGCTTTCATATTGCGTACCAGGCAGCATTTCCTCAGGCGCGAAACGGGCGACGGCGCGCGCCTTCATCAAGCGACGGACATGGCGAAGCGAGGCTACAGCCACGGTCCTGTCTCCCTCGGTAGACAAATAGTTCGGCCGGATTTTTGGGGCAGTCTGCGGGTCGGGCGCCTCTATGTGAACGGTGCCGCGGGCTTCCGGTCTGAGATTGCAGACCGAAACCGTGACTGCGGGGAAGCGATGCAGCGGTTCGCCCAGCCGGTCAGTGCTCAACGGCTGGACGTGATATTCGAGATCGGGCGTCTCCAGGCGTGGGTCGCTTCTGGCGAAGATGCCAAGCTGGCTCGGCGCCATCGACAGCGGTCCGGTGCGACGGATGGCGTATTCGACACCCATGGCCGCGCGGCTGAACAGATTGTGGTAGCGCTGGTTTAGCGTCGAGGCATTGGCGACCTTGAAGACTGTGCGGATTTGCAGATGGTCCTGCAGGTTCTCGCCGACGCCTTCCAGCGCGTGGCGAACCGGGATGCCTGCGGCGCCAAGCACGTCAGGCCGGCCAACGCCGGAAAGCTCGAGCAGCTTCGGCGAATTGATTGCGCCAGCGGCAAGTATCGTCTCGCCTGCCCGCGCACGATGCAACCGACCGCCCATGCAGAAGACAACGCCAGTGACGCAAGCTCCGTCGAAATCCAGGGTCTCGGTCTCGGCGCCGGTCACGACGCGCAAATTCGGCCGCCGCAGCACGCCCCGCAGGAACGCTTTCGAGGTATTCCAGCGCACGCCCTTCCTCTGGTTGACCTCGAAATAGCCCGACCCCTCGTTGGTCCCGCCGTTGAAATCCTCGGTCCGGGGGATGCCAAGTTCCTCGGCAGCATCGCGGAAGGCATCCAGGATCGGCCAGGACAGGCGCTGGCGCTCGACGCGCCATTCGCCACCGGCGCCATGAAGGTCGTTGGCACCGCCAAAATGGTCCTCGGACTTGCGGAAATATGGAAGCACGTCATCCCAGCCCCAACCAAGATTCCCGGCTTGCCGCCAGCCATCATAGTCGGCCGCCTGGCCGCGCATGTAGATCATGCCGTTGATCGACGAGCAGCCGCCCAGAAGCTTGCCGCGCGGATAGTTGAGCGCACGACCGTTCAGCCCGGCCTCAGGCTCGGTTTTCATCAGCCAATCGGTACGCGGGTTGCCCATGCAATAGAGATAGCCGATAGGAATGTTGACCCAGTGGTAGCGGTCACTGCCGCCGGCCTCCAGAAGCAGCACGCGCATGCCTGGATTGGCCGACAGTCTGTTGGCCAGCACGCAGCCGGCCGAACCCGCGCCAACGATGATGAAGTCGTATTGTCCAAAATCGGCAGCGGTCTGTGTCAATTAGAGGTCCGTTCGCTTGCCATCCTGTCCCATAGCGGACCCATGGCCTGGTTGATCTCACCATACAGACGATAGCGCTGCTCATAAGCCGCTGCGATCTCGCCATTGGGCTGGTAGCAGCGGTCGGGCGCGGTCATCGCGGCCGCGCCCGCAGAGAAGTCGGCAAACAGGCCGATGCCTGTTCCTGCTGCAATCGCAGCTCCCAGTGCACCAGTCTCGTGGCTCCGCGCCACGGTCACCGGCACGTCCAGCACATCGGCGAATATCTGCGGCCAGATGGCGCTGCGCGAGCCCCCGCCCGAAAGCACCGCCTGGCTGACAGTCGCTCCCGCTCGACGCAGCGTCTCGACATGGCGCCGATGTTCGAAGACGACGCCCTCGAACAGCGCGCGCAGCATATGCGCCCGCGTGTGCCAGCCGGCGATGCCGTAGAAACCTGCACGCGCCTTGCCGTTCTGCTGCGAGCCGTAAAGGAATGGATGGTAGATTGGCATGTCTCCCGCGGGATCGACGGAGGCAACAAGCTCGCTGCAGACCTCGAATGGCGAGGCGCCTGCCGGCGGCGCATGCTCGAAGAACTCACGCACGATCCACTCGAGATTTGCGGCCGAAGTGGCACTCGATTCGATAGCGAGGTAGCGTACCGGATCGAACGTCGACAGCATGAAGATCGACGGATCGCGGATCGGCTCTTCGGTGATGACCTGATTGATGCTCCAGGTGCCGGCAATGATGGAGGCGGCGCCGGTGCTGGTGACGCCCGAACCGATGGCGCTGGCGACGACGTCGAACAGGCCCGCGACCACAGGCGTTCCCGCCCGAAGGCCGGTGGCGGCGGCGACATCGCGCGTGATATGGCCGGCGATGTCGGAGGCCTCCAGCACGTTCGGCAGCAGTTCCATGCAATCGTCGAGACCGTAGGCGGCCAGCAGCTCGTGCTCATAGCGTCGGCCGGGCATGTGCAAAAGCCCGCAGCCCGACATGTCCGAGGTGTCGGTCGAGCGTGCGCCGGTGAGGCGGTTGACGATAAAATCCTTGCACAGGAAGACGGTGCCTATTCGGGCAAAAAGCGCCGGGTCATGGCGCTTGAGCCACGCCAGCAGCGTCGGCGTCTGCGCCGCCCAGGGCCGTTGCAGGCAGTGGAGATAGGTCTGGTCGCCAACGCCCGCGGCCGCCCATTCGCTCACAATGCCGACGCCGCGTGTGTCGAGCGACTGGATGCCGAGCAGCGGGTCGCCGCCGCGGTCCAGCGCATAGAGCCCGTTGCCGTGGCCGGCGCAGCCGATTACCGCGATGTCGCTGGGGTCGATGCCCGACTGGTCGAGGCACTGGCGGATGACCTCGACGGCGTTGCGCCACAATTCGCCGAGGTCCCGCTCGACATGACCGGGCTTTGGCATGCAGGAGCGGCCGTCCCGAGCGGCAAGCGCGAGTTCGCGACCGGTGGTGTCGAAGATGATGGCCTTGATGACAGTGTTGCCCGCATCAAGACCCAGAATGTATTGCTGCATTGAAGCTCCTCCCAAGCCGCCAAAAATTATTCTTGTTGGTAGAGCTCCCAAGCCGCCGCGCCGTTCGCATTCTCATGGATGATCGCCATCAATCCTCTCACGACGGCACGAGGGTTGGAATGCTGGTATATGTTGCGGCCATAGACCATGCCCGCCGCGCCTTGTGCCATCAGCGCCGCCGACTTATCGAAGACGGCACGCAAATCCTCCCTGCCCCCACCGCGCACCAGGACAGGACAGCGCGCCGCCGCCACGACCCGGTGGAAGTCGTTCGGGTCTGTGGTCGGGTCCGCCTTGATGATGTCGGCGCCCATCTCGCTGGCGAGCCGGGTCAAGGTGACGATCTTTTCGGGGTCGCCGTCGACCAGGTAGCCTCCGCGCTCCGAGTTGGGCAGCATTGCCAGCGGCTCGATCATCAGCGGCAGGCCGTATCTTTCGCAGTCGGCGCGAACGCGGGCAATGTTGTGGACGCATTGCCTGAATAGGTCCGGCTCATCGGGCAGCATGAATAGATTGACGACCACGCAGGCCGCGTCCATTTCGAGCGCGCCGATCAGTGGCTCGGCTTCGTTCTGCAGGATGGCCCACATCGAACGATGGCGGGTTTTGTTATATGGATTGCCCACGTCTATGCGCATGACCAATGCCGGCTTGTCCTTGCCGGGCAAGGACTGCAGCAGATCGGCCTGGCCATAATTCATCTGAATGGCGTCCGGTCCCGCGGCGACCAGCTGGGCGACGACGCCGGCCATATCCTCGAGCCCTTCCAGGAACGACGGCTCGTTGCAAACGCCATGGTCGATCGCGACGTCGAGACAGCGCGCTCCGCCGAACAAACGGTTCATGCGGACTTTCTTGTTGATGCGCATTCGGCGCTCCTTCTTTGGTCTTTTTTGGATAGCTGATCGACATCGACGCCGTGCCGACTTTGCAACAAGGCGAGGAAATCGGTGCGCTCGAATGCCTTGCGCGCGGCGTCCCAGTTCTTTTCGACAGCGAGAACATCGAGAGCCGCATCGAGAAGGTCGGCCGAGAGCCCACCGGTGATGGCGATTGTCGTGCGGCGGAGCAGCAGGTCCCCCAGCTGTTCGACATATTCATTGGCGATGAGATATTGAATCTCGCGGGCCGAGTAGTCGCTGCCGGGCAAGAGTTCGTCATGTCCCGCTGCCATATGGGCGGCGACGGCATCCGCCGCGGTACCGTAGCGCTCGAAAAGGCTGCGCATGCGGTCAAGCGACAGGCCGTGCGACGCCGCGCGTTCTGCGCACCATTTTTCGGGAGCAGTGGGAAAATCCCGGCCGCCGCCGATCGGCATGTTTTCGGTGCCGACGATGCGCTGTCGGCACAATCGCTCGAGCACGATATCGGCTGCCAGTTCGCCGAACGATCGGAAGGTTGTCCATTTCCCGCCGATCATGCAGAGCGTCGGCGGCAGTATACCGGCACCCTCGATGAGTTCGCAGAAATGATCGCGGGGAATGCGCCCGGTAAAACTGTCTTGGCTTATCGGTAGCGGCCTCACCCCGGTGAACTGAAAGACGATGTCGGTGTCGGCGATCTCGATCCCAGGAAACACGAAGGACAGGGACTGCAGAATGTATTGCCGCTCGTCATCCGCACAGCGCGTCTGGTCGGGATCGTCGACACGGATATCCGTCGAGCCGACCAGCACGTTGCCGAGATAGGGGAACAGGATGCAGATCCGGCCGTCCTCATTCTCGTAGTAGATCATGTGCCCGTCGAGCGCGTCATGAAGCTCGCGATTGTCGACGATCAGATGCGAACCTTTGGTGCCGCCCATAAGCTTCGGCGCAACGGCTCCGATCGCTGAATTGGTCAGGTCGATCCAGCCGCCTGTTGCGTTGACGACGAGCCGCGGCTTCACGGCTACCGTTTCGCCGGATAGTCCGTCGTTAAGCACCAGGCTCGCGTCACCGAGCGATACGCGTGCATGGTTGAGCGCCCGAGCGGACGGCTTTTCCTTCATGGTATCGCACAGCATCTCGGTACCCAGCCGCTCGGGGTGGCTGACCCAGGCATCATAGTATGTCGCAGAATTTCGAATAGCAGGATTGATTGCAGGCCAGATCTTGAGTGTCTCAGCGCGGCTCCTGAATTTGTGCGTAGGGACGACACGCCGTGCGGCGGTGAAGAAGTCATACATCGCCAAGCCGGTCTTGATGACCAATGCGCCGCGCCGGCCCGGACGACGGCTTAGCCCAAGGAAGCGGACTGCGCCATTTGCTATACCTGAGAACAGGTCGAAGATAGGCACTGTGGTTGGCAGTGGCGCGACATAGTGCGGCGCGTTCTTCAACAGCCGATCGCGTTCGAGCAGAGATTCGCGGACCAGCTTGAACTCACCGTTTTCGAGATAGCGCAAGCCGCCATGGACCATGCGCGAGAGGGCCGCGCTGGCGCCGGAACAATAATCGCCCTTTTCCGCGAGCAGCACATCGACGCCCTGCAAGGCAAGTTCGCGAAACACGCTGATGCCGTTAATGCCGCCGCCTATGACAAGCACGTCAACATTGGGGTTCTCGCGCAAGCCGGCGATCGTCTGGATGCGATTCATCTCGAGATGCGCTTTCGATCACGCATCAATCGCCACGAGATGCCCGGCCACCGCCGCATCGACGGCCGTCAGTTCCGCAACGCTCAGCGAAATCTCCCCTGCCCTGGCGTTGTCGAGCGCCTGCCTGGCGTTTCGCGCTCCACACAACGCGAAGGTGATGCCGGGCTGCGCCAGCGTCCAGGCGATGACGATCTGCGCCATGGTCGCCTGGTGGACCTCCGCGACCGGTGTCAGGGCGTGTTTCAAAGCCGCTACCTTACGCCGGTTGGCCTGAGAGAAGCGCGGATTGTCTTTGCGCTGATCGTCGCCGCTGAACTCACGCGCCGGATCGATCGCGCCGGAAAGCAGGCCGAGCGCAAGCGACGAGTAACTGAGTGCAGCCACTTGATGCTGGCGCGCGATCGGCAGCAATGTCTGCTCAATCTCGCGATCCAGCATCGAATATCTTTCCTGGATCGCGTCGAGCTGGCCAGCTCCTACATACCGCTGCAGCTCGGCGGCGTTGAGATTGCTTGCGCCGATGGCGCGGATCTTGCCAGCTGATTTGAGGCGTTCGAGCGCTTCCATCGTTTCGGCAATGGGGGTCGTCGGATCCTGCCAGTGGGTGATGTAGAGATCGATATAGTCGGTGCCGAGCCGCCTCAGACTCTGCTCCACTTCATAAGCGATGCCGTCGGCGCCCAAATATCGGTTCACCGGCTTTCCGTCCTGATCGAAGAAGTGGTTGCCCTTTTTCGAATGCCAGTTCAGGCCACATTTGGTGGCGATGACCGCGCTGTCGCGCCGGCCCTTGATGGCCTTGCCGACGATCTCCTCGCTGCGGCCGAGACCGTAAGCCGGCGCGGTGTCGATCAGCGAGGCGCCGGCATCGATGGACGCCTGGATCGCAGCGATCGATTCTGCTTCATCGGTGCCACCCCACATCCAGCCGCCGATGGCCCAGGTGCCGAGCCCGACTGCCGACGTGACAACGCCGGACTTGCCGATCGAGCGGGTGATTTGTCGAGAATTCATGCTGCGTTTCCTTCGGCGAGCTCGAGGATTTTCAAGCCGGTGGCTTCGTCGGTGACGAGGGTATCGAGGTGAGAACCGCGCATGGCACTGAGGATCGGAACCACCTTGCTTGCGCCGCTTGCAACCCCGATCGACTGGGGAATGGTCGCGAATTCCTCGAGCGTCAGCGAAACGAGTGAGTGGTTGAGGCGGTAATCGGCGAGCTTGCCGCTGCCGTCTATGAGGTGGGCAAGCAACTCGCCCGCCGCGCCCGAGCGCTCGATGGCCAGCCGGTCGGCGCTCGAGGACGGGTGCAGATCGTAGTAGCTCGAATCATCGGTCAGGATGGAACCGATGCCGACGACCGCAAGCGTTGCCTCCCGCGCCTTGCTGAAGACGTCCGAAACGGCCCGGACGCCCATCAACATGTCGCGTTGGGCCGGGCTGTCGGCAAACAGCGGCGCGTGAATCTGAAAGGCGCGCCCGCCGAGCTTGTCGGCCATCAGCGAAGCGACATGATTGACGTCGGTGTAATGCTTGCCCTGGACCAGGCCGGTCGCGGGAATAACCTCGACGTCGTAGCTGCGGTTCGGCTTGAGACCGGCGACCACGGCACTCACCCCCTTGCCTCCCGTTATGGAAATCGTATCGCCGTCCTTGATCGTCTCGAGCACCAGCCTGGCCGCAGCCTCGCCGACGCGCTGGAGCGCGGTCTGCGGATTGTCCGAGACGGAAGGGACGACGACGGCCCTTTGGATGCCGCCTATCGCGACAAGTCGCGCCTCGATGTCGACCAGTTGCTCGACCGGCGACTTGATCTTGATCTCGACCAGCCCGAGTTGATGACCGCGTTTGATCAGCCGGTTGACGGTCGCATGCGAGATGCCGAGCTCCTTGGCGATTTCAGCCTGCGTCTTGGCTTCCATGTAGTGAAGCACAAGCGCCTGATACATCTGGCGGACGATCGTGATGTCGTCCCGCGAATTGGTTGGTGACATGATGGATGCTCAACTCTTGCGCTGCGGCTCACGATTTCCTGCTGTGCAGGAAATGATCGATCGATACCGCCGCAAGCAGGATGCATCCCTTGATCATGTCCTGCCAATAGACGGAAACGTCGAGCAGGATCAGCGAACTTGTGACGACGGAGAGCAGCGCCATGCCCAGTATGGCGCCGAAGATGGTGCCCGAACCGCCATTGAGCGATGCCCCGCCGATCACGGCCGCTGCGATGATGTTAAGCTCCATGCCAGCGCCGAAGGTCGGAGTCGCAGCGCCAAAGCGCGACATGTAGATGACGCCGGCAAAGCCCGCGAGGGTGGAGCAGAGGACCGTGACCCAGAATTTGACCTGCTTGGTCTTGATGCCCGAAAATTGGGCCGCCTTCTCGTTGCTGCCGGTATAGAAGACCTTGCGGAACGCGGCAGCGCGCCGAAGCAGGAAATCGAAGATCGCCACGACCACGACAAAGATGACGATGACATAAGGCAAATTGCCGAAGCTGCCCTGGCCGATCGCCTTGAACCCGGGCGGCAGGGTGAACAGCGACAGCGGGGTTCCTTTGGTGATGACAAGGCAAAGGCCGCGCACGATCACCATCGCCGCCAGCGAGGTGATGAAGTGATTGAGCCCGATGACGGTCACAAAGAATCCCATCACCGCGCCGATCAGCGCGCTGGCGGCTATGCCGATAAGGCTCGTGGTCCACGGGTCCAGTCCCATCAGGAAGAGAGCGCCCGAGACAACCATGGAGAAGCAGACCACCGACCCGACGGAAAGGTCGATGCCGCCGACTATGAGGAGTATCGTCATGCCGACCACGACGATGCCTTCAATGGAAAAGCTCATCAGCATCGCCCGGAAATTTCCCCAGGTCAGGAAGTGCGGCGAGGCAAATGTCATGGCGATGCAGAGCGCCAGCATGATTGCGATCAGCCCGGCCTCGCGCATCGACCCCAGACGCAGCCAGTTGCGCCCGCCAAGCCTCGGGGCGCTCGCCTTGATTTCAGCGTCCATGAGGGTTCCTCCGGTCTGTCTAAGCGACATTCTGAGCCTGCCTTGCGTTTGATCGTTGCCGCGGGACACCCGAAGCCAGCAGCATGATTGCCTCTTCGGTCAATTCGTCCGCCCCTAATTCGCCGGCGATGGTCCCTTCGTGCACGACAAGCACCCGGTCGCTGAGCCCGATCAATTCCGGAAGCTCGGATGAAATCACGATGACGCCGACGCCCCGCTCGGCAAGATCGCGAAGCAGGCGATGAATTTCCACTTTGGCGCCGACATCGACCCCGCGTGTCGGCTCGTCCAGGATGACCACCTTGGGGCTAACCGAAAGAAGCCTGGCAATGGCCACTTTCTGCTGATTGCCACCACTAAGCGTCGACACCTGTGTCTCGATGCCGCCCATGCGCACACCGTGGCGCTCCACCAGGTCAGTGGCTTGCTTTGCCTCGGCGCGGCGATCGAGCAGCCCAAGGGGTGTGGTCAACTTTCTAAGGTCCAGCGCGGAGATATTCGACGCAATCGACAGGTCCAGGAACAGGCCCGACGCCTTGCGGTCCTCGGAGAGATAGACCAGGCCCGCGCGCACCGCATCGCTGTAGGTGCTGATGCTGACCGGCTCGCCATTGAGTTCGATCGATCCCGACACTTTCGGGCGCAAGCCGCAAACGGTCTGAACCATCTCGCTGCGGCCGGCGCCAATCAACCCGCCAATGCCAAGAATTTCGCCGGCCCGGAGCGCCAAGCTGACGCCATCCGAACCCTCTCGATAGGAGAGATTTCGGACCGACAGCACAGGACGATCGGTGCGCCGTTCAGGCGAGAGCTTCTGAGGATAGAGCTGCGTGATTTCGCGCCCGACCATCTTGCGAACGACATCATTGGGGGTGACGGAAGCGATCAAATCAGTCGCCACATATTTGCCGTCACGAAAGACTGTGACGCGGTCGCACAGGCTGAAGATCTCGGCCATACGGTGGCTGATGTAGATGATTGAAATTCCGCGCGCCTTGAGATCGCGGATGATTGCGAAAAGGCGCCGCGCCTCGGTCTCGGTCAGGGCGGCTGTCGGCTCGTCGAGCATCAGCACCCGGCATTCGAGTGTCAACGCCTTGGCGATTTCCACAAGTTGCTGGTTGGAAATCGAAAGCTCGGCGACCGGCGTCTCGACCGGGATCGGCGCCAGCAGGTCCATTATCTTCTGAGCATCGGCGTAGAGTTGTCGAAAATTCATCAGCGGCGCGCGCCGGTTGTTGATGGCCGCCATGAGAATATTCTCGGCGACCGTGGCATCCTGGCACAGCGCGATTTCCTGATGGACGAGACCTATACCAAGCCGCTGCGCGGCCGATGGCGATGCGATGGTGACGTCCTTGCCGTCGAGCCGAATGGTGCCTTCGTCGGGTTGCACAATGCCGGCAATGATATTCATCAGCGTGGACTTGCCCGCGCCATTCTCGCCGCACAGCGCGTGAATTTCGCCCCGCTGCAGCGTGAAATCGACCCCGGTCAGCGCTTTGATGGCGCCAAAGGATTTCGAGATGTCGCGGATTTCAAGAATGGCGGCGGCAGTCACTCCGTCCCCCTGCAGCGTTGATATTGACGATAATGGCCCGGTCGACGGGACGCCGGCGCGCCCCGTCCCGTTCGAGCATTTCCGAAGAGCTTTTATTCTTCGATGCC
This sequence comes from Mesorhizobium sp. M0938, assembly GCF_040319125.1. Classification (NCBI taxonomy): domain Bacteria; kingdom Pseudomonadati; phylum Pseudomonadota; class Alphaproteobacteria; order Hyphomicrobiales; family Phyllobacteriaceae; genus Mesorhizobium; species Mesorhizobium sp. M0938. The sequence goes on along the minus strand of NZ_JAMYNS010000013.1, from coordinate 125,624 downwards.
CTTGGTGCCGCGGCGCTTGAGGTAGGCATCCCAATAGAAATCATCGGCATTTTCCGCGGTGACGATGGAAAAGCCGTTGTCGACGAAAGGCACGCCCATGCCATTGAATCCGGACCGCCGGGCGTCGTTCATCGGATCGATCAGCTCAGGATGCTTGGCCAGCCATAGCAGCATGAATCCCATGTAGCCCTGCATGCCCTGGTTCGGGTTGACCGAGCCAAAGATTTCGCCCGCCTTGATCATATCGAGGATCTTGGCGTTGACGTCGGCCAGCATAACTCGGATCTTGCCGCCGCCCTCCTTCGCGGCCTGCGCCGCACCGATTGCCGAGTTGGCTTCCGGCATGAACACTGCGCCCAGTTCGGGATGCGCCTGGGCGAGGCTGAGTACGGCTTGATAGGCTTTCGTCGCATCCTGGTTCGACGCCGCGCGGCCGACGAGCTTCATCTCAGGCCATTTGGCTTCCATGCGGGCAATGAAAGCGGCGATGCGCTTGTCGTGATTATCCTGTCCGGGGTTTTCGAGGACCGCATATTCGCCCTTGCCGTCCATCGCCTTGGCAACTGCATCAGCAGCATAGGTACCTTCGGCGACATTGTCGGAGGTGATATAGGACACTCGTTTGGAGTTGGGCGAATCTGCGGCGAAGGTGACTACCGCCGTTCCCTGGTCGATAGCCCGATTGATTGGCTCGATGAATGGGTCGGAGTTCATCGGATGCACCAGGATGCCAGCCGGCTTCTGAGCCAGCGCCTGGTCGAATGTCGCTATCTGCTTGTTCACGTCGTACTCGGGCGTTCCGGTGTACTCGGTCTCGCAACCGAACTGCTGTCCGGCCTGCTTGAACATCTCGTAGACCGGGAACCAATATTCGACGCCGGACACCATGACGTTCATGACGTATTTTTCACCCGGCTCGCATTTGAACGGGTTAGCGGCCTGGGCCGCGGCGTGGCTTGCCCCCAACACAGTGGTGGCTGCTGCCGAAATGGCGAGCATGCTCAAAAATTTGCGCAAGAATCCTCCCTCGGCCGAAGCCTGGTCAATGGGCAGTCGACACTTCCATGCCGCCGCTTGTGGTTGCTGACACCGAACCTCCTCCCGAGGCCCAACGGTTGATCATTCGCAGGAGTTCGCTCAACTGTCAATAAAATTCATAATCTGAAATATATTTCACGCCGCTTGGTGCACCCGGCGAACCGAGACAACCACGGTTTGCCAACGCGGCGTTCCACAGCCGTCACTTTGCGGAATCACTGCGCGTCGCCACCGCGTCCTTGACGGCATTCGCAAGGTTGGCGAGGATTCTCCATTCCTGCTTGAGACCTTCGAGCGTCGCCTCAAACGAACGAGTGCGGGTAGCTCGAGCACCAGCATGGCTCGCGACAGCGTGCGAATAGAGATCGACGGTCTGCTGCGCGGTCGAAGATCGTGAATAGGAGGCCGCAGTCAGTCTGGCTTCTTCCTGCAATGCTGCCCGGCCCGGCGGAGTGAGCGCGCGGACTCTGGCGAGAGTTTCGGAGAATTGGCCAGGGGATGCATCGGCTGACAGGAGATAGCCGTTCTTTCCGTTGCGTACCACTTCACGAGCCCCAGGTTCATCGAGCCCGACTACGGGAACGCCGGTCGCCATCGCCTCGACGAGCACAAGACCCTGAGTTTCGGAACGCGACGAGAAGGCGAAGACGTCCATCGCGGCATAGACGTCGGCCAGATCGGCGCCTTCGACCACGCCTAGCAGATGACATCTGTCCCGAAGGCCCGCCTCTTCCAGCATTCGGCGCATTTCGGACGCCGATGCACCGTCGCCGGCGACGACAAAATGCGCGCGCTCATGTTGCGAAAGAAACAGGCAGACTGCTTCAGTGAGGTAAGTCAGGTTCTTCTCCGGGGCCAGCCGGCCCACATGCCCGACGATGAAATCGGTTTCCACTATTCCCAGCCGGCTCCGCAATCTCAGTCGATCTCCATCGGCAAACCTGGCTAGGTCAATCCCGGTCGGGATTGTGCTGATCGGTTTGGTGACGTCGTGATGGCGCAAGAGGTCGGCAATGCTTTGAGTTGGAGCGATGATATGATCGCATAGATCACAGTAGCCGGCCGCCAAGCTGAGCACGAGCCGTTGGAGGACCGGCGCATCTTGCGCAACGTAGTGGCCGTAGAGTTCGTAGCGGGTGTGATAGGTAAATATCGTCGGCAATGCTCGCGACGCCGCGATGCGAAGCGCGGTGTCGCCGAGAAGAAACGGGTGATGCGAATGGACGATATCCGGTTCGAAGCCGTTCAATGTCTTTTCGAGCGAGCGGGCGAACGGGATCGGCACTGAAAAATCGCTCCCGTTAAAATTCTGGATCGCAGGGACGCGAAGGATGTTGCTTTCTGATCGAGCTGCTCCCGCATAGTCCGGCGCGACTATCAGGACTCCATGCCCCAACTCACGCAGCATTTCCGACAACGATGCAACGCTGTGTGCAACGCCGCCGACATGGGGGATGAATGTGTTGGTAAACATCACAATGTTCATGCAGGGCCTGTCGAGTACCGCGCCTATCGATCGAAGGGGCAGCCTTCAAGCAATCGCCGCATCCAGCTTGTCGAGTCGGCGACGACCAGGCGGCACGCTCGGTAGCTGGCGCTCGGGCCAAGCCTTGACCTCACCCTCAAGGATTACCCTACCATCCTGAACGTTAACGCGGATAGTCTGAGCTTCCGTTTCTGCCTCGCGCTTCAGCACTGCCGCGCGTCTCTTGATATCGGAAACTGAGGGACGTGCCTTTCGATCGGAGAGCATATCCAGGCTTCCGACGCGACTTGGCTCAACCGACAGCTCGTCGCGCGCGAGCTCTTTTGCTTCCGAAACACCTTATCCGCTGCAGCCCCGATCGGTGGCGCTAGGCGCTCAAGCGAAACCGTGTGACGTCGATCGCCGCGGCCATCAGCGTTTGCGTGTAGGCAGCCTGAGGATTGCTGAAGATGGCCTCCGTCGGCCCTTCCTCGACGATCTTGCCCTGCTTCATGACAATGATGTAGTCGGCCATGGCACGCACGACAGCGAGATCGTGGCTGATGAACAGGTAGGACAGTTCATGGTCGGCCTGCAGCTTGCGCAACAATTCGACGATCTGCTTCTGGACGGAGCGGTCGAGCGCCGACGTCGGCTCGTCGAGGACGACCACCTTGGGCTTGAGGATCATCGCGCGCGCGATGGCAATGCGCTGGCGCTGACCGCCGGAGAATTCGTGCGGGTAGCGATTGCGCGCATTCGGATCGAGCCCGACTTCGCGCAATGCTTCGACCGCGCGCAGATCGCGTTGCTTGCCAGACAGGGTCGGCTCATGCACCAGAAGCCCTTCGGTGATGACCTGGCCAACGGTCATGCGCGGCGACAGCGAACCGAACGGGTCCTGGAAGACGAGCTGCAATTCACGACGCAGCGGCCGCATGGCCTGACGGTCGGCGTTGGAAATATCGCGATCGCCGAAGCGAATGAGGCCGTCGCTTGGCAGGAGCCGCAGCAAGGCCCGGCCGAGCGTCGATTTTCCCGAACCGGATTCGCCGACGATGCCGATGGTCTGGTTTCGTTTCAGCCGGATCGAAATGTGATCGACCGCGCGCAGGATCAGCGACTCTCCGGCAAGAAACCCGCCGCCGATCCTGAATGTCACCTCGACATTCCTGCCTTCGAGCAGGACGGGCGCATTTGGCGGTGGTGGCGCCTTGGTTCCGGCCGGCTCGGCAGCCAACAGCATCTTGGTATAGGCATGCTGCGGGTTGACGAAGATCGCTTCGGCCTTGCCCTCCTCGACGACTTCGCCGTAGCGCATGACATAGACGCGGTCGGCAAAGCGCCGGACAATGCCGAGATCATGGGTGATGAAGACGATCGCCATGCCGAGCTTGCGCTGCAGTTCGGCGAGCAGCACGAGGATCTGCGCCTGGATGGTCACGTCGAGCGCCGTCGTCGGTTCGTCGGCGATCAGGATATCGGGATCGTTGGCCAGCGCCATGGCGATCATGACCCGCTGGCGCTGGCCGCCCGACATTTCATGCGGATAGGATTTCATCCGCCGTTCGGGATCGGGGATATGGACCAGCCGCAAGAGCTTGAGCGCCTCTTCGCGTGCTTGCGCCGCGCCAAGTCCGCGATGCCGGCGGATCGGTTCGATCAGCTGGTTGCCGATCGAATAGAGCGGATCGAGCGAGGTCATCGGCTCCTGGAAGATCATGCTGATCTTGCGGCCGCGGACCTCGTTCAACTCGGACTTGTTCAGTGTCAGAAGGTTGCGGCCGCGATAGTCGACGACGCCTGTCGCCTCGCCGTTCGAGGCCAGCAGGCTCATCGCCGCCATCATCGTCTGGCTCTTGCCGGAGCCGGATTCTCCCACCACGGCAACGGTTTCGCCTGCATTGACGTGGATGTTGATGCCCTTGACCGCCTCGACCACGCCGTCGAGCGTGCGGAAGCGGACGCGAAGGTCCTTGACGCTGAGGATCGTTTCGGGAGCGGCCATCTCAACGATCCCTGGGGTCGAGCGCGTCGCGCAGACCGTCGCCGACGAAGTTCAACGCGAACAGCGTCGAGACGAGGAAGAAGGCCGGGAACAGAAGCAACCAGTTCGCCGAGCCGATGTTCTGGGCGCCGACCGAGATCAGCACGCCCCAACTGGTCATCGGCTCCTGAACGCCGAGGCCGAGGAACGACAGGAAGCTTTCCAGGATGATGACCTGCGGCACGAGCAGCGTCATGTAGATCACCACCGGTCCGAGCAGGTTGGGTATGACGTGGCGAATCAGGATGCCGCGCTGGCCGATGCCCATCGCCTCCGCCGCCTGGACATATTCCTGCCGCCGGATCGACAGCGCCTGACCGCGCACGATGCGCGCCATGTCAAGCCACAGCACGGCGCCGACCGCCAGGAACATCAGCACGAAGTTCCGGCCGAAGAACACCACCAGCATGATGACGAAGAAGATGAACGGCAGCGAATAAAGCACATCGACGATGCGCATCATCACCTCGTCGACCCTGCCGCCGGCAAGGCCGGCCGTAGCGCCGTAGAGCACGCCGATGACGCCGGCGACAACCCCGGCGAGCAGGCCAATGGCCAGCGAGATGCGCCCGGCCATTAGCGTTCGCGACAGGAGATCACGGCCCGTATTGTCGGTGCCGAACAGGAAATACTGCTGCCTGATCGAAGCGCTCATCACCGCTTCGTGGGCGTCAGGCGATTTACTCTCGATCTGCGTGTTGTCGAAGGCATCGGAACGGTCGAGGTAGCGGACATTGCGGTCGTCGATCGGCTTGGACGATGTGACGGTGACGAAGATGCGATTGTCTTCCTGCCGCCACTCTTTGATGTCGACACGCATACGCTTGATAGCCTCATTGAGCGCGGTTTCGATCTTGTCGGCCTTCGGATAGGCTGAGAAGCTCGGCGGCGTGCGCACATAATCGGCGTAGATGGTGGTGTATCGATGCGGCACCAAAGAGGGTCCGAACACGCTGAGGAGCGCGATGAAGACAAGATAATACAGGCTGAACATGGCGGCGCGGTTGGCCTTGAGGCGCGCCCAGGCGTCGCCCCACAGGGAGCGGCCGACGACGGCCGGAGCGATGGCTGCGATGTCAGTCATAGCGCACCCTCGGATCGACGAAGGCGTACATGACGTCGACGATCAGGTTGAAGACGATGGTGAACAGCGCGATCACCACCACGGTGCCCATGACCAGCGTGTAATCACGGTTGAGCGCGGCATCGACGAAATAGCGACCAACGCCGGGAACAGCGAAGATCGTCTCGACGATGATCGAGCCGGTGAGCAGCGCCGCCGCGGCCGGGCCGGTGAAGGAGACGATCGGCAGGATGGCGCCGCGTAACGCATGCTTGACGACCACCGACCAGTCCGACAGGCCGAGTGCGCGGGCGGTGCGAATATGGTGCGAGCGCAACGATTCGATCATCGAGCCGCGCATCAGGCGGGCGACGACGGCGATCTGTGGCAAGGCGAGCGTCAGCACAGGCCCGACCTTGTTGAGGAGGGCGCCATCACCCCAGCCGCCGATCGGTAACAGCTTCCAGGTCAGACCGAACAAAAGCTGGATCACCGGCGCGATAACGAAGGTCGGGATGGTGCTGCCGGCGGCGGCCAGCGCAATCACCGAATAGTCGGCAAGCTTGTTCTGATTGAGCGCGGCAATGGTGCCGAGGAGACCGCCGAGCAGTAGCGCCAGGACCAGCGCCGAGGCGCCGATCTGGATCGAAACGGGCAGGCCCTTGGCAAACAATTCGGTGACGGTGAAATCAGGCAGGTTGTAGCTCGGACCGAAATTGCCGCGCAGCAGATTGCCGAGATAGTGGGCATATTGCAGCCAGAGCGGGTCGTTAAGGCCGAACTGCGCTTCAAGATTGGCCTTGATCTCGGGGCTCAGGCCCCGCTCCTGATTGAACGGGCCGCCCGGCGCGACGCGTATCAGGAAGAACGCCATGGTCACGATGACGAACAGCGTCGGAATGGCGGTCAAGAGCCGCCGGAATACGTAACGCAGCATCGGTTCCCCGCTTGATCCAGAGCAGCGCGCGTCCAGCTGGACGATTGCGCTCTAGCCTTCAAATCTTCGCACCGACATTGTCGAAAATCGAATCCGGTTCTCGGGCCGATGCGATGGCAAACCAGCGCCGCCGCGCATTGAGTTGCGCGGCGGCCTAGCTAAGGGATCAGTCCTTGCTGATGAAGCGGGACGGATGAATGTCCATCACATTGTCGTCGAAGCCATGCAGCTTCGAGGAGACGATGTCGTGAAAGCTGTAGTAGAGGAGCGGTATGTTTCCGACGTCATCGACGAGGATGCGCTCGGCCTTGGCGAGTTCCTTCATGCGCTCTTCGGGCTTGCCGCCGGCGGCCGCCGCCTTGTCCATGGCCTCCTCGTATTTCGGGCTGTTGTAGATCGAATAGTTGTTGCCGCTGGCCTTGCGGGTGATGCCGAGGAAGGTTTCAGGATCCTTGTAGTCTGCAATCCAGGCGGCACGCGCCACGTCATAGTCGCCCTTCTGCTCCAGGAAGGAGTAGTGGGTCTTGGTGTCGGTGTTGAGCAGCGTGATTTCGACGCCGAGCGGCTTCAACTGTTCCTGAATGGCCACCGCGGTGTTCTTGTGGTTTTCCGAGGTGTTGTAGCGGATCTCCATCTTCAGCGGCTTCTCGGGCGTATAGCCGAGCTTCTCCAGCACCTTCTTGGCTTCGTCCTCCCGGTCGATTTGCGACATGTCGGCGTATTTGGCCAGTGCCGGCGTGTAGCCCTCGATGCCCGGAGGCACCATCGAATAGCCTGGGAGCATCGAATTCTGCCAGACTTTTTCGGCCAGGAAGTCGCGATCGATCGCCATGGAGATGGCGTTGCGCAGCTCGACATTGTCCCACGGCGCCTTGTCCGTCTTGATCGCATAATAGTAGGTGCCGAGATATGGCCCGACACGGATCTGGTCGCCGAATTTGGTCTTGAGATCAGCGAGCTGTTCGGTCGGCAGGTCACCGTAACTGTCGAGTTCGCCGGCCTCAAAGCGCTTCATCGCCGACGAGCGGTCCTCGGTCGGGATGTAATTGACGGTGTCTATCTTCACCGTCGCGGCGTCCCAGAATTTCGGATTCTTGACCATTTTAAGGTGGTCGTTGGGAACCCATTCGGCAAGCGTGTAGGCGCCGTTGGACACCAGGTTACCCGGCTTGATCCAATCGGCGCCAAGCTTTTCGATAGACGCCTTGTTAACCGGATAGGTCGCCTGATGGGTCAGCATCTCCAGGAAGTAAGGCGTTGGTGCCTTGAGCGTGACTTCGAGGGTATTTGCGTCGATCGCCTTGACGCCCATATCCTCCGGCTTGCCCTTCTTGGTGTTGACTTCCTCGGCGTTCTTCACGGGATAGAGCATGGAAGCGTATTCGGCAGCGGTGGCCGGATCTTCCAGCCGACGGAACGAATAGACGAAGTCGTCTGCCGTCACCGGGCTGCCATCTGACCAGAGGCCGTCCTTGCGCAGCTTGAAGGTGTAGACAGTGCCGTCGTCGGATACTGTCCAGCTTTCGGCGGCGCCCGGAATGAGGTTCGTCTTCTGGTCATGCATGACGAGGCCCTGGAACAGGTCGCGTATGATATCGGCTTCGTAGACCGTCGAGGTCTTGTGCGGATCGAGTGTCTCCGCTTCGGCGGCGGATCCGCGGTTATAGACAATCTCGGCGAAAGCCGGCGTGTAGAACGTGCCGGCGGCCAAGGCCATGGTTGTGGCGAATACCGTCGCCTTCAGCATATTTTTCAGCATGAAGTTCTCCCTGTCGAGACGGCCCTACAGCTACGCCTCTTGAGTGTTGACGCCCCGAAACCGATCAGATGGCCCCTTTGAGCGCGCCGCCGGTTCCCTTTCCGGCGACTGGTGGGCAAACAGTAACGTGGAGATTTTTTATTTCAACAGACTCTAGGGGTCACCCAAAGTAAGGCGCAGCGACAGCCGCTTTGCGGGCGGCAGAACAGCAATTGAAACTACGGGCTTGGTTTGCCTTTTCTCAGTTCGGGATCTTCGTTTCCGGGCGAAGAAACCTGGCGTCGATTCCACTTTGCCGAAATGTCTTAAGCCGCCTTTAAGCAACCACGGGTTATATTCCTCGATGGGCTCCGGTATGTCTCGACGGATGAAGGACATGGACAGTACAAGAAATAAGAAAACTTCTATAAAGTGGCGTAAAAGACACCAGTTAACACTCAAACCACGCCAATTTAGAGACCAATCAGGAACTTCCGCGATCGAATTTGCGTTGCTTTCGCCTATTTTTATCTTGCTATTACTCGGTATGGTTGCATATGGTATTTATTTTGGTGCGAGCAATTCAGTGCAGCAGATCGCCGCGGACGCCGCTCGCACGGCAATTGCCGGCCTGAACGAAACCGAGCGCCAGGCGCTGGTGACGAGTTTCGTCAACAACAATGCCGGTGGATATCCTTTCGTCGATTCCGGCAAGCTGACCTATCAGGCAAAGGACAGCACGGCCGACGGTAATCAGTTCGTGGTGTCGGTCCAATACGATGCCCGCAACCTGCCGATCTGGAACCTATTCCCGGCGCTGCCCATGCCTGGAACCACAATCTCGCGCAACTCGACCATACGGGTCGGAGGCATCTGAATGTCGGACACTTTGCTGTGGAGGATCGGCCGGAGCGCCCGCTCAATGCTCGGCGACCTGAAGGCGAACTTCACCGTCATGACGGCGCTGTGCGCACCGTTCGGGCTGGCGCTGGCTGCGTTCGCCATCGATGAAGGTTCCATCTATGTGGAGCGCCGGGAGGCGCAGGCAATGACCGATCTGGCGGCAATCACAGCCGCCTCCAACATCAACAACATAGAGGCAGCGGTGGTGGCTGCACTCGGTGACAACGGGATGCCGGGTATCGTCGTCCAGAAGGCAGGACAGACGATCGCTCCTGCCCTCGGAAAAACCGTCGTGTCGGTCACCGCCGGCCGATATTCACCAGCGTCGTCGCTCGGCGTCGACAAGCGCTTCGAAGCCGGCAAGACGCCCTACAATGCGGCCCGTGTCACGCTGAAAAAGATTCCTGCCCGCTATTTCGCAAGTTCGCTTATCGCGACTCCGATCATCGGCACCCAGGCCATTGCCAGCGTGGCGCCCCAGGCAATGTTCTCGATCGGATCCAGGCTTCTCAGCGTCAATGGCGGCATCCTCAACGCTCTTCTCAGCAAGTTCCTGGGCGGCAACATCGCGCTCAGCGTTATGGACTACAACGCTCTGATCGCTGCCGACGTCAACCTGCTTTCGTTCTTCGATGCCCTTGCCGTTGAGATGCAGCTGACAGGTGTCAGCTATTCGGAGGTGCTGGCTTCGAAAGCGACGGTGGGCCAGATAGCGACCGCCATGGCTAATGTTTCACCCGTTGGCAGCACCAGCAAGCTTGCTTTGCAGACAATCGCGTCAAGGACCACCAGCACGGTCAAAATACCGCTCAATCACCTTGTCGACCTTGGATCAATGGGCCAATTGGGGCTCGGGCAAAAGTCGGCTGGTTTCTCGGTCGACGCTAGCGCCATGGGCATTTTGACCACCGCCGCTGCACTGGCCAACGGCTCGAAGCAGGTCGAGCTCAATCTCGGAGCCACCATTCCGGGGCTTCTCTCCACCACGCTTGCCATTGCCATCGGCGAACCTGCGCAATTCTCGCCGTGGCTGACAATCGGCGAGAAGGGCGCCGTGGTGCGTACGGCGCAGACGCGGGTCAAGCTGGTGGCGTCCGTCGGCGGCGCCAACGCGAACCTCGGTGGCGGCATCAGCCTCCTATCCGTCAAACTGCCGCTGCATGTCGAGGTGGCGTCTGCCGAAGCCAAGCTGACCGACATCAGTTGCCCAACGGGGCGCCCCGACAGTTTGAAGGTTACTATAGCCGCGCGGCCGGGCCTAGCATCGCTGCACCTTGGCGCCAGCGATGCCGACAACAGTCCCTCCGCCTTCGCCGATTTCAGCAACCCACAGTCGTTTCAAAATGCCGAAATCGCGCAGGTCAGCGTGAAGCTTCTGTTTCTCACCCTGAGTCTGCTCGGCGTGAATGGCTCTGCGGCCTTTGAGATCGCCAACACCGAGCCGACGATACTGACCTTCAACAGCACCGAAATCGCAAACAAGACGATAAAGACAGCTTCCACGAAAAACCTGACGCAATCCCTCACTACATCGCTGGTCAACAATTTGTCGCTTTCGGTCAGTGCGCTGGGCCTCGGGCTAGATGTAACCGCCCTGCTTGGAACGGTGAAGCCGGCGGTTGTGGCGCTGCTGAACGGTGTGACTGCGCCTGTCGACGAGTTGGTTTATAACGTGCTCGCGGCACTGGGCGTGCGAGTCGGTGAGGCCGATGTCCGGGTCTTGGGCGCGACTTGCGGGCGCTCCGTGCTCGTTCAATGACGGCCAAGTAAAGAGATCAGCCGGCTCGTCCCAGGAAGCAGCCCAAGGGCGGCAGCGACAGAATCTTATCCTGCAAGACGGCACCAATGCCGCCATGATCGACTGTCTCTGCAACATCTACATTCGGCGGCAACGGCCAGTTGGCCGGCTCGACGGCGAAATTGAAGACGCAGAGCAGCTTCTCGCCGCCGCCTTCGCGAATGAAGGCAAGCACATCACCCTCTGCATCGAGAAACCGGATTGAGCCCTGCACCAAGGCCACATGCTGCCTGCGCAAGGCGAGCATCGCCCGGTAGCTGGCTAGAACCGACTTCTCGTCGCCGTTCTGGACGTCAACCGCACGGGCGCGATGGCTATCCGGCACCGGAAGCCACGGCCTGCCGGTGGAAAAACCGGCATTGTCGGCACCTTTCTCCCAGACCATCGGCGTGCGGCATCCATCCCTGCCCTTGACGCCCGGCCAAAAGCGGATGCCCACAGGATCGCGCAGATCCGCAAACGCCAGTTCGGCCTCCTCCAGTCCAAGCTCTTCGCCCTGATACAGGCAGATCGATCCGCGCAAGCAGGACAGCAGCGCGATCGAGAATTTCGCCACCGCCTCCGGGTCACCGCCAAGCCTCGTCCAGCGTGTCACGTGGCGAACGACGTCATGGTTGGAGAACGCCCAGCAGACCCAGCCGTCGGAAACCGCGTTCTCGAAGGCCTCAACACATCCACGCACATGCGCCGCCGAGAATTGCGGACCGAGCAGGTCGAATGTGTAGCACATGTCGAGCTTGTCGCCGCCGGCGGTGTAGGCGGCGAGCGTCTGCAACGAACGGGTCTCGTCGCCGACTTCGCCGACGGCGGCGCGGCCCCTATATTCGTCGAGCAGCGCCCGAAAACGCTTGAGGAAAGCGAGGTTTTCGGGCTGCGTCTTGTCGAACAGATGCTCCTGATAAAGATAGGGATTGGTTTCGGCGTTGGTGCCGGCAACGCTCGACGCCAGGGGCGGATTGCTGCGCAGCCAGCGGTCATGGACATAGTAGTTGACCGTATCCAGCCGAAACCCGTCGACGCCGCGTTCCAGCCAGAACCGCACAGTGTCCAGAAGCGCATCCTGCACCTCGAGATTGTGGAAATTCAGGTCCGGCTGCGAGGCGAGGAAATTGTGCATGTAATATTGCCTGCGGGTCGTGTCCCACTCCCAGGCAGGTCCGCCGAAGACCGACAGCCAATTGTTGGGCGCGGTGCCGTCGGGCCTCGGATCGGCCCAGACGTACCAATCCGCCCGCGGGTTGTCGCGGCTCGCGCGGCTTTCGACGAACCATTCGTGCCGGTCGGACGAGTGCGACAGGACCTGATCGATGATGATTTTCAGGCCGAGACGGTGCGCCTCGGCGACCACCGCGTCAAAATCCTCCAATGTGCCGAACATCGGATCGACGGCTGTATAGTCGGACACGTCGTAGCCCATATCGGCCATCGGCGACTTGAAAAAGGGCGATAGCCAGACGGCGTCGACGCCAAGCGATGCGACATGAGCCAGCCTTGAGGCAATGCCACTGAGATCGCCACCGCCGTCTCCCGTCGTGTCCTGGAAGGAGCGCGGATAGATCTGGTAGATGACGCAGCCGCGCCACCACTCGGCATTGCCGTCAGCCATCATGGTCCTCCTCAGCGTTAGCCGGCCCGGCCTTGCGCTCGATCATGAAAATGACCGTTCGCCCCGGCACCGGTCGTGAGATGTCCGGCGCATCGGCGGCGACCGGGCTCCAGAAAAAGCCCTGGCGCCGTGGCAGCGTGTACATGCATTTGCGCCGATCGCCATTGATAACGACGGCGAGACGGCGGTCTTCGTCGCCAATGCCGCCGAGCACCATGACAAGGCGGTGCCGCTCCTGATCGTGCCAGTCCGTCTCGTCGAGCGGCGCGCCCGTTTCGGTCAGCCAGACAACGTCTGATATTTCCGACCCGGCAGGCGGTTGTCCCGTCAGGAAAAGCGTGTCGGAAAGTGCCGGCACGGAACGACGAATCGCTGCGAACAGAACGGTGCATTGTTCCAGCGCCTGATCGCGCCCGGCCCAGTCGAGCCAGGTGATCTCGTTGTCCTGCGCATAGGCGTTGTTGTTGCCCTTCTGGGTGCGGCCGAATTCGTCGCCGGCGGTCAGCATGATCGTGCCGCGCGAGGCAAACAGCGTGGCCAGCAGCGCACACTGGTCATCGAAACGGGCCGTAACGATCCCCTGGTCGCGAGTCTCACCCTCGACGCCATTGTTCCAGGACAGGTTGTCGTCGTGGCCATCGCGGTTCTGCTCGCCATTGGCCTCATTGTGCTTGTGCTCGTAGGAAACGATGTCGGCCAGCGCCATGCCGTCATGCGCGGCAATGAAGTTGACGCTGCGGCTCGTCTGCTGGCCTGCCTTGGCAAAAATGTCGGACGAGCCGGCAAGCCGGGTCGCCAGTGCGCCGACCATGCCGCGATCGCCGCGCCAGAACCGGCGGATGTCGTCGCGATATCTGTCGTTCCATTCGAGGAAGGGCGTCGGGAAATTGCCCAGCTGATAACCGTCCGGCCCGATATCCCAGGGCTCTGCGATCAGCACCCGGTCGCCAAGAACCGGGTCGTCCCGGACAGTTCTAAGCAACGGCGCTGCGGCGTCGAACGACCCGCCGACCCGGCCCAGAATGGGCGCCAGATCGAAGCGGAAACCATCGACACCGGCATGGCGGACAAAATGACGAAGCGTGTCGAGAACCATTTCCTGGACGACTGGGTGATCGCAAGCGACCGTATTGCCGGTGCCAGTGTCGTTGACCAAGCTGCCGTCCGGCCAATGCCGGTAGTAGATGGGGCTGTCGAGTCCGCGCAGCGACAGCGTCGGCCCAAACCTGTCGCTTTCGCCGGTGTGGTTGAAAACGAGGTCGAGGATGACACCGATGCCGGCGTCGCGCAGCGTGGCAACCGTCTGCCGCAATTCCGCCAGACCGCCGGGCGCGAGGCGCGGGTCGAGCGCCATGAAGGTCACGGGGTTATAACCCCAGGCGTTGCGCAGCCCGAGCGGCGGCAAATGCCGCTCGTCGATCGATGCCGTCACCGGCATCAGCTCGACGGCGCCCACACCGAGTCTTTTCAGGTGCTCGATGATGGCCGGATGGGCGAGGGCTGCAATCGTCCCGCGCTGGTGCTTGGGGATGTCCGGATGCAGCATGGTGAAGGCGCGCACAGGCACTTCGTAGACCAATCCACCGGACCGGAACAATGGCGGCAAAGCAGCCAGCGGCTCTGGCAAGAAGCCGGCAATCGCCTTCGGCAGCAGCGGAGCGGTGTCGGCCCCCTCGCCCCGTCGGGCGGCGAGCCGATCGTCATAGACATAAGGCCTGTCGATCTCGACGGCATAGGGGTCGACCAGCAGTTTGTCGGGATCGAACCAGAGCCCTTGCTCGGGGGCATAGTCGCCATCGGCGCGAAATCCGTATCGGGTCCCGGCGGCAAGGCCGGCGACGAAAAGCGCATGGACGCCCTCGCCTTCCGGCTGGAGTTCAAGCCGGTCGATTTCGCGGTTTCCTTCATTGTCGAAGATCGAGACCCAGAGCTTGATGGCCGATGACGACCACGCGGCGAAGCGGATACCTTCGTGGGTAACGGTGGCGCCGAGCTGGCTCATGCGGCGACCCCTTCTCCCCTTGTGGGAGAAGGTGGATCGGCGCGCAGCGCCGAGACGGATGAGGGGTGCTGGAAGAAACAAGGCGTGGGCGGTTTGAGCAAAGGTGTGCGCCAAGCTGGAACACCCCTCATCCGACCGAGCGTCGCTCGGCCACCTTCTCCCACAAGGGGAGAAGGGGGAGCCTCGCGACGCAGGCCGAACTCAGACGGCCGGCTGTGAACGGAACTCAAGTAATCACGCTCGGCTTGGCGCGGCCGGTATGGCTCTTGATCCCGGCGATATCATCGGCCGCCGCAATCAGATCGGCAAGCGCCTCCTGCGTGTCGAGATCATGCCTAGAGTTGTCCGGCTCATAGCGCTCGATATAGACGCGCAGCGTCGCCCCCGAGGTGCCGGTGCCGGATAGCCGGAAGACGACGCGCGATCCGCCTTCGAATAGCACCCTGATCCCCTGGTTCTCGGATATCGAACCGTCGACCGGATCGTGGTAGGCGAAATCGTCGGCGCTGGCGATCTTCATGCCGCGCACGCTGGTGCCGGGCAGCGAGCCAAGCTTGGCGCGCAATTCGTCAATCAGCGCGTTGGCGCGGTCGGTCTCGACCTCCTCATAGTCATGGCGCGAATAGTAATTGCGGCCATAGGCTGCCCAGTGCTCGGTGACGATCTGCTTGGCGCTTTCGCCGCGGGCAGCAAGGACATTGAGCCATAAAAGCACGGCCCACAGCCCGTCCTTTTCGCGGACATGGTTGGAGCCGGTTCCCGCACTCTCCTCGCCGCAGATCGTCGCCATGCCGGCGTCGAGCAGATTGCCGAAGAATTTCCAGCCGGTCGGCGTTTCATAGATGCCGATGCCGAGCTTTTCGGCGACGCGGTCGGCCGCACCGCTGGTCGGCATCGAGCGGGCGATGCCTTTCAGGCCGGCCCTATAGCCCGGCGCCAGATGGGCGTTGGCGGCGAGCATGGCCACCGAATCCGACGGAGTGACGAAAATGCCCTTGCCGATGATCAGGTTGCGGTCGCCGTCCCCGTCGGAGGCGGCGCCGAAATCCGGCGCATCCGGCCCCATCATCTCGTCATAGAGATGTTTGGCGTGGACCAGATTGGGGTCGGGATGATGACCGCCGAAATCCGGCAGGGGAATGAAGTTGCGGGCGGTGCCCTTCGGCGCGCCGAGACGGTTTTCCAGGATCTCCTTGGCATAGGGACCGGTCACGGCATGCATGGCATCGAAACGCATGCGGAAACCCGATTTGAACAACGCGCGCAAGGCATCGAAATCGAACAGGCTTTCCATCAACTCGGCATAATCGGCGACCGGGTCGATCACCTCGACCGTCATGCCGCCCGCCTCGACCGTGCCGATCGTGTCGATGTCGACGGTTTCTATATCCGCGATCTTGAAGCTGGAGATCGCCTTGGTCTTGGCGAAGATCGCGTCGGTCAGCTTTTCCGGGGCCGGGCCGCCATTGCCTGCATTGTATTTGATACCGAAATCCTCGTGCGGGCCGCCCGGATTGTGGCTGGCCGACAGAATGATGCCGCCGAAGGTCTTATATTTGCGGATGACATTGGAAGCTGCCGGGGTCGACAGAATGCCACCCTGCCCGACCATCACCTTGCCGAAGCCGTTTGCCGCCGCCATGGCGATGGCCTTCTGGATGACCTCGCGGTTATAGAAGCGGCCGTCGCCGCCGATCACCACGGTCTTGCCCTTGAATCCATCAAGAGCATCGAAGATCGACTGGATGAAGTTCTCGGCATAGTGCTCCTGCTGGAATACCGGCACTTTCTTACGCAGCCCGGAGGTGCCGGGCTTCTGGTCGAGATAGGGTTTGGTGGCGATGGTTTGTATCATGCGTCAGACAGCCCTTTTCGAAAGCAGCAAGCGATAGAGTTCAACATATTTTTCCGCGCTTTTGTCCCACGACACATCGGCCTTCATGCCTTGCCGCTGCATCGACGTCCAGACGGTGGGGTTGGCGTGTGCCTCGACCAGCCGGCGGATGGCGTGCAGCAAGGCACCGGCATCGGCGGGTGCGAACTGGAAGCCGGTCGCCACACCGGCCGAGACGGCCGCTTCATTGGCGTCGATGACCGTGTCGGCGAGGCCGCCGGTGCGGGCGACGACCGGCACGCAGCCATAGCGCAGGCCATAAAGCTGCGTCAGTCCGCAAGGCTCGAAGCGCGACGGGATGATTATGGCATCACAGCCGCCCTGCATGGTGTGGGAAAGACCCTCGTCGTAACCGATGACGACGCCGATGCGGCCGCGGTGGCGGGCCGCGGCAGCCAGCAGCGCACCTTCGAGGCCGGCGTCGCCGGACCCCAGGACCGCCAGGCGCGCACCCCTGGCAACGATCCCGTCAACGACCGCCGCCAGTATGTCCATGCCCTTCTGCCAGGTGAGCCGGCTGATGATGCAGACGATCGGACTGTCGTCGCGATCGAGGTCGAAACGATCCTCGACGGCGGTCCGGTTGGGGTGCCGTGCCTTCAAAGTCTTGGCCGTAAAATTGGAGACCAGATGCTTGTCGGTGGCCGGGTCCCATATCTCGGTATCGATGCCGTTGACGATGCCATAGAGATCGACAGACCGCATGTTGACGAGGCCGTCGAGGCCCATGCCGAATTCCGGCGAGCGGATCTCCTGCGCATAGGTCGGGCTGACGGTGGTGATGGCCCAAGCCGCTTGCAGACCGGCCTTCAGGAAACCGACGCCGCCATAGTATTCGACGCCGTCGAGTGCCATGGCCGACGCCGGCAAGCCAAGCTCGCCAAAGATACCGGCGCCGAAACGGCCCTGGAACGCGAGGTTGTGGACGGTGACCATCGACGGTGTGCCGACCGCCTTGCCGTAGCGCATATAGGCCAGCGTCATGGCCGACTGCCAGTCATGGGCGTGGACAATGTCGGGCTGGTAGCCCGAGATGGCGCCGCCGGCGATGTCGCCGCCAACCTGGCTCAATGCCGCGAAACGCCGCCAATTGTCCGGCCAGTCGGCACCGTTGGCGTTGCCATAAGGGCCGCCGGGACGATCGAACAGATGCGGCGCGTCGAGCACGAACAGGTCAAGCCCGTCGATATGGGCGGCATGGACCGAAGCCTTGCCGCCCTGCACCAGCGGATAGTGGTGAACAGCCTTCTTTTTCTTGAAGGCGTCCATCACCTGGGGATAGCCGGGAATAAGCGTGCGCATCGCCACACCCTTGCCGGCGAGCGCCCCGGGCAACGCGCCGGTGACGTCGGCAAGCCCGCCAGTCTTGATCAGAGGGAATATTTCGGGCGTGACCGACAGAACCTGCATCCACTACAATCCCAGTTTGTCGATCATGACCTGCGTGACGAGGCAGATGCCCTTTTCCGACACGCGGAAGCGCTTGGCGTCGAGAACGGGATCTTCGCCGACCACGAGCCCCTCCGGTATCCTTACGCCATGATCGATGACCACGCGCTTCAATCTTGCGTTGCGGCCGACATGGCAGTCGGGCAGCATGACGACTTCCTCGAGCGTCGAATAGGAATTGATGCGCGCGCCCGTGAAGATCAGGCTTCGCTTCAGCGAAGCGCCTGAGACGATGCAATCGCCCGAGACGAGCGACGACACGGCCGAGCCGCGGCGGCCATCCTCGTCATGTACGAACTTTGCCGGCGGCTTCAGCTCGGCATAGGTCCAGATCGGCCAGTCGCGGTCGTAGAGGTCGAGCTCCGGCGTGATGTCGGTGAGGTCGATATTGGCTTCCCAATAGGCGTCGACCGTTCCGACGTCGCGCCAGTAGGCCTCGTTCTCTGCGGTCGAGCGCACGCAGGATTTGGCGAAGCGATGGGCGATCGCCTTCCCGTGCTCGACGACATACGGGATGATATCCTTGCCGAAGTCGCGGCTTGAGCCCGGTTCGGCCGCGTCGCGGCGCAATTGCTCCATCAGGAACTTGGTCTTGAACACGTAGATGCCCATCGAGGCCAGGGCGAAGTCCGGTTTGTCGGGAATGCCGGGCGGGTCGGCGGGTTTCTCGATGAAGGAGATGATTGTGTCCTTGGCATCGACATGCATGACGCCGAAGCCGGTCGCCTCCATGCGCGGCACTTCGAGGCAGCCGACGGTGACATCGGCACCTGCGTCGACATGCTGGCGGAGCATCAGCTCATAGTCCATCTTGTAGACGTGGTCGCCGGCCAGGATGACCATATATTCGGGCCCGTAGGCCTCGATGATGTCGATGTTCTGGTAGACGGCGTCGGCCGTGCCTTCATACCACTGTGTTTCCGATACGCGCTGGCTGGCCGGCAGGATATCGAAGCTCTCGTTGCGCTCGGGCCGCAGGAAGTTCCAGCCGCGCTGCAGGTGGCGGATCAGCGAATGCGCCTTGTACTGGGTGGCTACGCCGAGGCGGCGGATGCCGGAATTGAGCGCGTTGGAGAGCGCGAAATCGATGATGCGCGTCTTGCCGCCAAAATAGACCGCCGGCTTGGCTCGCCGATCGGTCAACTCCCTGAGCCGGCTGCCACGGCCGCCGGCCAGCACATAGGCCATTGCATCGCGCGCCAGCGGCTGGGTTCGTTTTATCTCTGCCATTTTATCCTCCCAAGTTACGCGCTGCGAGACATCGCTCATTCCGGAGCAAATTCGAGCATGACCGTCGACAATGGCGGTAAAAGCATCGTCGCCGAAATGCTTCCTCCTTCCGCCCGAGCCTCGACAGCGCCGCCATTGCCCTTGCCGGAACCGCCATAATCCGAGGCGTCCGTGTTGATGATCTCGCGCCATGTTCCGGCAATCGGCAACGGCACGCGGTAATTGTCGCGCGGCACCGGCGTGAAATTGGAGATAACGGCGACCGGATTTCCGCCCGGCGCACTTCGCAGCCAGGCAAAGACCGAGTTCGCGCTGTCGTCGACGATCAGCCAGGAAAAGCCCTCGGGCTCGCAGTCGCGCCCATGCAGGGCCGGGCGCGAGCGGTAGAGGTAGTTGAGATCGCGCACCGTTTGCCAGACGCCGCGGTGGGGCCGGAAATCGAGCAGGTTCCAGTCGAGCGCGCGCGCCTCGCTCCACTCGCGGCGCTGGGCGAATTCCTGCCCCATGAACAACAGTTTCTTGCCGGGGTAGCCCCACATGAAGGCGTAATAGGCCCGCAGCGTCGCGAATTTCTGCCAGTCGTCGCCGGCCATTTTGCCGAGCAGCGTCCCCTTGCCGTGCACGACCTCGTCATGGGAGAGCGGCAGCACGAAATTCTCCGAAAAGGCGTAGACCAGGCCAAAGGTGATGTCGCCGTGGTGATGCTTGCGAAAAATCGGCTCCTTGGAGAAATACTCCAGCGTGTCGTGCATGAAGCCCATGTTCCACTTGAAGCCGAAACCCAATCCGCCCTCATGCACAGGTTGCGAGACCTTCGGCCATGAGGTCGATTCCTCGGCAATCGTCATTACGCCCGGATGATGGCCATAGACCTCCTTGTTCATCCGCTGGAGGAAGCTGACCGCCTCGAGGTTCTCGCGCCCGCCCTTTTCGTTAGGGATCCATTCGCCGGCCTTGCGCGAATAATCGAGATAGAGCATCGAGGCGACGGCATCGACGCGCAAACCATCGACATGGTATTTCTCGGCCCAGAACAGTGCGTTGTTGACTAGGAACGAGACCACCTCGCGCCGGCCGAAATTGTAGATCGCGGTGTTCCAGTCGGGATGGAAGCCCTTGCGCGGATCGGCATGTTCATAGAGCGCCGTGCCGTCGAAATTGGCCAGGCCATGGGCGTCCACCGGGAAATGCGCCGGCACCCAGTCGAGGATGACGCCGATGCCGGCGCGGTGGGCGCCGTCGACGAATCGGGCAAAACCGTCCGGATCGCCGAAGCGGGCCGACGGCGCGTAGAGGCCCGTCGTCTGATAGCCCCAGGACGGGTCATAGGGATGTTCGGAGATCGGCATGAATTCGATATGGGTAAAGCCCGTATCGACGACGTAGGGGATCAGCCGGCCGGCGAGCTCGTCCCATGACAGGAAGCTGCCGTCGTCGTGAAGCTGCCAGGAGCCGGCATGGACCTCATAGATCGACACCGCCTCGCGTCTTGGGTCGGCGTTGCGCCAGAAATTGCGGTGCGCCTCGTCACCCCATTCATGCGCCGGCGGACGCGCCGTCACCGAAGCGGTAGCCGGGCGCAGTTCGGACTTGGAGGCGAACGGATCGGCCTTCAGCGGGAGTCTCACGCCATCGGGCCCAATGATCTCGTATTTGTAGGGCCGGCCAGCGCCGATGTCGGGAATGAACAACTCCCAGATGCCGGTGTCGCGGCGGACGCGCATCGTATGCTTGCGGCCATCCCATTCGTTGAAGTCGCCGACCACCGAAACGCGCTTTGCATTGGGCGCCCAGACGGCGAAATGCACGCCGGACGCACCCTCGTGGTCGATGAGGTGCGCACCGAGCTTGTCGAACAGCCTGAGATGCGACCCCTCGGCAATGTAGTAGTCATCCAGCGGACCGAGCACCGGACCGAACGAATAGGGATCGGTCAGCCACCAGTCGCCGCCGGCATTGCGCGCATGATAGCGCAGGGGCTGGCGCTTTTTGAGCGACAGCCTGCCCTCGAAGAAGCCGCCTTCATCGCGCCGGGAGAGTTCGCCCGCTTTCTTGCCGGTCAGCGTATAGGCAGTGACGAACTCGGCATGAGGGACAAAGCAACGGGCGACAAAGCCCTTGTCGGCCTCGTGCACACCCAGGACAGCGAAAGGGTCACCATGCGTGCCGGCGACAATCGCCGCGACATCACCGGCTGACGCCAGTCCATCCGGCCCGCTTGTCGCAGCGGTCGCGCGCGGCTTCCTCATCAGGCAGTGCCCCTCCCCGGGGACCACGTTGTTCGTGGCCTCATGCAATCACATCAGACGGGCACGTTCCAGATTTCTTTCGCATATTGGCGGATCGTGCGGTCGGACGAGAACCAGCCGACGCGGGCGACATTGCGGATTGCCTTGGCGTACCAATCGGGGCTGTTGCGCCAGACGGCGTCGACGTCGCGCTGGGCGGCGGTGTAGGCATCGAAATCCGCGGCGACCATGAACCAGTCGCTCTGGTAGAGACCGTTCATCAGGTCGCGATAGCGGTCCGGATCGTCAGGCGAAAAGACGCCCGACGAAACGGCAGCCACGGCCTGCGCCAGTTCGGGAGAGGCTTCGATCACGGATCGCGGATGATAGCCGTTGCTGCGCCGCTCGGCGACCTCAGCGGTAGTCAGGCCGAAGATGAAGATGTTATCGTCGCCGACGCACTCCTTGATCTCGACATTGGCGCCGTCAAGCGTGCCGATGGTCAGCGCGCCGTTCAGCGCAAATTTCATGTTGCCGGTGCCGGAGGCTTCCATCCCGGCGGTCGATATCTGCTCCGAAAGGTCGGCGGCGGGCATCATGATCTCGGCCAGGCTGACATTGTAGTTCGGCACGAACACCACTTTCAGCAAGCCGCGAACGGCCGGATCGCGGTTGATGACCTTTGCGACATCGTTGGCGAGTTTGATGATCAGTTTGGCGTTATGATAGCTGGGCGCCGCCTTGCCGCCGAAGAACTTGACGCGGGGCATCCAGTCGCGTTCCGGATGGGAGCGGATCTGGTCGTAAACCGCCACCGCTTCGAGGATGTTCAGGAGCTGGCGCTTGTATTCGTGGATGCGCTTGATCTGAATGTCGAACAGCGCCGAGGGATCGACCTTGATGCCGAGGCGGTCGGCGACGAGATTGGCAAGCCTGACCTTGTTCGCCCGTTTGACGGCCGCGAATTTGTCGCGGAAAGCGGCGTCGTCGGCAAAGGCGTCGAGACCCTTGATGGCGTCGATGTCGTCCATGAAGCGGTCGCCGATCGCCTCGCGGGTAAGCGCGGTAAGACCGGGATTGCACTGGATCAGCCAGCGCCGCGGCGTGATGCCGTTGGTCTTGTTGTTGATGCGGTCGGGATAGAGCCTGTGGAGGTCGGCAAACACCGTCTGCTTCATCAATTCGGTATGCAGCGCCGAGACGCCGTTGATCGAGTGCGAGCCGACAAAGGCGAGATTGCCCATGCGCACCCGGCGGTCGCCGTTTTCCTGGATCAGAGAGATGCGGCTGATCTGTTCATCCGAAAACTGGCCGGAGGCGCGCGCCTCCAGCAGCACTTGCGCGTTGATGGCGTAGACGATCTGCATATGGCGCGGCAACAGCCGCTCGAACAGCGGCACCGGCCAGCTTTCGAGGGCTTCGGGAAGCAGTGTGTGGTTGGTGTAGCCGAAGGTGCGCTTGGTGATGCTCCAGGCCTGATCGAAATCCATGCCGTGGACATCCATCAAAAGGCGCAACAGCTCGGCCACCGCGATGGCCGGATGGGTGTCGTTCAGATGGATCGCCGCCTTGTCGGGCAGCGATTCCAGGTCGCCATATTGGCTGAGATGGCGCTGGACGATGTCCTGCAGGGACGCGGTGGAGAAGAAATATTCCTGCCTGAGCCGCAATTCCTGCCCGGCCATGTGGGAATCGGCGGGGTAAAGGACGCGCGACAAGGCATCGGCCTTGTTGCTTTCCGCGAGCGCACCGATGTGGTCGCCGGCGTTGAACTTGTCGAGCAGGATCGGATCGATCGGCATGCCGGACCAGAGGCGCAGCGTGTTGACGCGCTTGGCACGCCAGCCGGCTACCGGCGTATCATAGGCGACGGCCAGAATGTGTTCGGTCGGCTTCCAGACATGGCGCTCGAGCCGGCCGTCCTTCGAGGTGATCGATTCCACAGCGCCACCGAAGCCGACCTCGAAGGAGCGTTCGCGCCGCTCGAACTCCCAGGGATTGCCGTGATCGAGCCAGGTTTCGGGCAATTCCACCTGCCAGCCGTCATGGATCTCCTGCCGGAACATGCCGTTGGCGTAGCGGATGCCGTAGCCGTGCGCCGGGATATCGACCGTCGCCATGCTTTCCATGAAGCAGGCGGCGAGCCGGCCGAGACCGCCATTGCCAAGGGCCGCATCCGGTTCGAGCGCGGCGATGAGGTCAAGGTCGACGCCAAGCGACGAAAGCGCTTCGCGCATGGTGTCCATCAGGCCCAGATTGGAAATGGCGTCGCGCATCAGACGGCCGATGAGGAATTCGAGCGACAGATAGTAGACGCGCTTTTCCTGCTGGGCGTAGGCCTCTTGCGTCGCCTGCATCCAGTGATCGACGACGCGGTCACGCACCACCTTGATTGAGGCGGTTAGCCAATCGTACTGCGTGGCAACGGCGGTTCCCTTGCCGACCCTGTATTTGAGAGCCTTGAGGATTTCGTCAGCGAGCGTCTTGGGATCTGGGAGTTCGAGAATGGGAGCTTCGGATGTCATCGAGCGCGTCATGCTGCCTCTCGTGCGGTTGCCATGGTCATACCGGCTTTCACCATTCCTCCCAGTCCATGCTAACGCATATTTTGTTATACGTTCAATCGAGTTAGATTGCCGCGGGGCAGCTTACCCTGCGGCAGTTTAGCAACTTGGAGCGCGTCCCGTTTGGGCGGCTTCCGCGACGCGTGCATGTCGTTATCCCAAAACCGCTGAGCACTTTGGGGCGACATGCATCAGGCTGCCAGCGCCGCCTCCGGCGGGAGCTTCGCTCCGGTCATGAAGGCGACGGCGTCGGACATTGTATATTGCTTGGGATCGATGACGCAGAGACGACGGCCCAGCCGATGTATGTGGATGCGGTCGGCCACCTCGAAGACATGCGGCATGTTGTGCGAAATCAGAACGATCGGCAGGCCGCGCTTCTTCACGTCGAGGATCAGTTCGAGCACGCGGCGGCTCTCCTTGACGCCCAACGCCGCCGTTGGCTCATCCATGATGACCATCTTCGAGCCGAAGGCGGCGGCGCGTGCCACCGCCACGCCCTGGCGTTGGCCGCCCGAGAGCGTTTCGACGGCCTGGCTGATGTTCTGGATGGTCATCAAGCCAAGTTCGGTGAGCTTGTCGCGGGCGCGCTTTTCCATTGCCGGCCGGTCGAGCATGCGCAGCCAATCGCCCAAGAAACCCGGTTTGCGGATCTCGCGACCGAGGAACATATTGTCGGCGATCGATAGCGCCGGCGACAGCGCCAGGTTCTGGTAGACGGTTTCGATGCCGGCCTCGCGGGCCTCGATGGGCGACTTGAAGAGCACCGGCTTGCCGTCCAGTTCGATGGTCCCCTCGTCCGGGATCACGGCGCCCGAGATCGCCTTGATAAGCGTCGACTTGCCTGCGCCGTTGTCGCCGATCACGGCCAGGATTTCTCCCGGATAGAGATCGAAGTCGCAATTGTTCAGCGCGGTGACGCGGCCGTAGCGCTTGACGAGGCCACGCGCGGTGAGGATGGGCTCCTGGGTCATCGCTACACCGAAACCTTTCTGATCCACTGGTCAATCGCCACGGCGCCGATGATCAGCACGCCGGTAAGCAGCACTTTCCATTGCGGATCGGCGCCCAGCATGTTGAGGCCCATCGAAACGACGCCGACGATCATCGCGCCGAACAGCGTGCCCAAAATCGAGCCGCGTCCGCCGAAGAGGGAAATGCCGCCGATCACCGTCGCGGTGATCGCCTGCAAATTGTAGTCGGTGACGGCTGCCGACGGCGAGATCGAGCCGTTGCGGCCGATGGAGACCCAGGCAGCGAAAGCGGCGATCAGGCCGGCGAGGGTGTAGACCGAGATCAGCACCTTCTTGGTCTGGATGCCAGACAGTTTGGCAGCCTCCGGATCGTCGCCGACGGCGTAGACATGGCGGCCCCATGCCGTGTGATTGAGCACGTACCACAGGATCAGCACCAGCACGACCATGGCAATGACGCCGAACGTCAACACCGCCGTGCCGACCTTGAAGTTCAGGCCAAACAGATGCAGCAGCGGCGCCTGGGCGTCGACGTCGGCGTCGCGGATTGTCTCATTGGCCGAATAGATGAAGTTGGTGGCCATGACGATGTTCCAGGTGCCGAGCGTCACGATAAAGGGCGGCAGCTTCATATAGGCGACCAGCAGCCCATTGAGCAGCCCGCAGGCCCCACCGGCGGCAAGCCCGATCACCACCGCAAGCAGGGTCGGCAGACCATAGGTGATCGCGCAATTGCCCATGAACACGGCCGAAATCACCATGATCACGCCGATCGACAGGTCGATGCCGGCTGTAAGGATAACCAGCGTCTGCGCGGCGCCGAGAATACCGACGATGGCGATCTGCTGCAGGATCAGCGTCAGCGTGTAGGACGAAAAGAACCGTCCCCCGATGGTGACGCCGAAGACAGCGATCGACAGAACCAGCACGATCAGCGGCACCGCAGCCGGAGTGGAATGCAAAAAATGCTGGATGCGCTTGACGATCGACGTGCCGTGCTCGTCAAAAGCAGCAACGCTTGTCTCGCTGTTCGAGAGAGCCTTTTCGAATTCCTGAACCTGAGCCATGTTACCTCCCATGGGGCCTCAGCCACGCCGACGCCCGTCCAATCATTCCCGATCTGCCGCCGGAATTGCTCGCGCTTGCGATAGCGCATCGTCCGCCCGAAACGACCGGGGATCAAGCCCCCGGCCGATCGGTTCTGTTGCCTGTCAGACCGGCATCAGCCCCAGCACTTGGCGAGGCCTTCCTTGGTGTCGATGGACTTCACGCCTTCCGCCGGCTTGTCGGTCACGAGGTTGACGCCCGTGTCGAAGAAATCCTTGCCTTCGGTCGGCTTGGGCTTCGTCCCATCCTTGGCGAAAGCGGCGATCGCTTCGATGCCGAGTGCCGCCATCTGGAGCGGATATTGCTGCGAGGTCGCGCCGATCACGCCCTCGGCGACCGACTTCACGCCGGGACAGCCGCCGTCAACCGAGACGATCAGCACGTTGCCTTCGAGGCCAACGGCCTTGAGCGCCTGGTAGGCGCCGACGGCTGCCGGCTCATTGATGGTATGGATGACATTGATGCCGGGATCCTTCTGGAGAAGGTTCTCCATCGCCTTGCGGCCGCCTTCCTCGTTGCCGTTCGTGACATCGTGGCCGACGATGCGTGCATCGTCCTCGTCGCCGATCTTGTTGGGGTCCTTCACGTCGATGCCGTAGCCCATCATGAAGCCCTGGTCGCGCAAGACGTCGACCGTCGGTTGCGAGGGGGTCAGGTCGAGGAAGCCGATCTTGGCGTCCTTCGCCTTGTCGCCGAGCGTCGCGGCGGCCCACGCGCCGATCAGCTTGCCGGCCTCCAGATTGTCGGTCGCGAAGGTCGCGTCGGCGGCGTCGAGCGGATCAAGCGGCGTGTCCAGCGCGATCACCAGCAGACCGGCGTCACGTGCCTTCTTCACCGCCGGGACGATACCTTTGGTGTCGGATGCGGTGATCAGGATGCCCTTGGCGCCGTCGGCGATGCAGCTTTCGATCGCCGCCACCTGGCTCTCGCTGTCGCCGTCGATTTTGCCGGCGTAGGCTTTGAGGTCGACGCCGAGTTCTTTCGCCTTGGCGGCCGCGCCTTCCTTCATCTTGACGAAGAACGGGTTGGTGTCGGTCTTGGTGATCAGGCAGGCGCCGACATCGGCGGCGGATGCAGCCGAGGTGAACGCCATCAGTCCCAGTCCGGCCGCGGCAAAAACGGTGGACTTCAATAGTGCTGTCTTGGTCACGATTTTCCTCCCAGTGGAACCATTTCGGATGCCGGCCAACCGGCATCTGCACAAGCATCCAGCGACTTCTCCCGGCGTGGACGCCTGCCCCCAACAGAATACCAGACCGAGGTTTGTGTCAATAATTAAATCACTCTTATTTATTATTGACAGCGTTGCATCGTTCACTCATTCTGGCCCAAAAGCATCGAGGGGAAACGACGGGAGGAACCGGGGTGGAGACCGGCATTACAAGGCACGGTTCGCCCGAAGCAACCGAGAGCCGCATTCATCGCGGCACCAACCAGAGCGGCATGCGGGACCACAATGAGCGGCTGGTGCTGTCGCTGGTGCGTCAGCACGGCAGCCTGGCCAAGTCCGACATCGCGCGCATGACCGGGCTTTCCGCCCAAACGGTTTCCGTCATTATGCGCGAGCTCGAGGAGGACAATCTCCTTGTCCGCCAGGCGCCGTTGCGCGGCAAGATCGGCCAACCCTCCATTCCCATGGCGCTCAATCCCGATGGCGCCTATTTCATCGGTCTGAAGATCGGTCGTCGCAGCGCCGAACTCGTGCTGATCGATTTTCTCGGCAATGTGCGCTCGATGCTGCAGCATTCCTACCGCTACCCGGCACCGCGCGAGACGGTTGAATTCGTCACCTCCGGCATGAAGACGATGCGCGGCGAACTTACCCCGGCACAGGACAAGCGCATTGCCGGACTTGGCATCGCCATGCCGTTCGAATTGTGGAACTGGGCCGATACGGCAGGTGCGCCGCGCGACGTCATGGACGAATGGCGCCACCGCGACATCCGCGCCGACATCCAGGCGCAATGCGAATTCCCGGTCTATCTGCAGAATGATGCCACCTCGGCTTGCGGCGCCGAGCTGGTGTTCGGCAAGGCGGGTGCGGCGCGCGACTTCGTCTATTTCTATATCGGAGCGTTCGCCGGCGGCGGCATCGTGCTCAACGGTCACCTTTTTGGCGGGCCGACCGGCAATGCCGGCGCGCTGGGTTCGATGCCGGTGCCCGGACCGGACGGCAAGCCGGCCCAATTGATCGACGTGGCGTCGATCGCGATGCTGGAAAAGGCGCTCAACGCGCGCGGCGTCGAGGCCTCGCATCTATGGACGTCACCGGAGGACTGGGGCGAGATCGGCGTCGAGCTCGACCACTGGATAGCCAGCGCCTCGCAAGCGCTCGCCTATGCCATCGTGGCAGCATCCTCGGTCATCGATTTCGAGGCCGCAGTGATCGAAGGATGGATGCCGAAGGCCGTGCGGCGCCGGCTCGTCGATGCCGTTGTCGAAGCCATCAGCAAGATCGACGGCGAAGGCCTGAAGCTCCCAGCCGTTCGCGAGGGAACCGTCGGCATCCATGCACGTGCCCTGGGCGGCGCCAGCCTGCCGCTTTCCGAGCGCTTCCTCATCGGTTCGACCATGATTTCCAGGAGTGCCTGAGCATGCTGATCGGATCCCGACCTGCTCGGTCCGGAGCGGCTGGCGACGCTGACACGGCCGTAGCAATGAGATCGCGCTTCCAGTCGCTGGTGATCGCTTGCTTGCCAATCCCGTTCATGGCGAGGTGGAGGCGATCTGCGTTAAGCCCGCGTCGGACCGCAAGGTGGTTGCGCTCGCCGGCGGCGACTTCTATCTACGGTCCGCGCACGCGATCGTTGCGACAAGCGAGTTGCGGCTCTACGCCAACATCACCACCCGCAAGGTGGTGATCTATCCGCCGGAGAACAGCAAATCATGATCCTCTGTTGCGGCGAAGCCTTGATCGACATGCTGCCGCGCACCACGACGGAGGGCGAGCCGGCCTTTGCCCCCTATGTCGGTGGTGCGGTGTTCAACACCGCTATTGCGCTCGGCCGGCTGGGAGCACCCGCCGGTTTCTTTTCCGGCCTGTCGTCGGATCTGTTCGGTGGCCAGTTCAGGGACGCGCTGGGGGCAAGCAAGGTCAGTTCCACCTATGCGCACACATCTCCCCGGCCGACCACGCTCGCCTTCGTGCGGCTCGACAACGGCCAGGCGACCTACACGTTCTACGATGAAAACACAGCCGGACGCATGCTGACCGTCGACGATCTGCCGAAACTCGGCAGCGAGATCGAAGCCATGCTGTTTGGCGCCATCAGCCTGATCTCGGAACCGGCCGGAGCGGCTTATGAGGAATTTATGCGGCGCGAGCACAGCCGCCGCGTCATGATGCTGGATCCCAACATTCGGCCCAATTTTATCCCTGATAAGGCCAAGCATCTCCGGCGCATCCGCTCGATGATGGCGATGGCCGACATCGTGAAGCTGTCGGACGAGGACCTCAACTGGTTCGGCGAAGCCGGCTCGCACGAGGATGTCGTCCACAATTGGCTGGATCGCGGCCCGACGCTGATAGTCGTCACCCATGGCAGCGAAGGCGCTGTCGGCTACACCAGGGATCACAAGGTCACGATCGTGCCGGACAAGGTCGAAGTTGTCGATACGGTCGGTGCCGGCGATACTTTCAACGCCGGCATCCTGGCCTCGCTGCACGAGCAGGGCCTGCTGTCGAAAGAGGCGATCGCCAAGCTGCCGGAAGACGCCATCCACAAGGCGCTGACGCTCGGTGCTAGGGCTGCGGCGGTGACGGTGTCGCGGGCCGGCGCCAATCCGCCCTGGCGGCATGAAATCGCCTGATTGCACAGCTTTGCACCCAGCTTGCCGATCACTTTATGTTTCGCCGGTTCGGTTGCGACGCGATGTGAAGACCAAATGACATCCGACGAAGCCCGGATTTCCGGCATCTTCAAGGGCACCTTGGAAATCAGAGGTAACAGACTGCGACACTTGAGCAATTCGCGGTTTGGCTCGTGCGGGTTTCTCGGTCGGGCCAAGTCTGCTACCAGCGGCCGATTACCTGGCTAATACCGTTTGAGGCCGACATGCAGTTCATTGATCTTGGCGCGCAGCGCGAGCGCATCCGCGACAGGCTGAAAGCGGCCATCGACCGCGTTGTCGACGAGGGGCGCTATATCCTGGGACCTGAGGTTACCGAATTCGAAAACAAGCTCGCCGCCTATATCGGGACCAAGCATGTCGTCGCCTGCGCCAACGGCACCGACGCGCTGCTGCTGCCGCTGTTTGCGGCCGGAATTGGCCCAGGTGACGCGGTGTTCGTGCCGAGCTTCACCTTTGCCGCCACGGCGGAAGTGGTGGCGTTGGCCAAGGCAGAGCCGGTTTTCGTCGATGTCGATCCCCAGACCTACAATATCGACATCGCCAGCCTCGAGGCGGCCATCGCCATGATCAAGGCGGAAGGCCGGCTGAAGCCAAGGGCGATCATACCGGTCGACCTGTTCGGCCTCGCCGCTGACTACGAGGCGATTATGACGATCGCCAACCGCGAAGGGCTGATGGTGATCGAGGACGCCGCCCAGTCGATGGGCGGCTCGGCCGACGGCAAGATGTGCGGCTCGTTCGGCGCGGTTGGCTCGACCAGCTTCTACCCGGCAAAGCCGCTCGGCTGCTATGGCGACGGCGGCGCGATGTTCACCAATGACGATGCGCTGGCCGAACAGCTTCGCTCGTTCGCCTTCCACGGCAAGGGCGAAACCCAATATGACAATATCCGCGTCGGCATCAATTCGCGGCTCGACACGCTGCAGGCGGCGATCCTGATCGAGAAGCTGGCCATTCTCGAAGACGAGATGGTTGCCCGGCAAGCGGTTGCAAATCGTTATGCCGAAGGGCTCGGCGATATCGTCAAGGCAGCGCGCAACCTGGGCGGCAGCCGTTCAGCCTGGGCGCAATACGCCATCGAGACGCCGAAGCGCGATGGGCTGAAGGCACATCTCGGCGAAAAAGGCATCCCGTCGGTGATCTATTACGTAAAGCCGTTGCACAGTCAGATCGCCTATCGCGACTATCCGCGCACGCCGACCGGTCTTGCCGTTTCGGAGGAGCTGCCGAAGCGCATCCTGTGCCTGCCCATGCACCCGTATCTGAGCGAGGCGGACCAGGATCGGATCATCGAAACGATCCGTAACTATATCGGCTCGAATTCGGCGCACACCGCGGCCGCGTAGAGCCTCACGGGCGATCACTGTCTAGCCGGTATCCCTCCAGCAGTACGCCGATCGCGCATCAACAACGAGCGTCAGTTGCGACGACGCGCTTCCCGCGGGGCCAGCGCATGACGGAGACCGCCCGAGATCTCAGGCCTTGGCACCCACTGTCGCGACATCGGTAAGTGCAAATCCCGCATCTATGGTCAGGATCGGCGCCCGGTAGGATTTCGCGGTGGCATAATGGAAGCAGTCGGCAAGATTGAGCGCGCTATTCCGTTCAGCGTCCGGATAGCGATGCCGTCCATAGCGATCGAAGGCTTGCAGCGCGGCGGGCAACTCACGGCTCGAAATCACCAGAACCTCGATCCCGGCCGCTTCAAGGAACTCCTGTATTCGCGCTTCAGCTTCTGCCATGGGAATGCGTTTTTTGCGAAACAGCCCAACAGTCGCTTCCCATGCAGCCACGACCGATGTGATCGGCCGCGGCGAGCGCGCAGCATCAAGCGCCGCCGCAAGTTCCTCGGCCTCAGGCTCCTCCGTCATAATTGCGATGATTGCCGACGCATCGACGAACATCAGTAGTCACCGCTGAGGTCATCAAAAAAAGCCCTGTCCGCCGCAAGGCCAGAGTCTGGATAGGCCGCGATCTTCGCGCGCAAAGGCTTCAGCCGCTCCCACAGAGGGATCGCCTCCTCCGCACGACGCAATTCGTTCTCCAAGGCCAGTTTCACGGCAGCGGTCTTGTTCAAGCGCGTGCGCGCCGCCAGCTTTTCGGCAAGCGCGTTTACCTCTTCACTTCGAATGTTGAGCGGCATAGCGAACTCCCCTTTGTGTAGACGTAAATATAACAATGCCAACACGCGATGGCAACCGCCCTCAGGACACACACCTCCCATCAGGAGAGCATGCTGCCAAGGAAGAAGTCGTTCTTTGGATCACGGCCTGATTGCCCCACAAAACCATATACTCTCATGGGCGCATTCGGATGAGCCGCGGCAAGTTCGTGTATTTTGACACGAATGGCGACGCATAGGCGAAACCGTTTCGTCGGAGTCTACACTGCGCGCAGATGCCCACAACCGAGGCGGGATTTATGTTTTCGCTCGGCGATTCCCTCCAGGGCCAACGATGCTATGATCGTCAGATTGGTCCGGCTACCTTGCCGCTGGCGATGAAATGCGGATTGGCGAAATCTTCGTCATCGCTCTGCATGCGCTTGCCATAGGTGAGCGGCTGGCCGTCGAGTGTGCGCGTCATGCCGCCGGCGGCACGCAGAACAGCATCGCCGGCCGCGGTGTCCCATTCCATGGTGCGGCCGAAGCGCGGATAGACGTCGGCCTCGGCGCCAGCGACAAGGCAGAATTTCAGCGACGAGCCGACCGAGACAATTTCGGCCGCGCCCACCGTGCGGATATAGGCTTCGGTCTCGGGCGTATTGTGGGACCGGCTGGCGACGATAGTCAGCGGCGCCAGGCCCGCCCTCGCCGAGATCGGCCGACGCCCGATGATTTGGTAATCGCCATTGACTTTGATTGCTTCCGCCCTGCCCGGCCGGCCGGAAAAGAAGCGTCCGGTGCATGGCGCAAAGACCACGCCGACCTCCGGCACGCCGTGGCGAACGAGTGCGATATTGACGGTGAAGTCGGTCCTGCGGTTGACGAATTCCTTGGTGCCGTCGAGCGGATCCACCAGGAAGAAGGCATCGTCGAGGTCGGGCGGCACGATGCCGCTCGACGCCTCTTCCTCAGCCACGCAAGGGATGTCGGGGAACGCGGCGCGCAGCCCAGCGAGAATGATCTTTTCGCTCTCGCGATCGGCCTCGGTCACCGGCGAACTGTCTGATTTCCGGTCGACCGCGCAGCCGGTATCGAAAACCCGCATCACCTCTCGCCCCGCCGCCAAGGCAAGGCGCTCGAACACGCCGAGCATCGCTTCGTCGTCAGATACCGCCGCCGCTATCGTATTGGTTTTCGGCAATGTCGCGCTCGTTCAGCCAGAGTTCCAGGGCCTCTACCATCTCCTCGGCGGACTTGCCGAGTGTCTTGAGATGGATTTCGGGGTTTTCCGGGGCTTCATACGGTGAATCGACACCGGTGAAATTCTTGATTTCGCCATTCAGCGCCCGCGCATAGAGGCCCTTCGGATCGCGTCTGGCGCACTCCTCAAAGGGTGTGTCGACAAACACCTCGACGAATTCGCCGTTGGCCATCAATTCCCTGGCCATGCGCCGTTCGGCGCTGAACGGCGAAATGAAGGAGACGATGACGATCAGCCCGGCATCGGCCATCAGGCGCGCCACTTCGGCAACACGGCGAATGTTCTCGACCCGATCGGCGTCGGTGAAGCCAAGATCGCGATTGAGGCCGTGGCGGACATTGTCGCCATCCAGGATGTAGGTATGGCGGCCGGTGGCGAACAGCTTCTTCTCGAAGAGGTTGGCGATGGTCGACTTGCCCGAGCCCGAGAGCCCGGTGAACCAGAACACGGCAGGCCGCTGGTTCTTCAGATCGGCACGACCGTGCTTGCCGACATCGAGCGATTGCCAGTGGATGTTTTCGGCGCGGCGCAGCGAATGCAGGATCATGCCGGCGCCGACCGTGGCGTTGGTGATGCGGTCGATCAGAATGAAGGCACCGGTCGTGCGGTTCTCGGCGAAAGTATCGAAGGCGATCGGCGCCCGCGTCGAGATGTTGCAAATGCCGACCTCGTTCATTTCGAGCGACTTGGCCGCCTCATGGGCAAAGTCGTTGACGTTGACGCGGTATTTCAGGTCGGTGACGGTGGCGCTGGTCTGATCGGTCTCGGTCCGCAGGATATAGGAGCGGCCCGGCAACAGTGCGTGCTCGTCGAACCAGACGATGTTGGCGGCGAACTGGTCGGCGACCTGAGGCCGCGCCGCCGGTGATACCAGCATATTGCCGCGCGAGACCTCGACCTCGTCGTCGAGAACAAGGGTGATGGCCTGGCCGGCGACCGCCTGGCTCAGATCGCCGCCATGCGAGACGATGCGCCTGACATGAGCGGACTTGCCGGATTTAGCGACAACAATCTCGTCGCCTGTTGAAACCGAGCCGGACGCGATCGTGCCGGCAAAACCGCGAAAGTCGAGATTGGGGCGATTCACATACTGCACCGGAAAACGGAACGGCAGTTCGACAACGGCTTCATCGACCGACACGGTTTCAAGATGTTCGATCAGCGTCGGTCCGGAATACCACTTCATCTTGTCCGAGCGGCTGGTGACGTTATCGCCGTAACGGGCAGACATCGGGATTGGCATGATCGTCTGGAAGCCGAGCTTGTGCGAAAAATGCCTGAAATCCTCGATAATTCGTTCGAAGACGGCCTTGTCGAACCCGACGAGATCGATCTTGTTGACCGCGAGCACGATGTGCCGGATGCCCAGCAGCGAGGCGATGATCGAGTGGCGCCTTGTCTGGCGCAGCACCCCTTGACGGGCGTCGATCAACACAATGGCCAGATCGGCGGTCGATGCGCCCGTCGCCATGTTGCGCGTGTATTGCTCGTGGCCAGGCGTGTCGGCAACGATGAATTTGCGTTTCGGCGTGGCGAAAAAGCGATAGGCGACATCGATGGTGATGCCCTGCTCGCGCTCGGCCTCGAGCCCATCGACCAAAAGCGCGAAATCGACGTCGTCGCCCGTCGTCCCGTGCTTGCGCGAATCACGCTCCAGTGCGGCAAGCTGGTCCTCGAAAATCTGCTTGGTGTCCGAAAGCAGGCGGCCGATCAGCGTCGACTTGCCGTCGTCGACGGAGCCGCAGGTGAGGAAGCGCAGCAGCGACTTTTTCTCCTGCGCAGCCATGTAAACGCGTATGCCGGCGGTTGGGGCGAGGCT
Source organism: Mesorhizobium sp. M0938 (assembly GCF_040319125.1). Classification (NCBI taxonomy): domain Bacteria; kingdom Pseudomonadati; phylum Pseudomonadota; class Alphaproteobacteria; order Hyphomicrobiales; family Phyllobacteriaceae; genus Mesorhizobium; species Mesorhizobium sp. M0938. The sequence goes on along the minus strand of NZ_JAMYNS010000013.1, from coordinate 90,545 downwards.
TTTGGCCAAGATGTGGCGCATGCTCAGAAATACCCCTCGCGCTTCTTCTTTTCCATCGAGCCGGCTTCGTCGCGGTCAATGAGACGGCCCTGGCGCTCCGATGTGCGCGCGGTGAGCATTTCGCCTACGATGGCTTCCAGCGTGTCGGCGTCCGATTCGATGGCGCCAGTCAGCGGATAGCAGCCGAGCGTGCGAAACCGCACCAACCGGTTCTCCACGGTCTCACCCGGGCGCAGTTCCATGCGATCGTCATCCCTCAGAATGAGCATGCCGTCACGTTCCACAACTGGCCGCTCCTTGGCGAAATAGAGCGGCACGATCGGGATGTCTTCCTGGAGAATGTACTGCCAGATGTCGAGTTCGGTCCAGTTCGACAACGGAAAGACGCGGATCGATTCACCTGATGCGATGCGGGTGTTGAATATCTTCCACATCTCCGGTCGTTGGTTCTTCGGATCCCAGACGTGCTGCGCGTTGCGGAACGAGAAAATTCGCTCCTTGGCGCGCGACTTCTCCTCGTCGCGACGAGCACCGCCAAAGGCTGCATCGAAGCCGTATTTGTCGAGCGCCTGCCGCAGCGCCACGGTCTTCATCACATGCGTATGGGTGTTTGAGCCATGGTCGAAGGGATTGATGTTGTCGCGCACCCCGTCTTCGTTGACGTGGACCAGCAGATCGAAACCGAGCTTCTGCGCCATCTGATCGCGAAAGGCGATCATTTCGCGGAATTTCCAGGTCGTGTCGACGTGAAGAAAGGGAAAGGGCGGCTTGGCGGGATAGAACGCCTTCATCGCAAGGTGCATCAGCACGGAGGAATCCTTGCCGACCGAGTAGAGCATGACCGGCTTGGCGAAGGCCGCTGCAACCTCGCGAAAGATATGGATGGACTCGGCCTCAAGCCGCTGAAGGTGCGTAAGCGCGATGTTCATGGACTGTGAGCGTTCTCTCGTGCCATCCAGATCTTGCATCGTGCATCAGGCGCAATTTTCAGCTGCCCGGTTCAAGCTTCACTCTGGACAATCTCATTTTCGTGCAGGCGTTCTAGCAGATCGCCATTGTTTATAACAATGCAAGACAAGCCTGCCCTAGAGTGGTTCGGGAATGAATCTTCCACGCGGGCCCCAGAATCCGGAAATTCCTGCTCAATAGGCTGATGGCCTAGGTGGCCCAAGAAAAATATGTCCCGGAGGCCGAGATCGGCGTCGAAGCGGCTATACTTCACTGCGGCAGCGGGCCTTGGTTTGCAACACCGTCGATTTTGATGGCAGCCCGACCATGCCGCACTATCGAAAACCGTGATCAGCCGCTATACCGGCTCCTGAATGAGCCACCGCTCGTAGCCCTATGGCATTAGAACCTGGAAGATCATCGCACCAGCGACGGTCACGTTAAATCCTCATATCAAAGACCACCAAGAATGCGAACTATACCTTTGGACAGGCTTTCATCGATAAACCAACAATTCGCACCTTCGCGTGTCAATATCTATTTCTCCATTCTTTGCTTCTTTTTCCCACCGGTCCTGGGGTCTGTCGTCAGCTTTGTATTCAATGGTGGCGGTCTCTGGTCCGTCCTTCTGATTGCCCTGAAGAGACGGCGCTTCAACATTGATAAACCCATGATCGCACTCATGATCGCGATCTATGCCTATTGCGGGGTCGTTATCCTTGCTTCCCTCGTCAACAACTCGGTTGCCAGGGATGCGTCGCATCTTGTGCCGCTGATCACCTTCTTGTTTTTCCCCTTCTCATACTCGATCTGGAGCATTTCCCAGAAAACCACTCTTGCCCGCGTCATCATACTAAGCAGCATGGCCGCTTGTTTCGGCGCGTTGCTGTTGACGGCTATTCAGTACTGGTGGCTCGGCATGCCGAGGGTTGAAGGCGGTGCTGGAAATGCGATCGTGTTCGCGACGGTCACCTGCCTCAGTGTTCTGGTATGCATGGCTGGTGCTTTATCGGGCATCGAAAGGGCCAGGAGCCTTCTCGCCTGCGCCGCGTTGGCTGGGACAGTCGCCATTCTCTTCTCCGGTTCGCGTATCATCTGGATGGCGATGCTGATTGCAGGCATAGCCGTTCTGCTGATCAATCGACAGAAGCTCAGGGGCAGGAACGCCCTTCGCCTGTTGTTGATACTGGGCGTGGCCGGCCTCGCGATCGCTGCTTTTGGATTCCAGACAATATTGGAGCGGGCCGAGTTCCTCCGTTCCGACTGGGAGGCGCTCAAGGCGCATGGCAACTACAGCACCGCCTTGGGATTTCGCGTTGCCATGTGGCAAATTGGCCTCGACGCATTTCGCGAAATGCCGCTTTTCGGACATGGGGTGGGCGCGACGCGGCTGCTGATGAAACAGGGGTTCCAAGAGCAGTTCGGCATGGTCCACGGCTTCAGCCACTTCCATAACGGCTTTCTGACCGCACTGGTGGAAGCCGGAATCCTGGGAGCAGTTACGTTGGCGGCTATCTTCGTCGTTGCCACCAGAAACGCAGCCAAAGTGCTGCGCACCAGCACCGATCCTGTCGAACGGTTCGGCGCGACGATGATCATCATCGTCGTCATCACCTATCTCACCGGCGGAATGGTAGGCATCCTGGTCGGCCATGACATTATGGATTCGGTGCTGATGGTATTCCTGGTGTCGGGGACATATCTTGCATCGGGGCGCCATATGTCGCTGGCGGACGAACAGGCGCTTCCCGCGACATCGGCTGCCGGGTAGCAGCTTCGGGCATGGCAATGAAAGTGTTGGTGACAGGCGCGACAGGGTTCCTCGGGCGCCTCGTTGTGCAACACCTCCGAGACGCCGCGTTCGACGTGCGGATCGCCTCCCGGCACCCGGAAAAGCTCGGTTCGCAAAATGACATCTTCATGCTGCCGAATTTCGACGCGCCTGACGGGGCCTTTGCGACGATCATGCAAGACGTCAAGCATGTCGTCCACTGCGCCGGCTTGAACAACGATCAAGGCAACGCAACCGAAGCCGATTACATGAAAGCCAATGCCGAATTGACCGAGCGGCTCGCGCGCGCCGCTGCCGCACAGGCGAGCGGACGTTTCGTTTACCTGTCTTCGATCCGGGCTGTGGTCGACGCCGGCTTCAGCGGCACGATCGACGAAGGGACGACCCCTGCCCCGCAATGTGCCTATGGACGTTCGAAGCGCGAAGGCGAGATCAGGGTCCTGGATGCTTTTGCATCGTCCGGCCGCTCGGATGCCGCCACAGTGCTGCGCCTGCCACCCGTCTACGGACCCGGCATGAGGGGAAATCTGGCAACACTGATGCGCCTGGCCGACACCGCCTTGCCCCTGCCCACAGCCGCCCTGGCGGGCGTCCGTTCGCTGATATCGTGCGAGGCCGCAGTGAGGGCGGTTTCGCACCTGCTGACCCATTCAGGCCCGCTTCGCCCCGTCTATGTCGCCAGCGACGGGCGGCCGGTCCAGGTTGCGTCGATCATCGAAGCCTTTCGACAAGGCTTTGGGCGGCCGAAACGCCTGGTTGCGGTACCTGCCGGCCTGATACGGCCGGTCGCGTCGTTGCTGGGCAAACGCAAATTCTGGGACAGCTTGACCGCAACGCAAAGATGCGACCCGTCCCTGCTTGTTTCGGAGGGCTGGTTGCCGGAAACCGACACGATCGGGCAACTTCGCGAAAGGGCGCAGCTCAGCAAACTTGCTCAGGCCCGATAGATCGTTCCAAGCAGAATCCTGACATCAAGACCGAACGACGCCGCCTTGAGATAGGCTGCATCGGTTTCGGCACAAAGCAACGGGGCCGACATGTCGATGCCTCGGATCTGAGCCAGGCCGGTTATGCCCGGAAGCATTGACGACACGCCCAACTGCTTGCGGTATTCGATCAGCTCCGTTTGCGTGGGCAAGCATGGGCGCGGCCCGACCAGGCTCATCTCTCCCTTCAGCACATTCCAGAGCTGCGGCAGTTCATCAAGCTTGAACCGGCGCAAGACTTTTCCAACCGCAGTAACGGAATTTGCCGGCGCCTCATGCGAGGGCAATGACGGCGTTCCCAGAACCATCGTTCTGAGCTTGTGGCAGCGAAAAAGCCTGCCATCGCGGCCGACCCGCGTTTGAGAAAAGAGCGCCGGCCCGGGCGACGACAGTCGGATTGCCAGGCCGGCGATCAACAGAAACGGTGATGTGATCAGCAACAACGGCGCCGCCACCGCGAGGTCGAAGATCCGCTTCGCCGCCTTCATGAATGCCCGACAACGCTCCCTGTTCACAAATAAATTCTTCATTCCCGAAACGCCGCGGCCCCGGGCCAAACCAGGGGGAAGGCTTTTGGGTGAGACATATCAAATCCGGCCCGCGACGAGCGAGAGATATAGTCCGAATGTTCCAAAAGGGGTCTGCCGATAGACGCCACTCCTGCGCAAGAGGCTCAAACGGCTCAAAATATTGCCTTTTCGTGACCGTGCGAGCAGGCTGAGGCATGCGGCCGCGTCCTTCGTGAGAAGATCCCGATTGGCGGCCAAGCCATTGAGATTTTCATCTGTCCAACGGGCAAACCCGCCGTTCAACAGGTGTTCGAGCCGGGAAAATCGTGCCCGCCATGAAACATTAGCTCCCACCAGATTCGCCTCATGCTGGCGATAGCGCACCAGAGGGCGCGGCTCATAACGAACAACGCCTCCGGCGGCTGTCACGATGAGATAGGCCCACCAATCGTGACTGACAAAATGTGTTCTTGACGACGCCTTTGCCAGCAGGTCGCGCGCCGCCCGATTAAGCAGAATCGTGTTGCCGCCGGCTATGCTTTGCACGAGAGCGTTGCGGAAGGATGGCGGCCGTTGGAACAGCGGCGAATAGCCGACTATGCTTCCGGTTTCGGACATGGTCGCGGTTCTGGAACAAAACATGGCTGGTATTTTTGCGTCGGCTGTCCGCATCCAGCGGACGGCGCTTTCCAGCCTGTCGGCCTCCCAGATGTCGTCCTGATCGCAAAAGGCATAGTAATCCGCCTCGATCCGCGGATCGATGATCATCGATCGGAAATTGGCAGCGAAACCCTGGCGGGGGCCGTCCACCAAGGTCAGTAGACCCTTATGCCAGCGGGACTTCCAGGTGCCGATGATGGCGGGCGTGCCGTCGGTCGAACCATCGTCGGAAATCCACAGATCGACCGGGGAATGCGACTGCGCGAGGAGAGAACCGAGCTGTTCTTCGAGGAAAGCCGCGCCGTCCTTCGTGCCCATCAATATGGCCACGCGCTGATCTTGTTTGCTCACGATTTTGGTGTCATCTGCAAATGCCTGGAGAACGGCCCTGGGATTGTTCGCTTCATCCAATCACAATCGTCCAGAAATAGGCTAACTTAATTGTCCAACTGATTTCGGACTTGTCTCCCAATGTGCGTCGCCGGGGAATTTCTCTGCTTGATGAAGGCCGGCCAGCACGGCAAGGGCTGAGGTTTTGTCCTGGATCTTCATTGCTGTTTCCAGCGCCGTTAGCGCGGTCCGGACCACCGGCCAGTCGATGATGTCCGTTCTGAGGCCAAAAACCTTGGAGATGCTAAGCTCGACGATCTCCTCATTTTCGCCGTAGAGCGTTTCATGAAGTTTCTCGCCCGGCCTTATTCCGGTGAATCGGATCGGGATATCCGCATAGGGGCTTTTTCCAGCCATGCGGATCATCGTCTCGGCGACTTCAAGTATGGCCACTGGTTTGCCCATGTCGAGCATGTAGACGGCGTAATCCTCTCCGCCCTGCCGCAACGCCGCATCGGCCGCCGACATGATGACGAGGTCAACGGCTTCCGCCACCGTCATGAAATAGCGCGTCATGCGGCGGTCCGTAATCGTGACGGGTCCCCCGGCCTCGATCTGTGCCTGGAATATGGTCGCCGCTGACCCGCTGCTGCCAAAAACGTTCCCGAATCGGACGGCAATGAACTTGGTGCCGGAGCGATGCCCGGAGTGGTGCCCGTTTGGCTCGATCGCATGCGTTTCATGCAAGGCGCTCACGATCTGCTCGGCGGCTCGTTTTGTCATGCCAAGCACGGATGTCGGGTCAACCGCCTTGTCACTCGAGATAAGCACGAATTGCGGAACCTTGCATTTGGCGGCCACCTCTGCACAGACAAGCGTTCCGAAAATGTTTGTCTGAATCGCCGCATCCCAGTTTTCCTCGAGCAAGGGGACGTGTTTAAGCGCGGCAGCATGAAAGATGATACTGGGTTTGAATTCGCTGACGACACGCGTCATTTGCCGCCGGTCAGCCACGTCGACTATGCGGGCCTTCAGACGATCGTGATCCTTCTCGTCGATATATTGGCTCAACTGGAAAATGCCGAATTCGGACAAATCGACGACCAGAACCGCTTCGGCGCCCAGTTCCAGCGACCGCCGAACCAGCGTTCGCCCGATGGAGCCGGCTCCGCCCGTCACCAGGACGCGCTTGCCACTGACAAAAGTGCCGATACGCTCGATGTCGGAAGGCACCGCTGGACGGCGCAGGATCGTTTCCATCTCGACCGCGTCGAGAACCAGCTTTCCGCCCTGCCCCAGTTCGGAAAACCCTGAGAATTGCACCACGGCTATGCCACTGTGCCGGGCGACGCGAACCAGCTCTGAATACTCCTCGATCTCGTGCTCGGCCCCGTTGCCGAAAATCAGCAGGTCGAGATGTTCCGTGCCGTTTGTATATTCTTCCAAGACCTCAACCAAATGGGGCCGGACGGCCACCACAGGCACTCCTTGGATCTGCGTGCCCGATCGCGCCGCATCCTCCATCGCCATGATCCCGGCGATGGAGTATTCGGCGGGCTCCGCCGTACGCATGAAACGGATGATCACATCGGCTTCGCTCAGCCTGCCAACGAACAGCGCCTGCTTGGTCAGCGCCCTGTCGCTCCTGCGGTTCAGGATTCGCCAGCTCGCTCCGTCACGAAGAAACCGGTAGAAGAGCCGAGGGGCCGATATGATCGTGAAGGACACGAGGAAGAAGACGATGAACTGGCGCTCGTTCAGGCCGGTCGTCGGCTGAAAAGAGCGAACCAGGAGCGAGGCGCCATAAAGCGTGACAGTCAAAATCGCGCAGCTCTTCAGGATGTTGAAAAAGTCCGGCGTCGACGCGAAGCGCCAGACCGTATTGTAGAGGCCACACCATCTGAACAACACATGGCTAAGAACGACGACGCTCGCCCAGAACGTCAGCCCAGTAGTGGAGAACGCCTCGAACGAAAGTTTCGACTCCGATAGCAACAGGCTGAGTGCCACCGCGACCAGGACCATGACGACGTCCTGAACCATGATAAAGACGCGCCGCATGTCCGGGCGAAGTCCGAATAAGGCTTCAAAGTATGAATTCATCGAGTAGTACTGTACTCCAAACGCAAGGGCACGGCACTAAAATGACGCCAGATTTGGCTGTCATTCGTCATCAGCTGTATATTACAGTGCCAACCTCACCCCTCCGCCTCGTATCGCATAGCGCGGAGTGGGGAGCATCGCCAGACATTTTTTGAGGCCTGTCGGCTGACTACCTATTGATTCCAAAATCCCGGTCCTGTGCCACCGATCGGCTTTGAACATGTGCTAATGCCGCGGGCGCACCCCGCTTTGCATCACGCCGGGCCTGTGATACGAGCGCAAGCTTTTACAGGGACGATGATATTGAAGGTTGTACGAAGCGCGCTTGCCGATTTCGATCGCGGCCTCAGAATGCGCAATGTGTGGATGGCGCTGGCCCATGAGGATATCGGCGACCAGCACAAGCGCACGACGCTCGGCCCTGTCTGGCTGTTGATCAACTACCTGGCCTTTGCCGGCACTTTCGTCGTCATGTTCGGCAACAATCAGTCAATACCGCATTTTGCTGTTTACGTATTGCTCGGGCTATTTGTCTGGCTCTATCTCACGGAAGTTGTCACCCAAAGCGTTACGCTCTTTACCCGCGAGGAAAGCTTCATCAAGGGCACAACACTGCCGCTCACCGTTTATGCCCTGCGCATGACCATGCAATCGGTGATCCGTGCCGGCTATGCGCTGGCCGGCTGCATCGCCATGCTGCTGTTCTTGGGTACGCCATTCACCGTTGAGTGGCTCTGGTCGGGGCTGGCCCTCATCCTGATCGTGATTGCAACGCCGGCGGCGATCCTGGTCCTTGCCGTGGCCGGTGCCTTCTTCCCCGACTTGAACTTCATCGTGCAGAATGTCATGCGCATCGGCATGTTCGTCACGCCGATATTCTGGCTAAAACCAGCCGGGGGCATCCAAGCCGAAATCTATCGCTGGAATCCCTTTACCTACTTCCTAGAGATCGTACGCCTGCCGGTGCTCGATGCCAAATTCCCCATCGCCGCTTTCGGCATTTGCGCTATAGTTACAGTTTTCCTCTGGGTGATGGCCGCGCTGCTTCTGGGTGAGTATCGCAAGAAGATTGTATTCGTGCTCTAATGGTCTCGATCCGCGCCGATAATGTCGGGCTGACCTACACGGTTCGCCAAAAGCTGACACTGGCCTCGCGTGACAGGCGCATGCCGACCGGTGGGCAGATAGAGGGCGAGGGCCGCGACCGTCATGTAAGGGCGCTTGACGGCGTAAGCTTTTCGCTCCAGGCGGGCGACCGGCTTGGCCTTGTTGGCGTCAATGGTGCTGGCAAAACGACGCTTCTCAAGGTGCTCTACGGCATTTACGAACCAACGAGGGGGCGGACCGCCATCGAAGGCCGTGTGGACGCCTTGTTCAACATTAATCTCGGCTTCCGGAGCGAGGCCACTGGCCGGCGCAATATCGTCCTGCGCGGGCTAATCAATGGCTGGACTAATGCTGATATCGAGAAGCGAATGGATGAGATCATCGAGTTTAGCGAACTTGGTGATTTCATCGATGTTCCTTTCAAGGCCTATAGCCAGGGAATGGCTGCCCGTCTCGCCTTTTCCGTCGCAACCAGCCTTGAGCCCGAGATACTCCTCATGGATGAATGGATTGGCGCTGGGGATCCCAGTTTCCAGGACAAAGCGAAAAAGCGGATGGATGAACTTGCTGAAAAGGCAGGCATCATCGTCCTAGCGAGCCATAATCATGGTCTTTTGAAACGCACCTGCAATAAAATTCTCGAACTCGATAAAGGCCGGGTGAAGGCATTCCAGCCGGCTGAACAGTGGTTCAGCAAAGAGGTCGAGAACGCAGTCACATGAGGCGCTAGCTATGCAGCTGAACAGCTCGACGATAGTCGGACCTTTTACTCAATGTCGGATTGCAACCCCCTGCATGGGGTAGGATTTCTAGTATGCAAATCATAATGACTCCAAAAGAAGTCGATCTTCTGTCATCGTTTCTTTCAAAAACAAAGCACTACTTTGAGTTTGGTATGGGTGGAACCACTCTACTCGCGAGCAGTCTGGTGGCTCAAAGCGTAACTTCTATAGAAAGCGATAAGGAATGGGTCGAAAAAGTTCGATCCGAGATCGGCGATCCAAAAATTAAGATCACCTTGCGTCATATTTATGTCGGACCCACCGGGGGGTGGGGAACGCCCGTAGATAGAAGCCATGAGCATTTATTCCCAACCTACTCAAATGCTATAGTTGAAGCCGATACTGAAAAAATTGATTTTTGTTTAGTGGACGGCCGTTTTAGAGTCGCTTGCTTTATGACGGCGCTCCTTTGGTTAAGGCAGGATGCCATAATAGCAATTCACGATTATACAGTTCGCCCCCATTACCATCTGGTAGAAGAATTTGCCAGGAACGTCGCGACCTGTAACACCTTAGCACTTTTCGTTCGGCGTAGCGATGCCGATACAGAACGCATGCAAGCTGTCATAGAAAACTACGTTAGAAACCATGAGTGACAATTTATAGCATGGGCTATGTCGAAATTCTTCTCTTTATATGCTTCATGCCTAATATTATTCCGAGCAAGCCGATATTGCTTTCGCCGCTACATCTCGCTAGCGCACACGCTTCAAATTTGCCGATTTGAAGTTTTCGTATCGTGGCCAAATCGGGGGAATTGGGAATGAAGACGATTAGGAAAATTGGCCCACATTTGTTCGATCTCAAAAGTGCGGGCATCTTTTACAAAGACCAGCGCAATGCCTTGCTCATTAGAAAGAGCCATCTGTTCGATGCCCCTTGGTACCTTTCCCAGAACACAGACGTGGCTATGGCAGGCATCGATCCCGCTCTGCATTACGCACGGCATGGAGCCTACGAAGGTCGCAACCCCAGTCCATTTTTCGACAGTCTTGGGTACATCGCTGCAAACCCCGACGTCGGCGCCGCCCACCTAAATCCCCTTGTTCACTACATCAAATGGGGTCGAAAAGAGCGACGACCCACGGGCTCTCCTCCAGTTACTCAGTTTGGTACCCCGATTACTCCCACTATCGCGCTTGATCGCACGCCGGATTTCCGCCCGGACAACGAATTAGTTGGTTCTTTTGAGCAATTCACATCTTCCTATCCGTCGCCGCGAAACAAAACGGGGCGCATCGTGGTCTTCGCATCGTACAGTGCAGACTCGGCCATACACCCGTATGTAGTGTACTATCTGCAATCTCTAAGGAAAATTAGCGACACAATAATTTTCGTTGCAGACAATAAATTTCCCGATGACGAATTGGCGAAGCTAACCGGCATAGTCGATGCCCACATATGTGAGCGGCACGAGGAATATGATTTTGGTTCATATAAACGTGGGATAGTTTATGCAAACGAACGCGGCATTCTTTCCGATGCGGATGAATTACTTCTTTGCAATGACAGCTGCTATGGGCCCGTATACGACTTCGATAAGCTCTTTGAGGAAATGTCAACGCGAAAATGTGACTTTTGGGGACTGACGGATAATTCCCAGTTTTCTTACCATCTTCAGAGCTATTTCGTTGTTTTCAAGAAAAATGTCTTTTCATCTCAAGCTTTCATCAAATTTTTCTCCGCAATCAAGAAGGAAAAATCTGTTTCTGATGTTATACTGAACTATGAAGTTGTCATGACATCCTATTTCCGGGATCTAGGATTGACGTCCAGCTGCTACACTGACGATGGCGGCGATGTCATTGACGAAGCAAGGCGCTTGAACCCCAATTTGACTGTCTTTCCCAACTTACTTCTGGAAGTTGGCTGCCCGTTGTTAAAGGTGAAGGCATTTAAAAAAACCGCCGCCAACTATGATGGCATCGGTGCCTTTCTGCGCAAAATACATTCTGTTAATCCCGAGCTCTATACATACATAATTGAGCACTCCCACCCATCGAGATTTTTCGAAGCGGATGGAGTCCGGTTTTCCATCATCACGCCCTTCTACAACAGGAAGAGTTCAATTTTTCGCTCCATAGACTCGGTTCTCGGTCAAAGGCATGCGATTTATGAACTGATCCTGGTTGACGACGGATCGACAGATGGCGCGTACGACGCCATCATAGAGCGGTATTCAGACGAAATGAGCGGCGGCAAAATCAAGCTCATTCGCAGCAACGAGCGAACCGGCGTTTCGGCGGCTCGAAATGCCGGATTGGCTAAGGCATCTGGTCCATGGATCGCCTACCTGGATTCCGACAATTGCCTTAAGCCGAATTTTCTTTCGACGTTTGCAAGCAGCATCATCGAGCATCCAAATCACCGTCTTTTCTACTCCTGCTTTGAAAACCAATCCGATGGGGTGGTACGTGGAAGGCGGCCGTTCAATCGCCCGGCCCTGTTGAAAGCAAACTACATAGATTTAGGCGCGTTCGTGCATTCAAGAGACATGTTTCGCAATCTCGGTGGCTTCGACACCACCATGAGGCGTTTGGTCGATTGGGATCTGATTATCCGCTACACGGAAAAGGCGCCTGCGGTGTTCATACCGCACCCCTTGATGATCTATAACGATGCTGCGACTGATAAATCTCGCATTAGTGTGAGCGAGTCATTAGATGACGCGCGCGTTTACTTGCGCGGAAAACATGGTATGCCAATTACTATCACAACCATTGTTCCCGCTTATAATCATGAAAGTTACATTTCGCAGGCGTTGGACAGCGCTATTAAGCAGGCGGGTGATTTTATCCACGAAATCATTGTTTGTGACGATGGTTCCAGCGATAGGACACGCGATATCGTCAAGGGCTATGTTCAGAAACATCGGCATCTTGTTCGTGACGTTAGCAACGATGAGAACCTGGGAATATCCAGTACATTTCGAAAGTGTATCGACAATGCGGCCGGTGATTTCATTGCGATTCTTGAAGGTGACGATTACTGGTCGTCGCCCGATAAACTTCAGAAACAGCTGAAATTTCTCATGGACAATCCGGATTGCTCGATGGTGTTCTCAATGATCGATGTTGTTAACACCCAAAACGGCACAAAACGATTGCTGAATCGGCAGAAGGTATTGACACGCTCAAAGCTCACGGGAAGCGACTTTCTGAATGACCCATCGATGAATCTTATAGCCAACTTTTCAAGTTGCCTTTTCAAGTCGGGGCTCATGAAGTCTCTGCCTGATAGGCTGTTTGAGGGGCGGTTCAATGAAATTGCGTTGGCATTTCAACTGGAGAAGTCCGGAGCGATCGGATTTATACAAGAAGTTCTAAGCGTCTATCGTCAACACCCACAAGGCGTTTGGACAGGAAGCGACAAACGCAGACAACTCGAAAGCGCGATTCAGGCCCGGCATATGGTCAAAGACGTCGCGGCGCCAGCCTATCACGACCGTATTCAGAGCGTGATCGATCAAAAGTCTTCGGAATTGACTGAACTGGATATCAGAGACCCGTTGGGATCGTAGTGTGCAGTCCGCTCCCTTTTTCACGGTCAGTGAGACTGCGACCCGTCAAGCGTCTATTGTCGAGCGGGTGTCACTGCCGATAACAGCGTCATGCAGCTGATTTCGACGTCTGGCGCATAACCGCGAGGATCTCATCCAAGATTTCGCCTGGCTTGTCCGGAGTAGCCCTCATGACATAGCCATTCTCCGATTTGGCGACCGCTTCGGCTTGTGCGCCGAGCGAGAAGCAGAAAACCGGAAGGCCGGTCGCCAGCATTTCGTGAATGGAGTAGGAGAAGGTTTCCGGCCAGATAGAAGGCATCAGCCAGCATCCGATCTGCTGCTGCGTAGCAATCCTGGATAAATCCTCGATCTGATACTGGCCGTAGACAGCAATAGCCGAACGATGGAAGCGATAATCGAAGTTTCCGATGATGGAGATGCGGACGCGCCGATCGTTCGGCAGGACCGCCGCTAAATCCTTTACCGCACGCGCGCCCTTTTGATAGCCAATATTGCCCAAAACTCCAATTGTCAGGACACGGGTAATCGGCGCGTTCACTGGCGAAGGCTGATATCGAAGGGCATGCGGCTTGACCACTATCTTGGGCGCAACTGTCGGATAGGCCTTGGAAACGATCTGGCGACTGCTATCGGAAAAGACCTCAATCTGCTCGGCGACGGCCATGACGCACCCCCATACCTCGCGCCACTCACGGATATCGGGATTTGCTGCGGCGCTGTTGGGATTGCCGGCTCCGAGACAGGCTGTGCAAACGTCCGTTGTCGGGATGCCGCAATATTTTCCGTTATTGTTGAGTAGCGTATAAGAAGGACAAACCGGAAAATAATCGTGGACGAGAACCGAAAGACGATCGTTTGGCCGGCGAAGCTCTACCATAAGAGCTGCAATTTTAAGTGGTTCGCGTGATCCAACAATGCATGAATAGACCAGGTTCAGGTGATCGACAGTATGAAGAAGATCGCGCAGATGGCCAAGATCATCAATGTGGACCTTGGTTCTGCCGGCGGCCGAATGGACCTCCAGCTCAAATAGGCCAGTGTCTGTGCGCTCGCGAACGGTGACGGCGCCCTGATCCATCGTCTCGATTTCCGATTTGATGCGGCTTTGCAAATAGGATTCGGCGCCGCCTCCCAGATCGTGAGCGAAGTATACCGGCAAGGGCCGATCTGGTCTCTTGACTGCTGCGACGGCGAGCAGAATGCGAGCCGACAAAAGTGGATCCGTCGCGATAAAGTCCTGTACATTTGCATCATAATCCGGATATCGCTTGGAAATGATCGCGCCGTTCGAACGCATCAAACGTGCCTTTGCCTCCAATCCGAATGAATTGCCTCCGGAGTGTTCAACGAATAAATTGGGCACCGCGACGTGACGTCCGCCGAGTGCATGCGTCTTCTGGCACCAATCTACTTCTTCGCCATAACCCTTACCGAATGCCGGGTCGAATTTTGAGACCTGGCCGAGGAATTTCTTATTCATTGCCATGCAAAAGCCGACGCCTGTCGGTACATCAACCGACAAAACCGCTGGATTGATTTTTCGGGCTATAGAGTCAATGGCGTCGACCTGTCCGGGTCGTAGATCGGTTTTCCGACAGATCATCGGAACAGAGAAAATCTCGGCATCATTTGACATCGGAGTGGCGGAAGCCACCATCTCATCGGCAATGATCGGAGCCATGAGCCGGGACAGCCACCTCTCGGGCACGAAGGCATCGGAATTCAGTAGAACGACATGGTGTCCGGCAGCAGCTTCCAGCCCCCTGTTAACTGCCTGGACAAAGCCGAGATTGTGCTCGTTCTCGATCAAAACAGCTTTAGACCGGCGGCTGGCAACCCAATCCCGCACCCAGGGCCTCACGCGATTGTCCGTCGAGCAGTCTTCAACGATGACGAGAGAGAAAGGCCCGTCGGTGAAACGCTCGACGCGGTCCAAGACCTGAGGCAAGATTTCCAACCCGTTGTAAACCGGAAGAACAATGAAGATCTTTTCGTCAAGCACCGGCAACGCCGAGTTTTTGGTTAAGATAGCTGCCGTCCAATCAACCTCGGGTTTCCGATCAAAAGTGAGGTAAAGATCTTTCAAGTCGCTTGAGGCAAGGGGATCGCGCAGGACGAAATGCCGGAACACGAGAGGAATGTTTTTGATGCCCAGCCATATCAGATGAAAGAAGATCGATCCGTTGGCGTACGCACGCTCCATCCGTGACATAGCAGTGAACTTATATTCCCTCGGGCCGTCTATTCCGTCGAATTCAATGCGCAGGTCGTCATCGCGAAAATGGATATTGAAATTGAAGCCCGTGGGGGTGTCGAGACGCAGGCCTCTTTTATCATTGATATCTTGACGGGCGTGGTCTGGCGTGATCGAGCGACGGACCGGCCCGGCTGCTAGCCGGAGGACTGGTCTTGTCGTCCATCCCCGCAGGTGAATCATGCCGCGCTCGACCTTAATCTCCTCGATATGGCCGACAGTTTCGCCGTTGTCGTCACTGAGACTGAACCCAGGCCGTGAATTGCAGCGGGTCTCGACAAGAATACGGCGATATACAAGCTTCAATTTCCGCATTTCTGCAGCGAATTGACGCCAAAGCTCGATCAGATTACTGTTTTGCATAGTTTTCTATATCTGCCGATCAAGCGACGGGTAGGCTGTCTCGGTCAGGCGTAGACAATCAGGGAGGTCAATCGCCGGAACAGCGCCCACTGTTTGGCATGCCCCTATTTTCCAAAGGTAGTCAAAAGCCGCTTTGCCGCTCTCAGTGGCACGGTGACGCGCCATGAGGTACTGGAATAAACAGCGCTGAGAACATTATGCAGTCTTTTCTCCTCAGAGCGAGCATTCTCGCGATCGGTAAGTGCCACCGAGAGTCTTTCTTTTAAGACCTGTATCTCTTCGGCCTTCTCAATGACCTGCGCATTCGTCCGCAAAATCTTGGCGTCACGTCCTTCGATCTGACGTTGCCACTCTTGTCGATCCACTGCAAACTGCACCTCGCGCTCGCCCACCTGTATTGCCCTCTGCTCGCACTCGGCCCTTAAGGTGGCAATCTCGCCATCGCGCGCTTCGACCTGTCGCTGCCACTCTTCGCGGCTCAGCGCAAACTGCGCCTCCGCGTGCCTTACCGCGCGGGCCGTATTCTCGCGGTCGGCGACTTGGCCGAGATGGGCGAAGGCGGTTCGTACAGCCCCCCGATCATAGTCCTGTTCGCCCGCAGCGAAAAGCGCCTCGACTGCCTTTGGGTAGCTGTCGCCAATTCCTAGAACACCTAGGCCGTGCCCGTGTAGGAACTCGAAATGTGGCCGGCCCGCCGAGATTTCGTCCCAAAGACGAAAGACGGCGAAATCGCGCTCACGTACATTCGTGTCGTGAAAGAGCACAATGGCGTTTTGCGTCAGCTTCGGCCGCCAAGTCTCGAAGTCATGACGAACAGCGTCATAGGTGTGCAGACCATCGATGTGCAACAGGTCGATGCTGGCGTCCTCGAAATGGTCTACAGCCGCATCGAAGGTCGACCGTACAAGACGCGAAAAGGCCGCATACTTTGGGGCATGGTAGGCAGCGAGATCGCGATAGACCTTTTCGTCGTAGTGGCCCGCATGCTCATCGCCCTTCCATGTGTCGATTGCATAGCAGCTGCAGTGGAGACCCAGCAACTCGATGGCTTGGCAAGCCGCACAGTAAGAGACCCCGGCGTGCGTACCAAGCTCAACAAACCGGCGCGGCCGCAGCGCATCGATCAGCCAGAACATGAATGGCACGTGCTCGACCCAAGCGGACGGAGCGACAAGATCGGGGAAGCGGAATGTCGTCGAATTGAAAGGAATCATCGCTGCCCCTCAGTTCCGGTCAAGCGCATTGTCTCCGCAAGCGCAAGAGCACAGTCAGGCCGAAGAAGCTGTCGTACCATCTCTTGCGTCGACATCCGCCAGTATGGCGCATTCCGCCCGAATGCGGCTCCGGATTTACCGTCGACAGGCGCGAATTTCGGCAACGTTGCGTTTTTGTGAGACAGTCCATTATCTCGATATCACGTACCCACGCGCCAGGCCCGCCCTGCATGGCACTTGTGTCGAGAATATGACAGGGGAGTCCACTCGCCGGCTCCTGCTAAATGATAGACGCCGAAGGCGCCAAAGTTCTCGTTGCCACGCATTGTCGCCGCGACTTGCAGGATTGCGTCGGCAATATCAAGGCCAGAAGTGGGATTTCTCCACTGGTCAGCCACCGCCGCGATCTGTCGCGCTTCACTGCCATCCTCAGTATCGTCTTGACCAAATTCTTACCAAACGGCTGTGCGATGCGCAGGATGAGGTGGCGCAGATTGGCCATCGCGGCCGCCCGCTCGCCGGCGGAGAGGTTGTGGAGCGTCACCAGTAGATCGGCGATGAGTTTGAAGCTTTGTGCCTGTTCGAACGTCCAACAGCACAGGTCCCGCGCGATCCTGGCGAGCATCGGCCCCCCACGGCGCAACAGGCCGTCGGCGGATGGCACGATGAGCTCGTCAACGAAACGCCAATAATCACCTGCACGCGATCTCGAAAACTCGCTGAATGGAGGTCCGCCACCCGATTTGTGGGAAGGAAACGCAATGAGTGACATCGACAGCAAAGAGTTCGTTCTTGCAGGCGTCGTCATGAAATGTCTGCTGTCCGGAGAACACACTGCAGGGCAGTTCTGCCTCTTCGAAAACAAAAGCGACGGAAGCACGAGGACGCCGATCCATGTCCACGCCAAGGACGACGAGACGGTTTACATCATCGAAGGCGAGTTGACCGCGGTGATCGACGGCCGGCCTCAACGCCTGACTGCAGGGGAGAGCGTCTTCCTGCCGCGCCGCATTCCGCACCAGCTTATGAACATGAGCGGCAACCCTGTCAGATACATACTGATCGGGACCCCCTCTCTATTCGACCGGTTTCTCGTGGAAGCCGGCCACGAACTTCAACCGGACGAAGTCGTGGCTCCCCCGACGCCTGAGGAGATCGAGCGTCTGCGCGAAGCTTCGCCGAGATTCGGAATAACTTTGCTCTCGGATTGGCCGCCGCCCAGGTGACGCGGTCGTCCTGGGCATCAAGAATTCCACTGATGCAAAGCAAGACATCCGCCCGGCGTCGATCGAGCCGGACTACAAAGCGGGGCCTAGTCGGATCGGGCTGCCGTCGCTGAACCGCGACAGGCGAAACCTGTTGAGATCGTGTCCGATCTTGTTTCCCTGGATAAGGTCCGACACGACACGGCCCATGCCCGGTCCGATGCCAAAGCCGTGGCCGCTCATCCCGGCCGCAACGACGAGGCCTGGAATCTCGGCGACGCGATCGACGATAGGCACCACATCCGGCATCGCATCGATCATGCCCGCCCAGCTCGCCTTCAGCCGCACTTCCTTGAACTGAGGGAAAAGCTCCCTGAACCCGCGCTCGATCGAGCGGAGCCTGGAGGGCTCGGGTGCGGGATTCAGGATGCGCATCCGCTCGAACGGGCTTTCCTGGGTTGCGTCCCACTTGCGCGGCGTCGACCAGCCGTCCGGATATCCCTTAGGCGCCGCCGGGAGGTATCGCGTGCCCAAGGGATTTGCCCTCAAGGCGGGAAAGTATTTGACCGCGTGCCGGAATGCGTCCGGGCCGATATAGAGCTGGCTGGCGCCGCCCGACGCGAGCGTATAGCCGCCATCCTGCCGCCGCCGGAAGGCGATGTGTTCGTCGGCGGCGGCCCCAGCATGGATCTCGGGCATCGGCTCGGTCGCGGCGACGGTCGACCTGACACTGAGTTGCGGGATCGAGATGCCATGCGCGCGCAGGAAGAGCGATGTCCACGCGCCGCTGGCGACCAGAACGTTAGAGGTGGCAACGCGGCCCCTCTCGGTCCAGACGCCGCTGATCCGACCGCCGGCGCAGTCAAGCATGCGCGCCGCGCAATTCTCGATGATAGTGACACCTTCCCTGCCGGCGAGGCGAGCGATCGCCGGCACGGCAACCCAAGGCTCGGCCCGCATGTCCGACGGGGTCGTCATCGCGCCCTTGTAGCGCTGCGACATGGCGGGGATCAGGTCCGCGAGTTCCTTCGGTTCGAGGAGGCGTGTGTCGACATTATGTGCGCCGGCGATCTGCACGAACTCGGCAAAAGCGGCCATCTCCGTGTCGGTGCGCGCAAGGTATGTGATACCGGTCTGCCTCAAGCCGATATCCTCGCCACACTCTTCGGCAAGCTGCCGCCAAAGGCGGCGCGCTTCGATCATGATCGGCAGTTCGTCAGCGTCGCGGCCCTGCTGCCGGATCCAACCCCAGTTGCGCGATGACTGCTCGGCCGCGATGCGGCCCTTCTCGACAAGCGTAACCGAGATGTTCCGTCGCGCCAGAAACAGTGCCGTCATCACGCCGATGATGCCTCCGCCGACGATCACGACGTCGGATGTCTTCGGCAGCACCGCCTGAAACTGCACCGGGGTGGCTTCGCTGAACGGGAAGGTTGTCAATGGCAGCCTGTCTTTCTCTTGGTC
Organism: Mesorhizobium sp. M0938; assembly: GCF_040319125.1. NCBI lineage: Bacteria > Pseudomonadati > Pseudomonadota > Alphaproteobacteria > Hyphomicrobiales > Phyllobacteriaceae > Mesorhizobium > Mesorhizobium sp. M0938. The sequence continues at coordinate 71,305 of NZ_JAMYNS010000013.1, read as the reverse complement.
ACACCGACACCTTGGTCACATCGACACCTTATCCGCACACTTCTGCCGGCGGCATCGGTCGGCAGGACATCGCAGATGACCGCATTCAGCTGTTATCCAGACAGGCCGCCAGCGTCTCCGAGAAGATGCGGATACCCACCGGAATCAGTTCATCGCGAAAGTCATATTCGGGAGTATGTACCCGTGGCCAGTCGGGGCCGGACCCGAGAAAGAGCATCGCGGCCTTTGCGCCGCTCAGCCCGAACTGCCCGAAATCCTCCGAACCGACCGACGGTAACTTCTGGTCGTGCCGTCCAATACCTGCTCGCTCCAATCCGTTGGCGAGGATAGCCGTCGCCTCGGGCTCGTTGATGGAAGCGGCGAAGACGTCGTCGTATTCGTACGCGCAGAGGAGTCCGTGACGCTCCGCAGCAGTGCGGATCAGCCCCTCGACCCGCGCGACGAGGTTTTCCATGTCGTCGTCGTACACGGTCCGGAGCGTCGCCATGATCTTCGCTTCGCCCGGAGCAACGCCGAAGGATTCCGCGCCCATCGAAGCATGCGTAACGGTGACCATCGAGAATCCCGGACCTAGAGGCTTGCCGCTGCCGCAGGCCTGTAGCGCCGGCATCAGTTCCGAGATAGCCATCATCGGCGAGCGGCCATCGGCTGGGCGCGAGGCATGCGCAGTGCTGCCGGTCAGCCGGATGCGGATGCCCCGCGAAGCACAGTTCGCAGGCCCGGCGCCGAGCTGCGCGAAGCCGAATTCCACCTCCGGTGCGTTGTGCAGCGAGAATGCCCAGTCCGGCTTGATCTCGGCATAGCGCGGATCGGCGACCACGGCGACCGCACCCGCGCCGTTCTCCTCGGCGGGCTGGAACATCAGGATCACCCGCCCGCTGGTCGGGCGTGCCCGCGACAGGATGCGGCCGAGACCCAGCAGGATGGTGGAGTGACCGTCATGTCCGCACAGATGTGCCTTTCCCGGCACGGTCGACCGGTGTTCGATCTTGCCAAGCTCCTGAATGGGCAGGGCGTCCAGCTCGGAGCGGAAGAGGATCGTCGGCCCCGGCGCGCCGCTGTCGTAAATCGCTGCGACGCCCTGGCCGCCCAGTTCGGTCAAGACCTTATCGGGGTTTGTCGGCGCCAGCATCTCGCAGACGCGACGCGCAGTCTCCCGCTCTTCACCCGAGAGCTCGGGAGTGCGGTGAAGTTCGTGGCGAAAGGCCGTTAGCTCGCGAAGGTCGTCTTCGGTCGGGAGGGGGAAGAACAGTCGGTTGGTCATGTCAGGCAGCCGCTCGCAAAAGCATTCCATAGAGATCACGAGGTTCGTCTGGATCTGCGACCAGATCCAGGGAGGTGTAAAGCGCAGTCCCCTTGACCCTGTCGTGGACGTAGCGCAGGGCCGAGAAATCCTCAATCGCGAAACCCACGCTGTCAAACAGCGTCAACTGGCGTTCGTCCGTTCGGCCGATAGCGGTACCCGCGATGACCTGCCAAAGCTCGGTCACCGGGTGGTCGGCAGCGAGCTGCTGAATCTCGCCTTCGATACGAGTCTGGGCAGGATATTCGACGAAGATATCGGATCGTAGCAAAATGTCGCAATGCAGCTCCGTCTTGCCGGGGCAATCGCCGCCGATGGCGTTCAGGTGAACGCCGGTGCCGACCATGTTGTCCGACAGGATCGTCGCATACTGCTTGTCGGCGGTGCAGGTGGTGATGATCTGCGCGCCTTCGACGGCCTGTTCGGCGCTCGCGCAGCTCACGACCATCAGCCCGCTGCCCTGAAGGTTTTGAACCGCCTTGGAGGTTGCCGCGCGGTCGATGTCGTAGAGCCGCACGGTGTCGATGCCGCAGATCGCCTTGAAGGCCAGCGCCTGGAACTCGCACTGCGCGCCGTTGCCGATGATCGCCATGTTGCGGCTATTCGCCGGCGCCAGGTACTTCGCCGCCACGGCCGAGGTCGCAGCCGTTCGCAGCGCGGTCAACAGCGTCATTTCTGTCAGAAGCAACGGATAGCCGGTTTCAACATCGGCCAACACACCGAAGGCAGTGACGGTCTGCCGTCCGCTGCGCATGTTCTTTGGGTGACCATTGACGTATTTGAAACCGTAGGTCACTCCGTCGCTCGTCGGCATCAACTCGATGACGCCCGCAGTGGAATGCGAGGCGATGCGCGGCGTCTTGTCGAACTGCTCCCAGCGACGGAAGTCTTCTTCGATATAGGCTGCGAGATCGGACAGCATCCGCTCCACGCCCGTATCAACCACCAGCTGCATCATGTGCTGGACGCTCACGAACGGAACGAGGCTGAGGGGGCCTGGCGGACTGAGAGGCATCTTCATTCTCCTGTTTCAGGTCGGGACAGGCCCGAGCACTTGGTTATGGTGGTCGGCGTCGCCGCATCCACTTCCTCAATCGAGCGTCGCGGTGGCCGCGGCGACAACGCCGCGATCGAGGAGGCTCGAAATCCGATCGGGCGGCACACCGAGTTCCCGCAACACTTCGACCGTATGCTCGCCCAGCATCGGCGCGAAACGGGTGATCTCGACCGGAGTTGCCGACATTTGCACCGGGTTGGCCATGGTGATGGTCCTGCCTTCGGTCGGATGGTCTATCGTGTTGAAGAAGCCCACATCAGCCAGATGCGGATCGCGCAAGACAGTCTCAAACGTATGCATCTCCATGACCGGCACGTCGGCCTCGTCCAGCAGGTCGATCCATTCCCCGGAGGTGCGGGTCTTGAAGATGTCGGCAAGCCAGCCGTAAACGAATGAAACGTTCCTGATCCGAGCGTCGAAGCTGGCGAAGCGGCTGTCGGTGTCCATCAGGTCATCATGGCCAACGGCCTTGAGGAAGCGCCGCCAGTGATCGTCGGTGTAGACCAGCGCGCAGACATGGCCGTCGGCAGTGGGCAGAGGCCGGCGGTCGCGGGCGAGCTGGCGGGCATAACCACCATGGTCGAGTGGCGGATCGAAGGTCAGCCCGCCAAGATGGTCGCTGAGAATGAAGCTGACCATCGTTTCGAACATCGGCACGTCGACCCGCTGGCCGACGCCGGAGCGATTGCGCTCGATGATGGCGGCGAGGATCCCGCTCAACGCCGCCAGCCCGACGACGCGATCGGCAATCGCCGTCGGGACGTAGCGCGGCTCCCCCGATCCTGAGAGCACGAACAGGTGCGAAAGCGTTGCGCCACCCTGGATCAGATCGTCATAGGCGGGACGCGCCGCATAGCGGCCCTGCTGCCCGTAACCGTAGAGCCCGGCATAGATCAGGCGCGGATTGACGGCTCGAACCTCTTCCCATGACAGGCCGAGGCGCTTCATCGCGGCAGGACGAACATTGTAGACCATGACGTCCGCGCCGCGGCACAGCTCCAGCAGCAGTTCCCGCCCTTCGGCGGCCTTCAGGTTCAGGACAACCGATCGTTTCGACCGGTTCGCATTGAGGAACAGCGGCCCCATCGTCGGCGAACGCGACGGCCCGACATTGCGCATCAGATCGCCGGCGGGAGGCTCGATCTTGATGACGTCGGCGCCGAAATCGCCCATGTACTGGGTCGCGTACGGCCCCATCAGCACCGACGTCAGGTCGATGACCTTTATGCCTGCAAGCGGTCCTATCGCGACCTCCTATGTGTCATTCTCGATCTCATGCTGCCGGCCTGCGGCTGCCGCCACGTCCCGACGGGTTTCCGGCGCAACACCAAGCCGCTCTTTGCGTCGCCATGATCAGCATTCGAGCACCACATCTCCGCGTGGAACGGCCTGACACAGCAGGACCTGGTCATACGCCAGCAGCGGCACTTCGCCGGCTGGATAATCGGCTATCCCGCTGACGATGCGCTGGACACAGGATTGGCAGTCGCCCACCCGGCACGAATATGGAACATCGACGCAGTTTTGGAGGGCGAGGTCGAGCAATGAGCCCTCGCGCGGCGTCCAGATTGCGGTCTTGCCCGATTTCGCGAATGTGACCTTGCTGTCGCTGAGGGTCTGCGTGCCGGACAGATCGAGCAGGCCGCCTTCCGCCGCGGCAAAGGCCTCGAACCGGATGCTGTCGGGTGCTGCGCCAAGTGCGACAAGCCCGTCGCTCAGCGATGTCATGAAGGCTTCGGGACCGCAGATGTAGAAATCCACGTCCCGGACCGGCACGAGGCCGACGAGCGCCGCAGCATCGATGCGGCCGACGAGATCGCATTCGTCTCCATGCCGCGGGCGGGAGTAGCACGAGACCAGATGGATCCGGTCATTGTTCGTCCTCCTTACGATGCTTTGCGCCTCCTCCGCGAACAGGTGATGGGCGCCGTCGCGGGCGGCATGGATGAACCACACCTCACGGCCATCATCCTCTCGCGCCAGATGGTCCAGCATGGGGAGAAGAGGCGTGATGCCCACGCCCGCGCTGACAAGGACGATCGGACGGCCCGGAGGGCTCGACAGAACGAACCTGCCGGCGGGAACGCCGACCAGCAACTCAGTCCCCGGCTCGACCTTCTCATGCAGCAGGTCCGAAATGCCTCCGGCACCGATGCGTCGCACCGTGATGCGCAGGCTTTGCCCGTCCGGCCGGCGGGAAACGGAATAGGATCTTTGCCTCATGGCACCCGTGCCGTCTGTCAACGACACAGTGACATACTGCCCAGGCTCGACAGGGCCGATCGGCGCATTGTCTCGCGGCCTCAGGACGAAGGATGCGACGTCGGGGCTTTCGCGACGCCGTTCCACGCAGATGAAGCGACGCTTCCCCGACCAGTAGCTCCGCCGGTCCCGCTGCCAGACCCGGGAGCGCGAAAATGCAGAGGAGCAGTGAAAGAAGACCTCGCGCGGTACGATCTTCACCGCGCGCGTCTCCTCTTCGAACCGCCCGTTGATGCGAAGCAGCTCGTTCCGCCCCGGCGTCACGGTCAGGAGCGCGCACTCGCCCCCCTCGCCGGTCGTGACTTCGGGCGGCAGCCGCAGGCGGTAGGCGTGACGGTTGTCGAAGGGGATGACCGACAGCGGCGCTTCCGCCGTCAGGTCGATGGCGATTTCGCCATTCTCACCCTCATGCGCCACGACGATGAAGGTCGCCTCGTCAATGAAATCCAGCCCGCCGGGGCCGGTAATGTCACATACCTTCTTCTGCACGCCCTCGCTGGGTGTGCCATAGACGTTGCGCACGCCTGCATTTGCCAGCAGGCGTTCCTCTTCCGCGTCCTTCAAAACCGGCCCGAAGCCGGCCGCAGCCTGGACTTGCTTGTCCCGCCCCACCACTGCGCCGAGGTCCAGCGGGGGCTTGCGGCGATCCGGGTCCAGCCAGAAGTCCGCGCGGGCGAATGCGGCGGTGTCGACGAACTCGACCGTTTCAGGAGTCAGGATCAACACGCTGATCGGCGGATTCTCGTCGGCGGGAAAGCACGCCAGATCCTCCGCCAGGAACGACACTTCGACGGAGGCCGTGACGCGCAGATACCGGTTGCTGCCGCGGTTGAGCACGATCAGCGCGACACTCGGATTGCTCAGCAGATTGCCGATCGTATCGAGCCTGCGGTTGCCGCTGTAGTCGGGCAGCAGCAGTGTGCCCTGTTCGGTCACCCGCAGGACGCATGGCTGCCCGCCCCGTGGTGAGACATCCATTGCTCCCTCCCGATTGCGGGAGGCGATGAACAGAAGCGTTGCGTTCTCGATGAACAGTCGCTTCTCTATGTTCATGTCAGGATGTTCCATGCCATCCCTGCAACTCTCGCCAGTTCGGCTCCAGCTCGGCGAAGCGCGCCAACCTGAACGACGAGATATCCGTGAAACTGCAGGCCCCGTCGACGACCAGGTCGCGGATCGCCCGGCCGCTCGCCGGCGACAGGCCGAAGCCGACGCTCGACATCGTGGCGATCACGACATTTTCCTGCGAGGAGAGCCTATCGATCACGGGCCGCCCATCCGGCGTGTTCTCGATCACCCCCGCCCAGGACCGGATGATGCGGGCGTGGGCCGCCTTAGGCAGCATTTCGAGGAGACGGCGGCCGATATGCCCCATCAGCGGGGTCGACGGCTTGTCCGGCGCGCCTTCCCAGGGGATCTCCAGCCATTCATGCGGCCCGCCGCCATAGGCAAGATTGCCGCGCAATGTCTGGCGGCCGTAGAGACCGTTTCCGTCAACGCCGCCATAGGCCATCAAGGGGAGCGGCTCGGTGACGATCATCTCGGCCCGCGCGCTCGCCATCGGCACCTCCTGGCCGAGCATGGCCGAAAAACGTCCGGTATGCGGTCCGGCCGCGATCACGAGTTGGTCGCAGCCGATCAGGCCGCGCTCGGTCTCGACGCCGGCCACCCGGCCGCCCTCGGTGTGGAACCCGGTCACGGCGCATTGCTGCATCAGCCGGCCGCCATGATCCTGCATCGCCCAGGCGTAGGCCTGGACCGTACGGTGCGGGTTGGCATGCCCGCCGAAGTGATAGAAGTAGCCGCCGGCCATGTTGTCGCCGGCAAGCGGAACGATCTCGCGGAGCTGTTTCAGATCGAGAAGCTCGCATCTGAATCCCTGCCTTTCCGAGGTGGCGATGCCGCGGCCGTAAAGCGTCAGCTGCTCTTCGCTCGAGGCGATCCGGATGCGGTTCGGTGCGAATTCCGTCGGGTAGCCGAGAAGTTCGTCCATGATCGGCCAAAGACGCTGTTCTTCGAGAAACAACGGCGATTGGCTATGCGTGCAGCCGCCCCCGTTTCGGCCGGACGCCTCCCAGCCGATAATGCCCTTCTCGATGACGAGCACGTCGACGCCGCTCTGCGCCAGCCACCAGCCTGTGCTCAGTCCCGTTACGCCGCCGCCGACGATTACGACCGAAGCTCCCTTGATATCGCTCATTGCCGCGTCGTTCATTCGCTCGCCGCCGTGCCGGTCGCGTCGTTGGTCGCGACCGTATAGAGCGCAGGAATGTCCCAGAAAGGTCGCCACTGGGCGTGAATGCCGAACCAGACGTCCCAGTGCTCGGCTTGATCCTCCGGAATCTGGCTGGCGATCGCCAGTGGCAGCGGGCGAACCAGCGCGCGATATCCGGCAAGCGGGATCGTCGACAGCGGCATCGCGGCCTTAAGCGCCAGCAGTGCGGCGACCTGCTCGCGGCAGCGCCGCCCTTGGCATGGGCCCATGCCGGCACGGGTCAGCCGCTTGACCTGGTCAGGATTGGGAGGCCCTTCGCCAAGCAGCGCCGAGAGCGAGCGGTCGTTGCGCCGCTCGGCCTGCCAGTCGAGATAGCGCGGCGGGCGGACTTCGAGGAGTTCGCGGGCGGTGACCTCCTCGCATTGGCAGACGTGGAACTCGGCGCGCGCCTCGATGACGCTGGCGTGCACCCAGGCCAGCCGATAGGCCGAGAGATCATAGGTCGGGCGATCCGGCAGCACGTTCTCGGGTGCAGCGCTGCCATCGCCGAGGCCGAGTTCGGACACGATCGCAGCGACGGCGCGCCTGCCTTCGATCTCGGCGATGCCCCTGTCGCGCGACTTGGTCGGCCAGATCCCGGCACAATCGCCAACGGCGAAAACGTTGCGCACGCTGGTGCGCTGGTCGGCATCGACGACCGGCGCATAGCCGCCGCGTTCCGGCTGGAAGGCGATCCGGCATCCGAGCGCGTCGAGCAGATCGATCACAGGCGTGACGCCGACCGCGAGCACGATCCCGTCGCAGGCAAGGCGGCGCTCCTCGCCGACGGAACGGCCTGCGGCATCGACGGCAGAAACCAGCACGGCCTCGACCGTATCGCGACCCAGCGCCTCGCGCACGACGTGGCCGGTCAGGAACGTGCAGCCGTCGGCGCGCAGCGCCGATACCATATCCGAGGGGCCAAGCGGCTCGGCCGCCTGCTCGACCACGGCGACGACCTCGATGCCGGCGCTTCGCAACGCCAAAGCGGCGGTCAGGGCTTCCGCCGAGGTTCCAAGTATCACGACGCTGCGGGGCGCCAATGCGCCGTGCTTCGCAAGCGCGACCGCTGCGGTCGCGCCCATCACGCCCGGCTTTTCCCAGCCCGGGAAGCCAAGCCCCATGTCGCGCCGCCCGGCGGCGACGATCACTTGCTCGGCGCCGATCATCCAGCCGCGGTCATCATCAGTCAGGCCAGCGACGGTGCCCGGCAGCCAATGCACGGCCGATCCGTTTCCATAGAGACCCCAGCAGGCGGTGCCGAGCCGCACATCGACGCCCGCCTCGAAGGCGGTCTCGATCAGCGGCTCGGAGGCGACGAGCGCCTCCATCATCGCATTGCGGTTGCGAGCGGCGCCGGACATGCCCTGCCCGTAATGCAGCGGCACCTCGTCGCCCATCGTCTTGAAAGAGACCGGGTTTTCGTCGACCAGAACGACGGAGAGGCCGCGCCGGGCGGCTTCGATGGCGGCTGCAAGGCCGGCAGGTCCCGCGCCGATGACAAGAAGCTGGGTATGCTCCTCGACATGCAGTTGCTTGCCGGCAACGGACTTCCTGTCGATCTTTGGCTGAACCATTGCGCGCCTCATGGTCTGCTTGGAACTACGACGTATTCCGCCGCCATCTTTTCGAGGTCGTGCCACAGGCTCTCGGCGAAACTGCGCAGCGGCATGAGCTCGAAGCGGTCGGCGGACGTACGGCTGACATGGGCCGAGATGTGGCCGATCAGCGTGGTCGTCGCGTGACCGATCTCGAACCGGGAGAGGTCGACGCCCGTCCCCTTGGCGAGGACCGCCTCCACGGCGTCACCCTCGACAGCGATACGGACGCGACCGTGGTTCTGCTCGACGACAGTGAAGCCATCGGGGAGGCCCGAGGTCAGTTCGGTAGGCACGTCGCGTGTCGTCGTTTCGTCGCCGACGAGGTACCATTGGCCGGGGCCATTGGCGCGCAGGGAAAGCCCGGCGCGCGCAGCAGCATCCGCGAGAGACCCGGCATGCGCGGCAGGGCCAAAGACCTGCAGGACCGTGCCTTCCGGCAGGGGCGTAAGTTGTACGCGTTCCGACCGAAGTGGCGTCGCAGAGCTCAGAACGGCGCGGTGGATCAGTTCGAAATCAGACATGCAGCTGCTCGTTCTCAGGGTCTAAGAAGACGGGATCGCAGAGCCTCCCGCGTGTCGTCTCGTTGCGCAGCCCGTTCCAGACAATGACTTCCTCGCCGTGCCGCTCGGGTCCGCGGACCACCAGGGCGAGACCGATCGTCGACTTGAGGTGCGGCGAGTAGGCGACCGAGGTGACGTAGCCCTGGTCGTTCTCCAGCGTCGCGGCCGCCTCCTTCGACAGTACGTGCGATCCGGCCATGAAGGATGCCGACGGATCGATCGGCATGACGCCGGTCAAGCGCGGACGGTCCGGATCGGACAGGCCCTCGCGCGCCAGCATCGCCTTGCCGATGAAGTCGGCCTTGGTCGCGGACACCATCTTGCCGAGGCCGAGGTCGGCCGGCACGACGGTGCCGTTGATCTCGGCATGCGTGACGAAACCCTTTTCAAGGCGCAGCACGCCCAGCGCCTCGACGCCGTAGGCGCAGATGCCGTGGCTCTCGCCGGCCTTCATCAATGCGTCCGCGACGCTTTCGCCATAGCCGGCCGGCACGGCCAGTTCATAAGCGCGTTCGCCGGAAAACGAGATGCGGAACAGCATACCCTTTAGCCGGCTGTTGAACAGCGACACTTCACGTGCCGCCAGCAATCCCATGGCGTGGTCCGAGATATCGTCGTCGACGATCTCCTGCAGGATTGCGCGCGATTTCGGTCCGGCGAGCGACATCTGCGCCCATTGGTCCGTGACCGAGGCAAGCTTCACGTCGAGCTCAGGCCAGTGCGCCTGGGCGCAGAATTCCAGGTGGTCCATGACGCCGGCCGCGTAGGCCGTGGTCGTCGTCAGGAAATAGCGGTTCTCTGACAGGCGGCTGGTCGTGCCGTCGTCGTAGATCATGCCGTCTTCGCGCAGCATCAGGCCGTAGCGCGCCTTGCCGACCGGCAGTTTGGCGAAGCCGTTGGAATAGACGCGGTCGATGAAGGTTGTCGCGTCCTTGCCGGTGATTTCGATCTTGCCGAGCATCGAGACGTCGCAGAGGCCGGCATTGGCGCGGACATTCAGCACTTCGCGATCAACGCTCTGGCGCCAGGTGGTCTCGCCTTGGCGCGGAAACCACGAGGAACGATACCACAGGCCGGTCTCGATGAAGACCGCGCCGTTCCTCTGCGCCCAGCCATGCAGGGGCGACTTGCGCACGGGCTGAAAGCGTTTGCCTGTCGAGGCACCGGTCAAGGCGCCGAAGGAGACGGGCGTGTAGAATGGCCGGAACGTCGTCGTGCCAACCTCGGCCGGCGAGACGCCGCGCGCCTCGGCAAGCAGCCCGATCGCGTTGACGTTGGAGAGTTTTCCCTGATCCGTTGCCATGCCGGTCGTGGTGTAGCGCTTGGCGAGTTCCACTTCGCCAAAACCTTCCCGTGCGGCGAGCTTCAGGTCGGCGCTGTGAACGTCGTTCTGGTAGTCGACGAACGCCTTGCCTTTCACGCCGGGGATCGACCAGACCGACCGTTCCGGACGCGCCGCGATGTCGCCCGAAACGGACGTTGGCGACGCTACGGCTTTCACGCCCAGTTCCCCCGCCAGCGCAACCGCTTGGGCCGAGCCTTGCGACAGGCAGTCCGCAATGCCGGTTGCATCCGTCACCGAGCCGGCCAACGCGATACCCTTCAGATCCTGCGGGGCAAGGAAGCTGAAATGTTCGTCGGACCAGACGGGCCGCCCGCCGCGGTGGCAGGCAAGGTGGACGATCGGGCTGAAGCCGCCGGCCATGGCCAGCGCGTCGATGCCGATCGTCTCGACGCCGCCGGGTCCTGTGACCGTGATGGAGGAGAGCGACTTGCCTCCCGTCGCGTCAGTCACATGGGCGCCGCGGATGATCCGCGCCGGGCCTTCATAGGGGACGTCCGAACGCAACCGGCTGTCAATGATCGCGGCAAGCCCCACACCGGCGCGATCGAGATCGCGGGCCAGCGCGTAGCCGCTGTCGTTGGTCGTGAAGATCGCCACGCGGCGGCCCGGCGCAACACCGAAGCGATTGAGGTAGGTCCGCATGGCGCCGGCCAGCATCACGCCTGGAATATCGTTGCCTCCGAACAACAGCGGCCGCTCCTCGGCGCCCGTCGCGAGGATCGCGTGCCTGGCGGCGATGCGCCAGAAACGCTCGACCGGACGGTTGGCGACCGGAGCCGCGACATGTTTCTGGACGCGCTCCACAGCGCCGAAGACATTGCTGTCGTACCAGCCGATGACGGTCGTGCGTGGAAGAAGCGTGACGTTCGGCAGGCTGCGCAATTCCTCGACGCAGCGCGCCGCGAATTCGGGCGCAGTCACGCCATCGACGGTCGCGGTTTCGGAGAGGAGCGCGCCACCGAACCTCGGGTGTTCCTCGGCGAGGATGACCCGTAGCCCGGCACGTCCCGCGGTCAACGCGGCGGCAAGTCCCGCGGGCCCCGATCCGATGACGAGCAGGTCGCAATGCGCCCATGATTTCTCGTAGGTATCCGGGTCTGACTCGTAGGTTGCGCGGCCGAGGCCGGCCGCCCGGCGGATCAGCGGCTCGTAGAGCTTCTCCCAGAAGGCCGCCGGCCACATGAACGTCTTGTAGTAGAAACCGGCGCCGAGGAATGGCGAGAACAATCCGTTCAGCGAGCCAAGGTCGAAGTCGAGCGACGGCCAACGGTTCTGGCTGCGCGCTTTCAGGCCGGCATAGAGCTCCTGCATCGTGGCGCGGGTGTTGGGGTCCGTGCGGCCGGCGCTGCCGATCGTCATCAGTGCGTTCGGCTCCGCCGCGCCCGCCGTCAGGATCCCGCGCGGCCGGTGATACTTGAAGCTGCGTCCCACGAGACGCCGGCCGTTCGCCAGGAGCGCCGAGGCGAGCGTATCGCCTGCATGCCCGGAATAGCTTCGGCCGTCGAAGGTGAAGGGCAGAGAGACCGAGCGATCGATGAGACCGCCTTTCGGCAGGCGATAGGAGGTCATGCAAGCACCGCCGGCTTTTCGGCCACATCCCGGCAGGCTGCGATCTCATGGCTCGCGGTGTCGCGCGTCACCACCAGCCAGCGTCGGCAGCCTGAGCTGTGATGCCAGTATTCGTCGTAACGGCCGCGCGGATTGTCGCGCAGGAACACATAGTCGAACCACGTCGCATACGGCGCATCGGCAGCTGGGCGCGAAAGCGCGGCGCCCTTGATCGTGAATTCTTCTTTCGGACGCACGCCGCAATGGGGGCAGGAGACTAGACTTGCCATTGAAAACTCTAATGCAGGTTGGGCTGGGCGCCTAAGCCCCGTTCGTCGATCGCGTATCCGCGTTCGAACCGGTCGAGGCGCATCTGCGCGGCGGTCGCGTGGGGCTCGCCCCGTGCCAGGAGATGCGCGAAGCAATAGCCGGCGGCAGGCGTCGCCTTGAAGCCGCCGTAGCACCAGCCGGCGTTGAGGTAGAGATTGTCGATGTGCGTGCGATCGATGATCGGCGACCCATCCATCGACATGTCCATGATGCCGCCCCAGCTGCGCAGCACCCGGACCCGCGACAACGCAGGTATGAGCGCGACGCCCGCCTCGGCGACATGCTCGACGGTCGCCAGATTGCCGCGCTGCGCATAGGAGTTGTAGCCGTCGATGTCGCCGCCGAAGACGAGTCCACCCTTGTCCGATTGCGACACATAGAAATGACCCGCGCCGAAGATCACCACGCAGTCGATGAAGGGCTTCAGGCCCTCCGACACGAAGGCCTGCAGGACATGGCTCTCGATCGGCAGTCTCAGGTCGGCCATTGCGGCCACGTGCGAAGAATTGCCGGCCGCTGCCAGCGCCAGCTTGTTGCAGCCGATGAAGCCCCTGGTGGTCTCGACGCCGACGACGCGGCCGTTCTCGCGGCGGATGCCGGTCACCTCGCATTGCTGGATGATGTCGACGCCGCGCGCATCGGCGGCCCGCGCATATCCCCAGGCGACCGCGTCGTGGCGCACGGTGCCGCCGCGCCGCTGCAGCAGTCCGCCCTGGATCGGAAAGCGGGCATTGTCGAAGTCGAGGAACGGCAGCATCGACTTGACCTGGTTGCGGTCGAGCAGCTCGGCGTCGACGCCGTGCAGCCGCATCGCGTTGCCGCGGCGCATATAGGCCGCGAACTGGCTGTCGTTGTGGCAGAGATTGATGACACCACGCTGCGACACCATCGCATTGTAGTTGAGGTCCCGCTCCAGCCCTTCCCAGAGCTTCAGGGACAATTCGTAGAACGGATTGTTGCCGGGCAGCAGGTAGTTCGAGCGGATGATGGTCGTGTTGCGGCCGACATTGCCGGAACCGATATATCCCTTCTCCAGCACAGCGACGTTGGTGATGCCGTGCTCCTTGGCAAGGTAGTGCGCGGTAGCGAGGCCATGTCCGCCGCCGCCGACGATGATGATGTCGTAATGCGGCTTGGGCTCCGGAAAACGCCAGGCGGAGGTCCAGCCCGTGTTCTTGCGCAGGCCGTTCAGGAAAATCGAGAAGGCGGAATAACGCATCACACTCATTTCGTATTCGTGTCGTGCCGGTCGGAGAGCATGTGTCGTGCCATTCGCCCCAACCCGCCGGGATGCAATCGGCGGCCTGCCCGCGAGGTGTCGGCACGTGCATTTGAGGTCATGGCTGGACGTCCTTCTCCACGATCATCAAACATTATCGTCCGGGCGGGTTTGAGCACGGTCCGGCCATGCCTCGATCATCACCAAGTGATCCGGTGACACCTGGCGATAGCTGCGCACGGGAGGCACGTAGTCGGCCGCACGGATCGGGCTGCGAATCTCGTCATTGGCGACGATGCGTTTGATCAGGCGGCGAGCCGGATCCGGCACGGGAACGGCTTCAAGCAGCCGCCTGGTGTAGGGATGTTGCGGGTTGCCGAAGATCGCGGCGCGCGGGCCGATTTCCACGATCTCGCCCAGATACATCACCGCCACTCGATGGCTGACGCGTTCGACCACGGCCATGTCATGGGAAATGAACAGATAGGCGAGACCCATCTGTGCCTGGAGTTCCAGCATCAGGTTGATCACTTGCGCCTTGACGGAGACATCGAGCGCCGAAACCGCCTCGTCGGCGACAATGAGACTGGGCGCGACCGCCAGTGCGCGCGCGATGCAGACCCGTTGCCGCTGGCCACCGGAGAATTCGTGCGGGAAGCGTCCCGCCATTTCCGGTTCGAGGCCAACCTGCTTCAACAGGTGCCGGACCCGCTCTCCTGCCTCCGAGCGACTGGCCAGGCCATTGATGGCCAAGGGCTGTGCGATCGACGCCCCCACCGTCATGCGCGGGTTGAGGCTGGCGAACGGGTCCTGGAAGACCATCTGCATGTGCCGGCGCTGTTCGCGCAACTCCGACGGCCGAAGCTCCAATATCTCCTTCCCTTGCAACCTGATCGATCCGGACAGCGGCTGCGTGAGACGAAGGACGGAGCGACCGGTCGTCGACTTGCCGCAACCGGATTCTCCGACCAGCGCCAGGGTCTCCCCGGTCTGGAGGTGGAACGAGACGTTCTCGACGGCATGCACCCGCGCGCGGACCTTGCCGAGGACGCCCGAGCGAATCTCAAACCGGGTGGTGAGGCCGGATACTTCCAAAAGAGGCCGTTCATTTCGGCGGACGGTGTCGGGCGTCTCGGAAGGCTCGTCCGAGAGACCGGTCGCGCGGTCGACAACGGGAAAACGCAGCGGTCTTGAGAATGCGGTCATCGATCCTAGTCTGGGGACCGCGGCAAGGAGCGAGCGCGTATAGGGATGATCCGCGTTCCGGAAGATCGCCTCCGTGGTGCCCTTCTCGACCACCTGACCGTCATACATGACGACTGTGCGGTCCGCGATTTCCGCGACCACGCCCATGTCATGGGTGATGAACAGGACGGACATGCCCTCCTCATCCTGGAGCTCCTTTATGAGTTCCAGGATCTGGGCCTGGATCGTGACGTCGAGCGCCGTGGTCGGCTCATCCGCGATGAGCAGCTTCGGCCGACATGCGAGCGCCATGGCGATCATGACGCGTTGACGCATGCCGCCCGAGAACTGATGCGGATATTCGTGAAACCGCGATCGGGCGGCGGGAATGCGCACTCTTTCCAGAAGCCGCAGCGCTTCGGCATGCGCCTCGCTTCCCGAGAGCTTACGATGGGATGTCAGAGCCTCCGACACCTGGGCGCCGATGGTGTGCACCGGGTTCAGGCTGGTCATCGGCTCCTGGAAGATCATGGCGACTTCATTGCCACGGATCCCGCGCAAAGCCCGCTCCGGCAGCGTCAGCAGTTCGGTGCCATTGAGCTTGACACTGCCTTCGACGCGGCTCGATCCCACCGGCGTCAGCCCCATCACCGAAAGCGCGGTGACGCTCTTG
The DNA here is from genome assembly GCF_040319125.1 of Mesorhizobium sp. M0938. Taxonomy (NCBI): domain Bacteria; kingdom Pseudomonadati; phylum Pseudomonadota; class Alphaproteobacteria; order Hyphomicrobiales; family Phyllobacteriaceae; genus Mesorhizobium; species Mesorhizobium sp. M0938. The sequence continues at coordinate 55,968 of NZ_JAMYNS010000013.1, read as the reverse complement.
CCCGATCCCGACTCCCCGACCAGCGCGACCGTGTCTCTTGCGGCCACGTCGAACGAAACGTCTCGCACGACAGTCCGCCATCCGGCATCGGTGCGAAAGGAAACGGAGAGCTTCTCGACGGAGAGGATCGGTTGACCCATGACTTTCCTTTTTTCCGCGAGAGCGGATCCTTGAGCGACTGTCGGGCCCAAGATCATGGCTGTCCCAGCATCCATCGACAGCACCTCTCACGATCTCGAAACATATGTAGCCCGGCGTAGTGACGTCGAAGGACCGACCCTTGAGCGAATGAGGCTGCCGGCGCCGTTGCAGGCGCGCCGGCAGCCTCACGGCCGATCAGGCCCAGGACCATTCGTGAACGTTCCAGGCGGCATCGGTGACGTATTGATTGACCTTGACGCCCTGCAGCGCCTTCACGGTCATGTTGCCCTGGACCACCCCGAACTGCGGCGCGAAGGGCACTTCCTCGAGCAGGATCTCCTGGATCTTGCCGTACGTCGCCTTCCGCTCCTCGACGTTTTCCTGCTCGGCGCCGAGGTCGAGGAGCTCGTCGACCTTCGGATTCTTGTAGAGTGTGTAGTTGGCGCCGTTGCCGATCGCCTTGGAGTGGCAGCGGGCGGAGTAGTCCGGATCCATGCCGACCGTCGGCTCCCATGCCACTAGCAGCGTGTCGTACTGCGACTTCGTCGTGTAGTCGCCCCAGACCACCGAGCCCGGCATGTTCTTGATCTCCATGTCGACGCCGATCTGCTTCCAGTTCTGCTGGAACAGCTGCTGGCTCGCCTGGCGCGAGGGGACACCGGCCGTCGTGGAACAGGTGAACTTCATCTTCACACCGTCCTTCTCGCGGATGCCGTCGTTGCCGACCCGCCAGCCGGCCTCGTCCAGCATCTTGGCCGCGAGTTCCGGGTTCGCCGTCTCTTCCTTCAGGGCGCTGTTATAGGCCCAGTGCGATGGATGCAGGTAGGACAGCGTACGGGGCGTGCTGCCGAAGTTGATGTCGTCGATCGACTTCTGCATTTCGAGTGCGATGTAGAGCGCCTTGCGGACTTTTGGATCGGTGAACTGCGGCTTCTCGGTGTTGAAGTAGATGAACTGCACATAGGGCTGCGGGTTGAGCAGGAAGGTGCGATCCTGCAGCGCCTTGGCCTCTTCCCATCGGTCGTAGGGAATTCCCATCAGCCCGAAATAGTCGATCTCGCCGGTCTTCATCTGCCCGTACGCGACCAACTGATCGGGGACGAATTTGTGGATGAACTGCTTAATCTTCGGCGCACCGCGGTGGTAGTTCGGGTTGGCCTCGTAGACCATGTGGCTGCCGGCCGTGCGGGACTTGAGAATGTAGGCGCCGGTGCCGATTGGCTGCGAGTTGAAGCCCGAGGTGTTGATGTCGGCTTCGCCGGACAGGAGATGATGCGGCACGATGTGCATCGCCTGCCACGCCCAATAGAATGGGACGTAGGCCTTCTTGAGCACGATCTCGACCGTGTGGTCGTCGATCACCTTCAGTGAGTCGATCAGGTCGAAACCGCTGCGCATGCGCGCCGCGACCTTCGGATTGACGATTGTCTGAAAGGTGAACTCGACGTCCTTCGCCGTAAAGGGCTGGCCATCGCTCCAGGCGACGCCCTGCTTCAGGCTGATCTTCCAGGTCTTGCCGTCGGCCGAGATGTCGCCGTTCTCGCGCGTCGGCAGCCGGGCGGCGAGGTTGGGGATGAACGCGCCCTTGTCGTCGACGTCCCACAGCGCGTCGAATACCAGCGCTTCGGGAATAGTATCCGTGCCGCCATTGGCGTAGAGCAGCGGATTGAACTGCACCGGCTCCTGCGTCGTGGCGAAGATGATTCGGTCGGGATTGGACTGTGCGATTGCGGGCCGATAGAGCCCGCTGACCGGCAGGATGAGGCTGGAGGCGGCGGCTCCCTTGATCAGCGTGCGGCGATTCAAAGTAAGTTTAGTCGACATTTCTTGTTCTCCCTCTTTTGTAAACGATGGTGGATTTACGCGTCTAACTTCAACCTGGCATCGAATGCGTCTCGTAGGCCGTCACCGAGAAAATTGAAGCCCATCACGGTGAGTGTGATCAGGATGCCAGGCAGAATTGCCAAGAACGGAACGGTGTCGAAGTAACCCTGGGCGTTGGTCAGCATGTTCCCCCAGCTCGCCATGGGCGGCTGCACGCCATAGCCAAGAAAGCTGATGTAGGATTCCATCAGCACCGCCGTCGCGACCTTGAGGGTGGCAGCAACCAGGACCGGCGCCAGGATGTTCGGCAGAAGCTCGACGACCATGATGCGCCAATTCGAGGCGCCAAATCCGCGTGACGCCTGGACGAAGTCCATCTCCTTGATCGACGAGACCTGCGCCCGAACAATCCGTGACACCTCCATCCATGAGGTCAGCCCGATGATCAGCGAGATCGACAGGATGGTGGGGGGCACGAAAGCAGCGATGACCAGAAGCAGAAAAACCTGCGGAAAGCATAAGAGCGTGTCGACGAACCGCATCAGCAGATTGTCAACGACGCCGCCGTAGAAGCCGGCCGCCAGACCGACGAGAGTGCCGGTGATCATCGTCGTCAGCATCGCTACGATGCCGACGATAAGCGACACCTGCCCGCCATAGAGAAGCCGGCTCAGCGTGTCCCGGCCAAGATCGTCCGTCCCCAGCGGGTATTCCCATGAAGCCAGGGGAGGAAGGAAACGTCGCGAGGTCTCGATTTCCAGAGGATCGTGAGGGGCGAGGAACTGCGCGAAGATCGCCGACAGACAAAGCAGGAAAACCACGACCGCGCCGAAAACGGCCATACGGTGGCTCAGGAACCGTTGCAAGATCATCCGCCGGTAAGAGCGGCTGATCTGGGGCGAGGCAATCGTCACGTCCGTCATCCTACCCTCCCCGTCACGACAGTTTCACGCGGGGGTCGATAAGGGCGATGGCGATGTCCGCGAGCAGGTTCGCCGCAATGACAAGCAAGGCCGTGAACATGACCATGCCCATCAGGATCGAGTGCTCTTTCATGTTGAGCGCATCGACAAAGAGCCGCCCCATTCCCGGCCAGCCGAAGATGGTCTCCGCAACGAGCGCGCCCGAGAACAGGGTCGGCAGCTGGACGCCGAGAAGAGCCACCAGTGGAATGACGGCGTTGGGGAAGGCATGCCGCGCGAGCACACGGCCAGAGCTGAGCCCTTTTGATCTCGCCGTGCGGATATAGTCCTGCTGGATAACGTCAAGAAAGCTCGATCGCGCGTAGCGGCTCCAGGTCGCGACCAGCACGAGAGTGAGCACCATCAGCGGCAGGATGAGGTGGCGAAGAAGGTCCAGCACATTGCCTTCCTCGCCCAGTGAATACATGCCCCCAGACGGTAGCCAACGCAGTTCGATGGCGAAGATGTAGATCGCCATCAGCCCGAACCAGAATGTCGGGAAGGACAGCGCCAGCATCGCCCCGGTCGTTGCCAGATAGTCGAAGAAGGAATGGCGCCGGACCGCGCCAAGCACGCCGAGAAGCGTGCCGATGATCATGGCCAGCGCCAGAGAGGTGCCCATGAGCAGAAACGTCGCTGGGAGACGTTCCAGAATGACGTCGAGCACCGGGCGACCGCCAAACAGGGTGTAGCCCCAGGATCCGGTCAGCATGGATTTCGCCCAGCCGAGATACTGAACGTAGAGGGGTTGATCGAGGCCGAGCGCCACGCGAAGGCGCTCGATGTCCGCTGCCGTGATCGAGGGGTTCAGCGTATAGACCGCCAGCGGCCCGCCCGGCGCCATATGCATGATGCCGAAGCCGATGATCGAAACCCCGATGACCAAGGGGATCGAATGCAGGATTCGCCGCGCGACATAGCCGAGTAGATCTCCACGCATTGTCATGCTCCTTCAACTGGCTGGCATGCCGCTTCCGCTCTGGAGTCGCCGAATGCCGCCAGCAGCGGCTGATTTCGGAGGGTCGCGCACCGAGTCGGGAAGTCCAGTTGGTAAACCAATTCGATTATCCGGCGTAGCGAATGCATGGCTTCCTGCGGTACAGGTTCATCTGGTGAACCTCTTGCGTGTCTGTGGCATAATATCGGTGTCTGCGCGATATCAGGTCAGTCTTCCACTGGTTTGGTGCCCTGTCCATCTAGAATCTGTTGCAATAGGTGCGATTCAGTGCGAAAAAAGAACGTAGGTTCATCTAGTGAACCACAGGGGCCAATGCCTTCTGGGTTGCGGTCCAACTGCATATCGCCTGTCGCCCGCACCGAAGCGGACGGCATTGTCGGCGAGTCGTCGGGAAAACCGGCAGCCCGGTGGTATTTGAAGCAACAACAATGGAGGCGAGATGTCGGCGGACAGGAATCCACGCAAGCCGGTGTACAAGGTGGTATCCGCCTCGCTGAAGGTCTTGCAGGTGCTCGAGGCGCTGAACGACATCGGGCCGGCCGGCCTGACCGTCATTCACAAGCGTGCGAAGCTGCCGAAGGCGACGACGCTGCGGATGCTCGAGACGCTGTGCTCTGCGGGATTTGCCACATACGACCCGGCGGAGAAGGTCTTCGCGGTCGGCTTGCACGCATTGGCACTCAGTCAAGGTTACAACGCGCTCGACGAAATCGTCTCCATTGCCCGTCCAGTGATCGCAGATCTGCGGCTCGATCTGGGCTGGCCGTCGGACATCGTCGTCTGCGACAATGACCGTCTGGTCATCGCCGATACCAACACCCGGCAGGCGCAGTTTTCCGTCGTCCGGGCCGGGGGCGCGGGCTCGCAGCTTCCCTTCAGCATCTCGGCAACCGGACGCGCCTGGCTCGCCTTTTGCGCCGACGACATGCGCGAGCGGATCCTGCGTTTCGACAATCCGCATCCACAGGAATCGCGCGACCTGCTCGCACACCCCGATCGGCTGGCGGCGATCATCTCCGAGACCCGGCGCCGTGGCTATGGATTGCAGTCCGGCGAGTTTTTCGACAGCGAAGCCGGCGCGGGGGTACCGGTTCTTGTGGATGGCAATCTTCGATGCTGCATCAACATCGTCACCGCACGTAACGCGGTCTCCCTCGAACAGATCGAACGCCAATACGTGCCGAAGCTGCAAAGGGCAGCCGAGACGATCGCCGCTCGCGTTCACCGCTGACCTCGCCGCCGGCGGGGCGAGGCACGCCCATCCGTCTCCATGGTTGCTACGGAGCACGGCTCACCACGATAGCCGCACGGCAGCGCGCTTAGGCGCCGGAAAGGTCTCGGCTTGCGCGAGGAAGAGCTGTCGTCGATTGGCGGTATGAGGGTGAGAGACGTTGCCGGTGCGCAGGTCCTCGGCAGCGCTCTCGACGATCTCGCCATGACGACGATGCTGCTCGGCGTTGCCGCGCTCGTCATCTTCGCGAAGGAGGGTACGGCGGCCATCGCGGCAGCACTCGTAAGCAAGTAGCGGCGGGTAATCATGTCATTCCCCTTTGTGTTTGTGCATAAAGGCAATGGAAAGCCCTGCTGTTCTTGCGACAGCTTGTTGTCTGCGTGTCTCGTGCCCGCCTTCTCCCGAGGAACGAACGAGCATTCGCCGTCTTACGACGGCCGCCAGCCGGGCTCACCGGCAGGTGAAGCCTCCGTCGATCGGCAGTTCGATACCGGTCACAAAACTGGAATCGTCCGAGGCGAGCCAGAGCACTGCCTGGGCGACCTCGTGGGCGCGCACCAGTCGTCCGAGCGGCACTGCGGAAATATACTTCTCTTCCGCGGCCTTTGCCGCTTCGGCGGAAACACCGCGACCGGTGAAGCAGATCTTCATGGGCGTTTCGGCCAAGCCCGGACAGACGACGTTGACCCGAACGTTGTCAGGCGCGAAGGTCTGCGCCAGCGATTTGGCGAGGCCGACCACCGCGAATTTGCAGCTCGAATACACCGGCGACCACATTGAACCGACCATGCCGGAAACCGACGCAGTAAATATGATCGAGCCCGCGCCCCGCTTGCGCATATGAGCAATCACCTCGCCCGCACCGAGCGCAGCCGACTGCACGTTGAGCGCGAACGCCTGCTGATACTCTCCAACGTCGAGCCTCTCTATCCCACCGGGTCCGGGAATGCCGGCATGCGCCCAGAGAAAGTCGACGCCGCCGAGCTTGGCTGCCGCTTCGTTGATACTCTCACGTGCGCCCTCGGGCTGCGCGAGGTCCGCCTGTACGGCGTGGATGCGCCCGCCGGACGGATCAAGCTCCGCCTTCAGCGCGCAAAGAGCATCCTGATTGATGTCGACCGCGCAGACCGTGGCGCCTTCACGCAGGAAGAGCTCGACGCCTGCCCGGCCCATGCCCGACGCCGCGGCGGTGATGATTGCGAGCTTGTTGGCGAGACGCATGGTTCCTGTTCTCCTCCTGCAGTCTTTTGGCGTCACTGTGCGTAGGCATCGGGGAACTGGCCCGTCGTGCTGATGACGGTCGCCCGCGTGTCCAGGTAAGGGTCGAGCGCCTCGATGCCGTTCTCGCGTCCCCATCCGCTCGCCTTGAACCCGCCATAGGGAATGCTCCAGCGCAGGTAGCGGTACGTGTTCACCCAGACGACACCGGCGCGGATGCGCGCGGCCGTGCGATGCGCGCGGCCGATATCGCGGGTCCACAGGCCGGCGGTCAGCCCGTAGCTTGTGTCGTTGGCGAGAGCGACCGCCTCGTCCTCGCCGTCGAAGGGAATGAGCGCCGCGACTGGCCCGAAGATCTCCTCGCGGGCGATCCGCATGTCGTTGGCGACATCGGCGAACACCGTCGGCTCGACGAAATAACCGCCTTTCAGCCCATCGCGATCGATGCGGCTGCCGCCGGCGATCAGCCTGGCGCCTTCGTCGCGGCCGAGACCGATGTAAGAGAGCGTCTTGTCGAGCTGCTGCTGGCTCGCTTGAGGGCCCATATGCGTCGCCTCGTCGAGGGGCCTGCCGACGCGCACCTTTGCGGCCCGGCGGGCGAACTCCTCGGCCACTTTGGCGTAGACGGAACGCTCGACCAGCACCCGCGAACCCAGCGCACAGCTCTGCCCGCACAGCGCCCAGGCCGAGCCCGTGGCGGCATTGAGCGCCTGATCGAGGTCGGCGTCGGCGAACAGGATATGCGGCGCCTTGCCGCCGAGCTCGAAGGAAAAGCGCTTGAGCGTGTCCGATCCGCGCTTGAGTATCTCGCGCGCAGTGGCGCCCTCGCCGGTGAAGGTGATCTTGTCGACACCGGGATGCGTGACCAGGTGGTCGCCCGCACCGTCGCGGCCGTAACCCGGCACGACATTGACGACGCCCGCCGGGAAGCCGGCTTCCTCGAACAGACGCGCCAGCTCAAGCAAACTGACCGGGGTCAGCTCGGCCGGCTTGAGCACGACCGTGCAACCGGCGGCGAGCGCCGGCCCCAGCTTCCAGCACGCCGCCATCAATGGGACGTTCCAGGGCGTGATCGCCCCGACGACCCCTAGCGGCACACGCGAAGTAAATGCGTGGACGCTGTCGTCCAGCGGGATGGTGCGACCGCCCTGCTTGTCGCACAGCGACGCGAACCAGTGATAGGAATTGTGGTGGCCGCCGACGTCCACGCGCGACTCACGCAGGGCGCGGCCGTTGTCGCGGGACTCGACGATAGCAAGCTCGGCTGAATGCTTCTGGTATAGATCGGCGAAGCGCCGCATCAGCGCGGCGCGCTCATGGCCGGGCATCCGGCCCCACGGTCCCTCAAAGGCTGCGCGGGCCGCCGCCACCGCGCGATCGATGTCCTTTTTTCCGCCATAGGCCACGACCGCCCACGGGCGGCCGGTGGACGGGTCGATGCTTTCCAGCAGCCCTCCGTCCTCAGGGACAACCCATTCACCGCCGATGAACAGCTTCTCGTAACGCATGAGCCTGTCGACCGGCTCGGCGCTTTGGCGAACGAAGGAACCATTTGCAGTCACGTGTCCCACCTACAAGAATGCTTGATTGTGAATTCGTAGATCACTATTAGGAATAGTGTCAACAAATGCGTGCGGGATTTCTTCCCGTCTGAATCAGGCCGGATTAAAACTTCTAACATTAACAGTCGGTTATTCCATCTAGATCGAAACGGACGAGAACCTCGGGTGGGCAAAAGTAGGTTGCTGTATTCACAATGGTGAATTATAGCCATTCCTGAGAAATGAAACGTGCCATGACCGAGAATCGGCTCTGGCGAAGGAAACGGTGCTCCATGCAAGTCAGACAGGCCGCCAATGTGGTTGAGCTTTTAGAGTTTTTCGCCAGGCGCGGAGAGCCCGCTACGCTTGCGGAGATCGCCGACGAGTTGAACTGGCCACGTTCCAGCACGTTCAACATCGTCGGGACACTGGTGGAAAAGGGCTATTTCTACGAGCCCCGGCTGCGCGGCGGCTACTTTCCGAGCCCGCGCTGGCAGTCGGTCGTGCAGGTCATTGGCGAAAAGGATCCGCTGCCGAGCGGACTGCTGGATCTGGTGGACAAGATTTCCGCGCGCACCGGAGAGACGACCGCGATTGGATGCGCATCGGGCCTTTCGGTGGTCTTCCTCTATGTGCGGGAATCGCGCCAGCCGATCCGCTATTTCGCGGAAGTGGGAACGCGGGTTCCGATCCACGCCAGCTCGGCCGGAAGGGCGATCCTGTCGCAGATGACGCCGAAGGAGCGGGAACAACTCTACCGCAAGCTCGTGTTCGAGAAATATTCTGACACCACGCCGATGGGCATCGAGCAGATCGAGGACGAATTGCGCGCGGTTTCCGAACGCGGCTACCACCAGAGCAATTCCGAATATATTCCGGACCTTGCAGGTGTTTCCTTTCCGATCGCCCTCGCCTCGAAACGCCTTTCCATCGTGGCGGCCGGACCGGTTTCGCGCTGCCTCGAACGCAGGCCCGAAACCGCCCGGATCATGGCAGCAGCGATACGCGAATCCGGCTTTGCCGCACCCGGCACGCTCGCCGACAGGCTGGATGCGCAGAACGTCGAATGATCCAGCCAGGGTGCTGCCAGCGCAATCCAGGAACGGTTCATCGGCACGCCCTACAGCCTGACGAGCTACAATGACGGCGCCGACCTCGTCGCTGGCGCGAATGTCCAGCTTGATGTCGTCCGCGAAGTCTCCGCCGGCCGAGTAGACGAGGAGCTACCAACAGCAGACATGGAGGTGTTCCGCGCGTTGGGCTATCGGCCGATGCAGGGACTCTGTACGGGCCTGCACCGAAACCAGGCGTCTCACCGCAGTTCCGACAAGATGCGCACCCAACTGCGTATTCCTTTGCGAAGCCGTTCGACATCGTACCGCTCGTTGGGGGCATGAATGGCATCGTCGGCGAGGATGAAGCCGGTGACGATGCAATCGACGCCTAGGCGGTCTGTAAGGAGTCCGACCAATGGAACCGTGCCGCCCGTTCCTTTGATCAGCGTCGGCTCTGGCCATTCTGCGTCAAGCGCCCGAGCCGTGGCTGCCATGTAGGGGCTGGCTTCGTTCACCGACACCGCCGAGTTCCCGCCACTCCCCTCGAACTCAACCCGGCAACCGGCAGGAAGGCGAGCCTCGACGAACGTTCGAAATAGCGCACGGATATGTTCCGGTCGCTGCCCACCGACCAGGCGAAACGACAGTCGAGCCGATGCCGATGAGGGTAGAACCGATCGTTCGCCAGGGCCGGTATTGCCACCCACGATGCCGTTGAAGTCGATGCCGGGACGGCCCCACATCAACTCGACCGTACCGTGTCCGCCTTCATCAGGTCCTCCCGTCACCGACACGCCGGCCAGAGCTTCGGAGAGATCCAGGGCTTCCCACTGTTTGCGCAAGGCGAGCGGCAGCGGCCCGACATCATCGTAGAAACCCTCGATCGTCACCTTTCCTTGATCGTCGTGAATAGCGGCGAGGATATTTGTGAGAACACGAAGGGGATTGACGGCGACATTGCCGAAGTGACCCGAATGCAGGTCACTGTTTGGAGCTAGAATGGTGATTTTCTCGTGCAGTAGCCCCTTGAGGCGCGTCGTGATGGCGGGCCTGGTCGGAGACCACATATCGCTGTCGCAGATGAAAGCGACATTGCAGGCAAGTTCGTTGCGATTTGCCTCGACGAAGGCGGCAAGGCTCGGCGACCCCGTCTCTTCCTCGCCCTCAAGCAGAATGGTGACATCGACCGGCATGCCGCCCTGGACCTGCCTCCATGCACGAAAAGCCTGGAGGACAGACCACACCTGGCCTTTGCTGTCCGATGCACCGCGGGCATATATCCGCGTCAGGCCGTCCTCACGCCTTATGTCCGGCCGAAAGGGTGGCGTCGACCAGGCATTGAGCGGCTCTGCCGGCTGTACGTCGTAGTGACCGTAGAACAAGACCTTGGGGCCGCCATTCCCAGTTCGTGACGTGCCAAGGACCAAAGGATGGCCATCGGTCGTCATGATCCGGGCGTCAAAGCCCAGATCATCCAACTCGGACCTGAGCCAGTCGGCGCAGGCAACAATTCCCTTCTTCCCGTCCGGCTGGCTGGAAACAGACGGGAACGCCAGGAATTGCACAAACTTCTCGACCGAGATCGGCATGTTGGCATCCACCCGGTCCAGGATGGCTTCGGTATCGTTCATGGCGTCTCCGACGGGGTGGCTGGGGCAGGCGAGAACGCGCAGATGCCGCTAAAGGACCTTGGAGAGGAACGCCTTGGTGCGGAGCTCCTTGGCGTTGGTAAGAACGTCCTGTGGCTTGCCACGCTCAACCACCACGCCATTGTCCATGAAGATGAGGTGATCGGCGACTTCGCGAGCGAAACCGATCTCATGCGTCACCAGCATCATCGTCATGCCGGTGCGCGCGAGGTCCTTGATGACGTCGAGCACCTCGCCGACCAGTTCGGGGTCAAGCGCGGAGGTGGGTTCGTCGAACAGCATGACCTCTGGGTCCATGGCCAATGCCCGGGCAATGGCGACGCGCTGCTGCTGTCCACCGGAAAGCTGGTTTGGATAACGATCTCCCAAGCGATCCAGACCCACACGATCCAGCAACGCCAATCCTCGCTCTCTCGCCTGTTTTTTGGATTGGCGTTTCACATGCACCGGGCCTTCGATCACGTTCTGAAGCGCTGTCATATGCGGAAACAGATTGAAGCGCTGGAACACCATGCCGGTTCGCCGACGCTGCTCGGAAATCTCGCGCTGTGAGAGTTCGTGCAGTTTGCCGTCGATTTCTCGATATCCTTGGAGGACGCCGCTTAAGCGGACCCGGCCGGCCGAGATCACCTCTAGCTGGTTGATACAGCGTAACAGGGTAGATTTTCCAGATCCGGACGGGCCGATAGCAACACAGACCTCACCCCTGGCAATGCTGAGGTCCACGCCACACAACGCGTGGACGCCTCCATAGAATTTGTGAATGCCCAAGAGTTCGACGGCGGGCGTAACTGGCATGCCATGCATCAGTTCGGCCCTCCTTTGACGATGATCATGTCATGGCCGCGCCCGAAATAACGTTCGAGGTAGTGCTGCCCGACCATCAGCACCGAGGTGATGACCAGATACCAAGAGGCGGCAACCAGGAGCAGCGGAACCGGCAGATAGGTGCGATTGGCGATCGCATTGGTCGCGAACATCAGGTCGAGAGTGAACGGAACGGCCAACACCAGCGACGTCATCTTCAACATGCCGATCGTTTCGTTGCCGGTTGGAGGAATGATGGTCCGCATAGCCTGCGGAATGAGGATGCGGGTCCAGATCTTGGCCTGCGACATGCCGAGCGCTTGGGCTGCCTCGGTTTGCCCACGATCAATGGCGCGAAAGCCAGCCCTGAAAATCTCGGCGAGATAAGCGCTCTCATTGAAACCAAGTCCAATAATGGCGGCGACTGCCGGGGTGACGATCCAGCGGCTGTCGATGCTGACCAGCTCAGGGCCGAAGGGGACCGAGAGCGATATGCGCGGGAACAGCACCGCAAACAGGCCCCAAAACGCCAGCTGCGTGTACACGGGCGTTCCTCGGAAGAACCAAACCCAGAACCAGGCGGCGTTCGTGAGAATTGGATTTCCGCTCTCGCGCATCACGACGAGGGCCAGGGCCAGCGGTATCGCGACCGCCATGGCAACAATCGTAAGCAGCAACGTCCAGCCGACGCCGCGGATCACAAAGGGGGAGAAGAGATACTCGTAATAGGTGCCCCAGTGAAAATTGGGATTCGTTGCCACGCCGTGCGCGGCTTGCACCATAATGATCAGAATGAGGATGACGGACACCCAGCGTCCCAAGTGGCGCCTCGGCACCACCTGGTTCCGAACGACATCCTTCTTCGGGCCACCGACCGGGCCCGCCTGACGGCTGTCCGCCGCCAGCGTGACGTCGTTGTCGCTCACATCAATGCTCCGAAGCCGGATTTATCTTGGCCTCCGGAACCCCAACCGCACCCATGCCCCACGAATCCAGGATGGCCTTGTAGGTGCCGTCCTTGATCAAGTTCGTCAACGTGTCGGCGATGAGTTCGGTCAATTCGGTGTCCGACTTGGTAATGGCAATACCGTTGAGGCCCCGCACGTCGAGGGCTTCGCCGACCGGCCGGACAGTTTCCAGCGCTTTGTTGGACTTGAATGCCGCATAAAGCGCCGTGGCACTGCCTGTAACAGTCGCGTCAGCGCCGCCGACGGCCACACGAGTGACGGCCTCGGTCTGCGTCTTGAAAGGCAGGACGATCATTTCCTTGTGGCCGCCGTCGACGCATGCCTTGTTCACGATCATCAGCCTCTCCTCGTGGCGGCTGCCGCTTTGTACCGCGATCTGGCGACCGCAGATATCCGTCGGATCGAAGCCAGTCGGGTTACCCGCCTTGATCAACCACTCATTGCCGGTTTCGGCATAGGATACGAAGTTGACGACCTTCTTACGCTCCTCGGTGATCGAAAACGCAGACATGCCGATGTCGTAGTTCGTACCCAGCGCCGGCAGGATAGTCGTGAACTGCGCCGTCCGGGATTCGTACTTCACGCCGAGCTTGGCGGCGATGGCATTGCCGATGTCGATGTCAATGCCTTCAGGGGTCTGGCCGTCCGCACCTGCGAGGTACTCCCACGGAGCATAGTCATTGTCCGATCCACCGACGAGAACGCCGGCCTGACGAATCTTCTCGGGCAACCGCGCAGCAAGTTCCTTGTTCACCTCGATGCGCGATACGTCGAAGGTCTGCGCTGATGCGATCCCTCCCAGCCCCAGCAGCCCTAGCAACGCTGCGCGTGCTATCGCTATGGTCCGCGAATTCTTTCCAAACATGTGTAGTCTCCCATTGTTCAACGTTGGTCGTCTTTTGTGACCTGCATGTTCCCCGAGGATCGGCCCACTCTCCGATCCGCGGTATCGATTTAAGAGTGCATTCTCCATTCCGTCCAATATTGCCTTCGATCCGTTCTATTCGTGAAAGTTATGGGGTTAGAGATAGCCGGCAGCCGTGCGCGGGGTGGTTTTGGAATTTTCGGTCATCGCCATGAAGAACCGTTCCAGATCATTCTGAAGATCGTCTGGGTGTTCGAGCCCGACATTCAAGCGAAAAAGGTAGTCGGGACCAGCCCAGGGGCGCACGGTTCGCAGCGCCTTCACTGAGGTCGGAGCGATCAGGCTCTTTGTTCCGCCCCACGAAGCACCGATCGAGATCAACTGCAGAACATCGAGCGCAGCAAACGACTGGTCGACGTACTGCTCCCTCAGCGTGAACGTGAAGACACCGCAGGCACCGCTGAAATCACGTTTCCAGATCTCATGGCCGGGATTTTCGGGTAGCGCTGGGTGGATGACCGTCTCTATGCACGGATGCTCCGCGAGCCATGCCGCAATCTGAAGACCGGACGCGCTGGATCGTTCCAGACGAACCGCCAGCGTCTCGATGCCGCGTGCTGCGAGTGCACAATCGTCGGGTGACGTGCCAATGCCCAGTCTTCCCAGTGAAGCCTTGAGCCTCAGACCTTGGGCATCGTCCCTAGTGGTAACCGAACCCAGGATAAGGTCGGAGTGGCCGGCAAGGTGTTTGCTCAAGGCCTCCACGACGAAATCCGCGCCATGGCGCAGCGGCTTGAAGTTGAGCGGCGAGGCCCATGTGTTGTCGCAGCCGACCAAGGCGCCCTTGGCGTGCGCCATCCGAACGATCGCCTGGATGTCCTGCATCTCCAGGGTGACCGAACCGGGAGACTCCGTCCAGACAAGGCGCGTCCGATCATCGATGAGCGCATCGAGTGCTTCCAAGTCAACCGGGTCATAAAAAACCGGCTCTATCCCAAGCGCTACAAGCTCATGCATGGCGAAGTCGCGTACGGGACCATATACTGTGTCAGGTATCAGGATCCTCTCGCCCGCTGCCACAAATGCCAGCATGGCACAGGTGATCGCGGCTTGGCCGGAGGGCGCCAGCACGGTGCGGGCGCCCTCTTCGAGTTCCGTGATCTTTTTCTCCAGGTATCGGTGTGTGGGCGTGCCATAAAGCCCATAAACATAGCCGTCCGCATCTCGCTCGAACCGGGCGGCAAAGGAAGCGGCATCCGGGTATCGGATAGTCGATGCACGGTGTATCGGCACGGTCAAGCTGTCGTAGCCGCTTAGGCTGACCGAGACTCTCGACACCGACCTTGTCTCATCACGCATCCCGACCTGTCTCCTCTGTGCCGCCATTGTTGACATGCGTTCGTGTATTCAGTCCAATATCAATCAGTCGAAATTCCATTCCTTCAGGTTATAGAGTTCGCCATGGATGTCAGATTGATCGAGACCTACCAGGCAGTCATGACCTACGGCACCGCCTCGCGGGCCGCGGAAATACTCGGGATGTCCCAACCTGCGGTCAGCAAGGCGATCATGACTTTGGAGCGCTCGATCGGGTTCAGGCTGTTCGACAGAGAGAAAGGACGGATGATTCCGTCCGCCGAGGGACAGCTTTTCTTCCGCGAGGTTCAGATATCGCTCGCGGGTTTGGCGAAGCTTCGAAGCGCCGCCGCCCGCATCCGGGACTATGGCTCGGGCGACATCCGCGTGGCCTGCCTCTCAGCCTTCAGCACCAATCTGCTGCCAAGCGCCATCGCCAGGTTTCGTCGGAGGAACCCAAAAGTCGCCGTCTCTCTCTATGTAAGCGGTTCATCAGCGATCCGCGATATGATTGCCGCCAACCAGCTCGACATCGCGATCACCGCAGACGAGATCGACACCAATGGCGTTGAGGCAACGCCATTCGCTGAAATTCCCGCGACCTTGGCGATACCTCCCGGACATCCGCTAGCAAAGAAGGATGTGGTGCACCCCGCCGATCTCGATCGCCTCCCCTTTGTCGCCCTAGCGCCGGAAGACACAACTCGACACGAGGCAGAGGCCATATTCGCAAAGTATGGGGTGGCGCCGCAGGTTGTGGTGGAGACCGCCTATTCCTCTACCGTCTGCGCGTTGGTTTTGGCGGGCGTAGGCTGTGGGATCGTTGATCCGGTGACCGCCACTGGATACATCGAACGGGGCGTCACGTTACGCCCGCTGGTGCCATCCGTCAGCTTTCGAACGCTGATGCTCTTCCCAAACCAGAAGAGGTCGAGAATCGTCACCGAGATGGCTGACGCATTGACGAAGGAAAGGTCAAAACTGGCTGAGGCGCGCTGACACCCGCCCAGTGCCATCGGGACCTGCCGCGACCTGATCCCGAGCATTTGTCACTGGTCGAAGCGCTCAGGCCGGAGACATCCAGTTCAAGTCACCGACGCATTCCGTCCGGAATGCGTCGGAACATCGCTCCCTACGCGTGACGGATTTCCGTTCCCAGCACCTTCAGGCATTCGCGGATGAACGCCGCAAGCGCCGTCCAGCCTTTTGCCGAAACCATCGTCCCGTCCACATAGGCGTCGGTGGGAGACAGATCGATGTAAGTGCCGCCAGCCAGCGTGACCTCTGGTTCGCAAGCCGCGAGCGCTGCCACCTTCTTGCCACGGACGACGCCGTCGACCGCTATCAGAATCTGGACGCCATGGCAGATCGTGAAGATCGGTTTTTTGGTCTCGTGAAAATGACGCACGATCGCCTGCACGCGCTTGTCGGTGCGAATGTATTCCGGGCCACGACCGCCAGCGCAGTAAACGGCATGATACTGGTCGAGCTGTTTCTCAGCGTCGGAGAACGTCTTGTTGATCAGCGCATAGTGGCCGAGCTTTTCGGTGTAGGTCTGGTCGCCTTCAAAATCGTGCAGCGACGTCTTGATCAGGTCTCCAGCGTTCTTGTCAGGACAGACAACGTGGACGATATGGCCGACGGCCTCCATCGCCTGCTGATAGACGAAGATCTCGTATTCCTCGGTGAACTCACCGGTCAACATCAGGATTTTCTTGCCTGGCATAGTCGTTCCTTTTCATCTGGCAATGGAGCGGGGGCAGTCTCAGTCGAACGCCAGCAACAAACGGTCGCGGGAATGCTCGATATGGCGGCGCATCGCCTGTTCGGCGGCAACAGGATCGGAGGCAGCGAAGGCGGCCAGAATGGCCTCATGCTCATCAAGCGCTTCCTCGGTGACGCGCGAATGGAACATCAGGCGGAAGATGTGGAAGTGCGTATGCTGGAACGCGAGAGTCTGGCGCACGAGATCATTGTTTGCAAATTCCATGATCCTGTCGTGGAAAATGGCGTCCTGCCGCGCAAAGTTGGAGTAACGCAGGCGTTCATCCTTGCCTTCGCGGCGCGCCATCCCGCCTGCGGACTCCTTAAGTACCGCAAGTTTCGTCTCATCCATCAATGCTGCTGCCTTGGCCGCCCCATGCGGCTCGAGCAGCAGGCGAAGCTCATAGAGTTCGTCAAACCGGCGCTTGGTTATCTGCGGCGCGGCGCGGTAGCCGATCAAATGTGTCTTCAACACAAGGCCTTCGCCTTCGAGCCGCCCAAGCGCTTCACGGATTGGCGTGTGGGATACATCGAGCTCCTTGACCAGACTGTCGACGGTGATCCGTGAGCCAGGCGCGATCTTCAGCGACATGAGTTGCGCGAAGATCGCTTCGTACACGTCCTCCACCAGGCTGTTGGATCGCTGGATGCGTCCGCTGGCGGGTTCGGCTTCTCGGGCATTGCTTAAGTTCATGACCTGCGTCTTTGCCTCTTGACAGGATCACTGGCTAACACGATGCTCCGCCCAATACAATCCTATATCCTATACGATTTAATAGAGGATATCTCTTGGCCGAGCTCAACGAGCTTTCCCCTTCCACTGCCGACATCATTGAGGAACGCAGAACATGAGCCTTTTCGCCGCCATAAGGCTGCCGCGTGAAATCCTCTTCGGGAAGGGACAGCGCCACGTCATTGCGACCGTCGCGGCCAGGCTCGGGCGTCGTGCGCTCGTCTGTACCGACGAACGTTTTGCCGCAACCCGTCCTTTCGCGGAGATCGTCGCGGCGCTGCGAGCCGCTTCGGTCGATGTGTTTGTCCATGACCGCGTGCTGCCCGACGTTCCCCGAGACACAGTTGCCGTTTGCGTCGAGGAGGCGCGGGATTTTGCGCCCGACATGGTGATCGGCATCGGAGGCGGCAGTTGTCTCGACATGGCCAAATGCGCCGCGTTGCTCTTCAGTCACGGCGGCCTGCTCCAGGACTACTACGGCGAGTTCAAGGTGCCCGGTCCGACGCTGCCGCTGATCGCGGTGCCGACAACAGCCGGCACCGGCTCGGAAGTGACCCCAGTTGCAGTGATCTCCGATCCGGATCGCACCTTGAAGGTCGGCATCTCCAGCCCGTATCTGATCGCGGCCGCGGCCATCTGCGATCCCGAACTGACGATGACATGCCCACCGGGATTGACGGCGATCGCAGGCGCAGACGCGTTGACCCATGCGATCGAGGCTTTCACCGCCGTCAGGCGTGGCACCGACCCCTCCCTTCCGCAGAGCCACGTCTTTATCGGCAAAACCGCTTTGACCGATCATTTCGCGCTGCTGGCAATCAAGCTGCTTGGTCGAAGCCTTGAAAAGGCATACCGCCAGCCCTCTGACGAGGACGCCCGGGCCGATGTGATGATGGGCGCGCTTGCAGCTGGCTGTGCGTTCGGGACGGCCGGCACAGCGGCGGCGCACGCCGTACAATATCCGGTTGGCGCGATAACCCACACCGCCCACGGATTGGGTGTCGCCACCATGTTGCCGTACGTCATGAAGTACAACCGGGCCGCCGCGGCCGCCGAGATGACCGAGATCGGTCTTGCCCTTGGCCTCGACGGGAGGGACCGGAGTGCCGATGAAATGGCCGACGCGACGATCGACGAGATCGGCCGACTGTTTGGAGCGATCGGCATCACGCCTTCGCTGGCCAAGCTCGGGCTTCCCGCCGACAAGCTCGATTGGACGGCCGAACAGGCGCTCGGCATTGACCGTCTCATCAAGAACAATCCGCGTCCATTCGATCTGGCAGCCATGCGGGGCCTGATCCAGGCTGCCTATGATGGCAACCTCGCCACCTACGTCATGTGAGCAATCGAGGAGCAGGCCATGAACATATCTCATCCGGTGCTGGAGGACGGTCAGGACACTGACGACTTCCATAGGTTCTCCCACGGCTTGTATATCGGCGGCCAGTGGAGGCAATCCGCGGACGGCCGGGAAATCCAGGTCCTGGACCCTTCCACGGAAGCCGTGATCGCCGCCGTTCCCGACGCGACGATCGAAGATGCCGCGGCCGCCGTGGAGGCTGCGGCCAAGGCCGCCGATGGCTGGCGCACAACGGCACCCCGCAAGCGTTCCGAAATCCTCAGACGTTGCTTCGAGTTGATGACGCAGCGTTCCGAGACGCTGGCAACCCTGATTTCGCTGGAAAACGGCAAGGCACTCCGGGACGCGCGTGGCGAGATCGCCTATGCCGCGGAATTCTTCCGCTGGAATGCCGAAGAAGCCGTTCGCATCACCGGTGAATTCGGGATTGCGCCTTCCGGCACGAACCGGATCGTGGTCGACTACGAGCCCATCGGCATATGCGTACTTGTCACCCCCTGGAACTTCCCTGCCGCCATGGCGACGCGCAAGATCGCGCCCGCCTTGGCTGCCGGGTGCACGGTAATTTTGAAACCAGCCAGTGAGACCCCGCTCACGGCCTATGCGCTTGCCGCGCTCTATCAGGAAGCCGGCGTTCCGCCTGGTGTGGTGAACGTTCTGACAACCTCCAATCCCGGCCCTGTGACAGCCGCCATGCTGGCGGATCCGCGGGTGCGGAAACTCTCCTTTACCGGCTCGACGGGTGTCGGGCGCGTTCTGCTGGCCGAGGCGGCAAAGCACGTGATTTCGTGTTCGATGGAGCTCGGCGGCAATGCGCCATTCCTTGTGTTCGATGACGCGGACCTCGACGCGGCGGTCGATGGGGCGATGGTGGCGAAGATGCGCAACGCCGGCGAGGCCTGCACGGCTGCAAACCGAATCTATGTCCAGTCCGGCGTTTACGATGCTTTTAGCGAAAGCCTCGCCAGGCGGATGTCGTCACTCAAGGTCGGCGCTGGTACGGACGCGGCCACGGAGTGCGGGCCGATGATCACCAAGAAGGCCGTCGACAAGATCGACCGTCTGGTCAACGATGCTGTCGCCCGTGGCGCGAGGGTGCTGTGCGGAGGCAAGGCAGGCTCGGGAACGGGATATTACTATCCACCGACCGTGCTCTGCGACGTCCCGGCCGAGGCCGAGATGGCGCACGAGGAAATTTTTGGGCCGGTAGCGCCGATCTCGATATTCGAAACGGAAGCCGACGCCATCGCGCGCGCCAACGACACCGAATATGGTCTTGCCGCCTACATCTACACGCGCGATCTTGCACGTGGAATGCAGGTGGCGTCGAAGATCGAAGCCGGGATGATCGGGCTCAATCGGGGTCTAATGTCCGATCCCGCAGCGCCCTTCGGCGGGGTAAAGCAGAGCGGCCTCGGGCGCGAGGGCGGACAGCATCACGGCATCGCGGAGTTCATGGAAGCGAAATATATCGCCGTAAGCATTTGAGCGGAGGAAGAGTGCAAAGCGATCCGTTCCGCATCCGCGACCATGTCGCCGATTTCGATCAAATCGTCCAGGACATCGTTCGCCGCAGCGAGGCCGTCCGCGCAACCATTCCAATGGCTGCGGACGTGGCCTATGGACCGGATCAGGCCGAAACCGTGGACCTGTTCTTTCCCTCGGGGAAAAGAAGCGGCCTGCCGGTGCATATGTTCATCCATGGCGGCTATTGGAGAATGTTCTCCAAGCGCGACTATTCAAACGTCGCGACGACGATTACCCAGGCCGGTGCCATTGCCGTCATCGTCGATTATGCGCTGATGCCCAAGGTCAGGATGGCTACGATCGTCGAGCAGGTGCGCCGCGCCAAGCAGTGGGTTCTGGACAATATCCATGACTTGGGCGGAGATCCCGCAAACCTGACTGTTAGTGGTCATTCGGCCGGAGCACATCTTTCAACGTTTCTGTTCAACGGCGAGCATACCCGCTCGAATGTACGGGCAGCTCTTCTGCTCGGCGGGCTCTACGATCTGAAACCGCTCCAGACCTCCTTTCTCGCCAACGAGATTGGAATCACCGATGAGGAAGTCGCCCTGTTTACACCGCTTGCGCATCGGCATGATCCTCAAACCAAGGCGACGGTTCTGGTTGGGGCCAATGAGACGCCGCCTTTCCATCAGCAAGCAGATAGATTCAAAGAGAACCTGCTGCAGCAGGGTTCGCCGGTAACGTGGCTTGTTCTCACGAACCGCAACCACATGGACAGTGTCAGAGATCTCGGCGTGCCCGACAGCCAGACGGGTGATTGCCTGACGAAACTGATTGCAAACGACCGCCGCTAACCGTCCCGACGTCGGATATGAGAGCGTCTCGGGTTCAAGACGATGCAACGGCGTTGCTCGCCCAGGCCGTCAGCGATTCCACCCCATATATGGCGTTGTCGTGATAGCGCTGGATAGCCGTCACCCGCGAGGCCTTGGCGGTCGCGGCGCCATCTCTCCTCGCGCTGGAATTCCTAAGCTGAACAGGGTATATGACCATCTACATGGTCAGGAGAATGGTATGGATGTAATCAGTCTGGCAGATGCCAAGGCCCATCTGAGCGAGTTGGTCGACCGGGTCGAGGCAGGCGATTCAATCGACATCACTCGGCGCGGCAAGCCGGTTGCACGGCTCACCGCCGTGGCCAAGCCTCGCAAACAAATCGATGCTGCCCTGCTCCGGTCTCTGACGGCGATTATGCCGCCGCAGACTGAAAGCGCTGCTGATCTGGTGCGAGCGATGCGGGACGGCGACCGCTACTGATGCTTTATCTCGACACGTCGCTGATCGTCGCGGCACTCTCCAATGAGGCGATGACGCCGCGGGTTCAGGCCTGGCTGGCGGAGCAGGACGCGGCGCAGCTTCTGATCAGCGACTGGACCATCACGGAGATGTCTTCTGCCATGGCGATCAGGCTGCGGACCAGCCAGATCAGTCTGGAGCAGCGCGCTGGGGCGCTCGCCATGTTCAATAGGCTGGTCGCCGAGAGCTTCACCGTGCTCGCCGTGACCGGTGGGCAATTCCGGACTGCGGCGAAGTTTGCCGATCAGCATATGCTTGGGCTTCGGGCCGGCGATGCGCTGCATCTCGCCATTGCATCGGAGCATGGCGCCACGGTGCACACGCTCGACCAGCGGCTCGGCGAGGCCGGTCCAGCGCTCGGCGTGCCGACGCAGTTGCTGACGTGAAGCGGCCCTCTCCCACTCTGCCCTTGTCCGAGGCATCCATGTCCGGCGACTGGACCGATGAAGCAGAATGACGCGATCGCTGACCGAGCCGTACTGGCAGTTCCCCAAAAAGACCGTCACGAGCCTGTCTACGACCAGAGCCCGTCGCGAGATTTAGATCGGGCTGCGTAGTTGATGCAGCGGTACGCTCGAGACAGCGCCGCCGGCGACCTGCTGCGCATCAATCGCGCGCTACAGACAGCCCCGCGAGAAGCGGAGCGTGCGCGGTGAGCCTGCGCGATACGAACTCCGCGAACAGCCGCACGCGCTTCGTCTTGCGTGTCTCCCCCTGCGTGAGAAGCCAGAGCGTTCCGTACATGTGCAGGTCGGTGCCTGGCACCCTCACCAACAGGGGGTCGGCATCTCCGACGAAGCACGGCAGCGTCGTGATCCCAAGCCCTTGCCGTACAGCAACGATCTCCGCTGCGGCGTCCGTGGTCCTGAACGGAACCCCCGTGGTGCGAACCTCACCCTCGCTGGCCCACTCCGGAATGCCATGCATGCCTATGACGATCCACCGGATGGGATCAGGCGCGCCCGCACGCCATGCGGCTAGTCGATCGCGGGATATATAGACGGCGCCGAACAGCTCCGGTCCCTTCAGGCCGTGAAGATTGAGCGGCAGGGTTTTGCGGTCGTAGACCACGCGGATCGCGACGTCGGCCTCGCGCTTGGTCAGATTTGCCAGCTCGCCGGACGACAAGATTTCCATCTCAATGTCCGGATGCAGACGCGCGAAATCGACGAAGTCCGGGATGAGCAGGTGTGTCGCGAGGATTGGTGTCAACGTCACCCGCAGAAGCCCGCGCACGCTCTGGTCGCGACCGAAAACGCGCGTCTCCAGCTGGTGCGACGACGCTTCCATCTGGTTCGCGAGCTCGAGGACCTCCTCGCCCGCAGCGGTCAGGCGGTAGCCCGAAGGCAGCTTTTCAAACATCTGCGCCCCGAGGCGTTCCTCGAGCTGAGCGATGCGTCGCAGCACGGTCGAGTGATACACCCCGAGGCCCTCGGCGGCGGCCCGCACTGAGCCTCCGCGCGCGACGGCAAGAAAGTAGCGAACGTCGTCCCAGTCGATCATGGTGCAATCCCGCACCGCGTGGCGCGCCTTCCAAACCCCCGTATCTAACACATTGAACAGCAATACGGGCGGCCATCATAGCTTATGCCGACGAGCGTGGCCCAATTTCGAACGGCGGACACCGATCGTCGCGTCGTCAAGCCGGATCGATTTTGCACCGCCGATGTGCGCGCTTCCGCACTCAACAACTGACGCCGGCGGGCCCATTTCGAGGTTCTCGGAGGCAGGTGCTGTCCGGACACCACGAAAGGAGAAGTCATGGGAAAGCTCGAAGGTAAGGTTGCAGTCATCACGGGTGGATCGAGCGGCATGGCCCTGGCGAGCGCCAAGCGGTTCGTTGAAGAAGGCGCCTATGTTTTCATCACCGGCCGGAGACAGGAGGCGCTGGACGAGGCCCTCAAGCTGATCGGCCGGAACGCGACCGGCGTGCGCGGCGACGCGTCCAATCTCGACGACCTCGACCGCCTGTTCGATACGGTCAAGCAGGAAAAGGGCGAGATCGACATCCTGTACGCGAGCGCCGGCACGGGCGAAGCCGTTCCGCTTGGCGAGATTACCGAGCAGCATTTCGATGCGACCTTCGGCCTGAATACGCGTGGCACGCTGTTTACGGTTCAGAAGGCGTTGCCGCTGTTCAACGACGGCGGATCGATCTTCATGACCGGGTCAGTTGCTTCGATCAAAGGTTTTCCTGGTTACAGCGTGTATGCGGCGAGCAAGGCGGCGCTGCACGCATTCGCACGCGGGTGGCTCAACGAACTCAAGGGCAGGAATATCCGGGTGAACGTGCTGCACCCAGGGCCGATCGCCACACCGATGCAGGACCAAGTTCTCACCGAGGAAGCGAAGCAAATGTTCGAATCCCTGATTCCGCGGGGAAAAGATGGGGCGTCCTGAGGAAATTGCGGCGGCCGCGCTGTTTCTTGCTTCAGACGATTCGAGCTTCGTGAATGGGCTGGAGTTGTCTGTCGACGGCGGCTTCTCGGCCATCTGAAATCGCGCCGGATCGCGGGAAGTGGCTGATCGGCGGGAACTAGCGTGTTCATGGTGGAACGACTTCCGCACTGAACGGTCAGTCCGGCCGCGCGGAAGTCGTTCACGGCGAGACGTCTACGCAAAGGTCGCCACACAGCAGAACGGATAACCCAGCGCCGTTGAAGGCCGGGGAATCAGTACCAACACGGATCGGAGAAGTATTATGAGCTATGCGATTGTAGGATTCGGTAAGATAGGCCAGGCTCTCACCCACGCCTTCGCCCGTAAAAACATCGACGTGAGCGTCGCGAGCCGCCGTCCGCCCGAGGCGTTGGCGCCGCAGGCTCGGATGATTGGACCCACGGTCGTCGCCAAGTCGCTGCGGGATGCACTCGAGGCCGACACAATCATCTTGGCGGTCCCGTTCGGGGAGCACCGCGAGGTTGCGAAGGCCCTGCCGAGCTGGGAAGGCAAGACAGTCATCGACGCGACGAACATGTTTCCAGGCGCTGAAGAGCTGGACGGCCTTCCGTCCTCCGCCGTCATCGCGAAGGCGTTCACCGGCGCCAGGCTCGTGAAAGGTTTCAATCACCTGATTGCCGCCACCCTGGCTACCGATCCGATCGTCGAGGGCGGCCACCGGGTCGTCTTTCTGTCGAGCGACGACGAGGACGCGATCGCTCCCGTGGCGGCCTTGGCCAAACAACTCGGGTTCGCACCCGTCAAGCTTGGAAAGCTCAACGAGGGTGGCGCGCTGGTGCACGCACGCGGCCGCACTTGGGGCCAGCTCATCTTCCAGGATTTGTTCAAGAAGGAGCAGTAATCGATCTACGACCGTATGATCGACGCCGAGAATTGGTCGCGCGCTAACTTCTTCGAGCAGCGCGCGACTGAACATTCGAAGACCACAAGTCGCGAAGGTTGGGGTGGCCTGACGGCGTCTGGACGCCGTTCGAAGAGCGGGAAGACGCGCGACAGAGCGGCAGATCTGCGGGTCGCCTAGAATCTTTCGACTGCTATCATAACCGACCGCCCGTCAAAAGATTGATGGACAGTACGAGTAGCCTTGCCCTTTGAAGTGATTAATGAGCTTTTGGACGACATTGTCGAACGTCGTGTAGCGGACGATCAGCTTGACTGCACTATCAAGAAGAGCGTCATCCTTAGACCCTCGTGGTAATACAGATTGAAAATTGCGCCCTCATGTTTCAAAACAGGTCGGCAAACCCACGAGGGTGGTTTTGTGCGGGGTCACCCACGGGCCTCAAGGCGAGAATTCTAAAAGACGTTCAACAATGACCCAGCACGTACAAAACGCTCGAATTCTCATGTACAGCCACGACACGTTCGGGCTCGGCCACTTGCAGCGTTGCCGGACGATCGCGCATTCGCTAGTCGAGGATTTCCGCGGACTTCAGGTGCTTATCATTTCGGGTGCGACTATCGCTGGCGCCTTCGATTACCGCGCCCGTGTCGACTTCGTGAAGATCCCCAGCGTCATCAAATTGCGCAACGGCGAATACACCTCGCTGGAAAAGGATATCGATCTGCATGAGACGCTAAGGATGCGTCAGTCGATCATCCGCCACACAGCCGAGACCTTCCGGCCGGATATCTTCATCGTCGACAAGGAACCGCTCGGCCTGCGCGGTGAGATCGAGGACACGCTGTCCTACCTCAAGACGCGGGGCACCACGCTCGTGCTTGGCCTGCGCGAGGTGATGGACGCGCCGCATCTGCTCGAAGCGGAGTGGGCACGCAAAGATGTGATTCGCAAGATAGGCCTGTTCTACGACAAGGTCTGGGCCTATGGTCCGCCGGATTTCTACGACCCGTTGACTGGCTTGGATGTGCCGCCGGCTATCAGGGCAAAGATGAGGTTCGTCGGTTTCCTGCAACGGAGCCTGCAGCGGAACGAGTTGCCCGGCCACCGGCCCGAGGGCGACTATATCCTCGTTACCACCGGTGGCGGCGGTGACGGCGCCGATCTGATCCACGACGTTATCGATGCCTATCAGCAGGATCCGCAATTGCAGCATAGGGCGCTGGTCGTGCTTGGGCCTTACATGCCGGCGCGCAAACGGAACAAGCTGCTCAAGAAGGGGTCCAAGATCCCCTACATCAAGATGATCGAGTTCGACAACCGCATGGAAGAGCTGATTGCCGGCGCCATGGCGGTAGTGGCGATGGGCGGTTACAACACCTATTGCGAGATACTATCTTTCGACAAGCCGGCGCTGATCGTGCCGCGCGTCGAGCCCCGCGAGGAACAACTGATCCGCGCACGGCGCGCAGCCGAACTCGGCCTCATCGAGATGCTTTTGCCGGAAGAAGCCGAGGATTCTCAGCGGTTTGCCGATGCACTGAAGGTGCTTCCGGACCGGCCCCGCCCATCGCAGAGCAATCCGCATCTGACGCTGGAAGGGCTGCCTCATATTTCCGAAATCGTCGCGGAACTGCTCGACCGGCGGGCCGGCCATCACCTTTCGGTCATTGAAGGCATGAACTGAGTTGCAACATCGCAAGATCGTCGTGGTTCTGAAGGGCTATCCGCGGCTGTCTGAAACCTTCATCGCGCAGGAACTGCTCGGTCTGGAGCGTGCGGGGTTCGAGCTGATACTCGTCGCGCTCAGGCGGCCGACCGACGCAAAACGCCACCCTGTCCATGACGAGATCAAAGCGCCCGTCCATTATCTGCCGGAATATCTGCATGAAGAGCCGCTGCGCGTGGTTCGCTCGCTGTTTGCCCATCTGCTGCGGCCGGGCTTCTGGCGCGCGCTCGGAACGCTGGCTACCGATATCCCCCGCGACTTTACGCGCAATCGCGTGCGCCGGTTCGGGCAAGCGCTCGTGCTGGCGGCCGAATGGCCGGAAGACGCGGGCTGGCTGCATGCACATTTCGCGCACACGCCGGCTTCGGTGACGCGCTATGCCAGCCAGCTTCGTGGGCTGCCCTGGAGCTGCTCTGCCCATGCCAAGGACATCTGGACTTCGGCGGACTGGGATCTGGCTGGCAAGCTTTCCTCGGCGCGCTGGACGGTCACTTGCACGAAAACCGGCTTCGACCGTCTGAAAAAACTCGCTAACGGCAACTCGTCCGTGCATCTGAGCTATCATGGGCTCGACCTTGATCGCTTCGGCAGTTTCGGCGAGGCGCGAAAACACCATGACGGCTCGGCGCCGGACGAACCGATTATCGTTCTGAGTGTCGGGCGCGCCGTTGAAAAGAAAGGTTACGATACCTTGCTGGAGGCTCTTGCCCTCTTGCCCAGTGATTTGGCATGGCGTTTCGAGCATATCGGCGGCGGCGAGGAACTGGAACGGTTCAAGGCGCTGGCGCAAAAGCTCGGACTGGATGGTCGCGTCTCTTGGAAAGGCGCGCTTGCGCAGGAGGAGGTGCTTGAGCACTACCGCCGCGCCGACATCTTCGCCCTGGCCTGCAGGATTACCGCAAATGGCGACCGGGACGGTCTGCCGAATGTTCTGGTGGAGGCGGCTAGCCAGCGGCTTGCCTGCGTGTCGACCGATATTTCCGGCGTGCCGGAGCTTTTATCGCCGGATGAAACCGGGCTGCTGGTTCCGACGGAAAACCCAATTGCCCTGGCACAGGCGCTGGAGCGCCTGATCCGTGATCCCGTACTGCGCGCCCGCCTCGGCGACGCCGCAGAGCGGCGCGTGCGCGGCAATTTCGATCATATGGCAAGCATTGGACAGCTCAAGGAACTGTTCGAGCGGGAGTGGCGGGCCGCCGAATGAAGCGGCTGCGCGTTTTCTTCTATGTCCAGCACCTGCTCGGCATCGGCCATCTCGCGCGCGCCAGCCGCATTGCGGCGGCTCTGGTCGATGACGGGTTTGACGTAACCATCGTAACCGGCGGAGCGCCCATCGCGGGGTTTCCGGGACGGGGTGTAAAGTCTGTAACCCTGCCACCTGTCACCTCCGGTGATGAAGGATTTTCCGGACTTGTCGACCTGCAGGGCAACCCGATCGACGATGATTTCAAGAAATTGCGTTCAGAGATGCTGCTGCAGGCATTCCGGGATTGCAGGCCTGATATCGTCATTGTCGAGGCGTTTCCATTTGGACGCCGGCAGATGCGTTTCGAACTCTTGCCGCTGATCGAGGCCATCGACGCGACGTCGCCCCGACCGCTGCTGGCGACGTCCGTCCGTGATATCCTTCAGGAACGCGTCAAGCCGGGCCGAAACGAGGAAACAGTCGATCTCATCAACAGGCATTTCGACCTTGTAATGGTCCACGGCGATCCGGCTTTCGCCACCATCGACAAGACATTTCCACTGGCTGGGGCGATCAGGGCCGACGTCACCTACACAGGGCTCGTTGCCGCGCCGCCATCGCCCGCGACCTCCGAGCGCTTCGACGTTCTGGTGTCGGTTGGCGGCGGGGCTGCCGGAAAGAGCCTTGTCAGATCCGCCGTCGCAGCGGCGCGGAATGCCAACAACGCGTGGAAATGGTGTTTGATCACTGGCCCAAACCTGCCGAAAGACGAGTTTGACGCGATCGCACGCGATGCCACGCCGGGCGTGTCCATCTTCCGGTTCCGCCAGGATTTCGCCAGCCTGCTGACCGGCGCCCGCCTGTCAGTCTCGCAAGCGGGTTACAACACGGTCTGCGATGTCCTGCGCGCGGGTTGTCCCTCGCTGCTCGTCCCATTTGCAGCCGGCGGGGAAACCGAACAGACGGTTCGCGCCCTGATGCTCGAAGAACTCGGTCTTGCAACGGTGCTGATGGAAAATGACCTGACGCCTGAAGGTTTGGCGCAAGCGATCGAACAGGCGCTAGTGGGACCGACGCCCTCCGCGCATCGTCTCGATCTGGAAGGCGCGCGTCACTCGGCGCAAATCCTGCGCGAGCGGTATCGAACAGGTCCCTAAAAGCGGGGCGCGGTTTCGGAAAAGTTCATGATAGATCCTACGCGCGTGGCGTCTTTCTGAGATTGGCGCGACGCGTTTCAAATCCTTGTTCTAATTGCCCAAAAGCCGGTACGCCCTTTTGGCGAAATGCCTTAGACAGTTCCAATCAGCATGAAGCGCGTATAATTTTTTGTCGGCAGTTCGCCTGAGAAACGCACCTCCCGTAGCGCCGCCATTGCTTCGAAGGCTGCAAGTGAAGCCACGCAGTTGATGTGCGTTGGCTCGCTGAAATAATCGTTCGATTGCAGCAGTACATTCATGCCTCGCGGAAGCAGAGCAAGCCAGGCGCGCAGATCGGCTATGTGTTCGCAGCTCGTATTGACCGTCAGGTCGGGCCGTCCGGCCGCATAGTCGAGTGCGTACATATCTGCCGTCATCGCCCGGAACCGGTCGCCTGCTTCCCGGTTGAGGGTCCGGGCGACCGGCGCGACTTCGGGATCGATGTCGATGCTATCGACCGCCGCGATGTCGAAGCGGGCGTCGTTGAAAAGCATTGCCGGCAATATGCCGTACCATCCACCCAGAACCCATATGCGCTCGAACCGGCCGCCGCAGCTTTCGAACAGCCTATCGAGCGCCCACATCTTGCAGGCGACCTGCTTATGGTTGAAGGCGTTGGCGATATCGGCCTTCGGATGCTTGGTGACGACGCGCGCCAGCCCTGCCACGAGAGGGCAGTTGACATAGGCAGCAATTCCCCGCGTGAGGTCTAAGGCTTGCTCGTGCCAATCCAAGCCGGCATTGCGTGGTTGCGTGACATCCATCATATTCACCTTGTATGTTGGGATTTCGGGCGACACAACGCAATCTTGCCTCGCGCAAGGCTGTCTATTCGCGGACATGATTATGCTGCAAGCTGCTTCGCCATTGCCCGGTGCCGGAGAGAGCCTGCTGCATCTGTGCGGACCATCGGCGTGCATCCGCGGGCACCAGCTGCGCAGCTGCGGCCTCGTGCTCGGTCATTCGCCAAAGCCCTGCGGGAGCCGCGAACTGTTTGAGCGCAGGACATTTTCCCTGCACTGCAGCGTCGAGTTGGTCATCGGCGACGAAGAAATTGCTGATACGGCACTCGCCAGCAGGTGCTTTTACGTCCCGCATCTTTCCAACTGAAGGGTCCACAGCCGCATATGGAACCCAGCCTAGCCCGCTATATCTGGACGCACACCAAGAAGCAGCAACTCTGGATATTGATGATCGTCGTGCTTTCGATGATCCCGTATTTCATGTCCTTCGACCTGCCGAAGCTGATCGTCAACGGCCCGATCCAAGGTGGCGGCTTCGAGCAACCGGGCGCGACCCAGCCATTCATGAGGCTATACTATAACCTGCCGTTCATTGGAGAGGTCCAGTTCTTCTCCGGTTTCCAGCTCGACCGCAAGGAGACGCTGTTCGCCCTGAGCGTCGTGTTTCTCTTGCTAGTCATCATCAACGGCCTGTTCAAACTCTACATCAACACCTACAAGGGACGCCTCGGCGAACGCATGCTGCGGCGTATCCGTTTCGATCTGGTCGATCGTGTGCTGCGGTTTCCGCCGGTTTACTTCAAGCGGGTGAAATCCGCCGAAGTGGCGACCATGGTGAAGGACGAGGTCGAGCCGCTGGGTGGCTTCATCGGCGATGCCTTCGTGCAGCCGGTGCTGCTCGGCGGCCAGGCACTGACGGCCATGCTGTTCATCATGGTCCAGAACGTCTGGCTGGGAATGATAGCGGCCGTGATCGTGGGGATCCAGATCGTGCTCATCCCTCGAATGCGGCGGCGGCTGATCGTGCTCGGGCGCGAGCGGCAGTTGACGGCGCGCGCGCTTTCGGGCCGGGTTGGCGAAATCGTCGACGGCATCGGCGCGGTTCACATCCACGACACATCAAACTACGAGCGGGCCGACATAGCTGCCCGGCTCGGGCTTATCTTTAAAATCCGCTTTGATCTTTACCAATGGAAATTCATGGTGAAGTTTCTCAACAATTTTCTCGCGCAGGTCACGCCCTTTTTGTTCTACATGATCGGTGGGTATCTGGTCATCCAGGGCCGGTTGGACGTCGGCCAGCTCGTGGCCGTGATCGGCGCCTACAAGGACCTGCCCGGACCGATGAAGGAACTGATCGATTGGGATCAGGCGCGGCAGGATGTCCAGGTCAAATATCAGCAGGTCGTTGAACAGTTTACCGTCGAGGGTCTCATCGCGCCGAGAATCGGGGCATTGACGATCGACGATCCCGCTCCAATGACCAACCCCCTGTCGGCCATCAATCTGTCCATGGCAGACGATGGCGGTGCAATGCTCCTCGATCGTGTCTCCCTCCAGGTCAAGCCGGGTGAGACGGTGGCGCTGGTCAGCACCACAACAGGTGGAGCGGAGGCGCTTGCAGAAGCCTTCGCGCGGCTGAATCGGCCGGACAGCGGAAGGGTCGCTTCGGGCGCCGACGACCTGCTTGAACTCCCCGAAGCAGTGACCGGCCGGCGCATGTCCTATGCCTCGTCGGATGTGTTCCTGTTCCAGGCAAGCCTCCGCGATAACCTGCTCTACGGGTTGAAGCATGCGCCGCTGACATCGATGACTTATGAGGGTGCTGCGGCAGACCAGCGACGCTGGAACATCGACGAGGCGCGTCGGTCGGGCAATCCGGAGCTTGATATCCACAGCGACTGGATCAACTATGCTTCCGCCGGCGCTACCGGTCCGCACGACCTCTTTGAAGCCGTGCGCCGGGTGCTCGACGCGGTTGTTCTGTCGCGCGACATTCTGGATCTTGGCTTGCGTTCTTCGGCCGACCTCACGCGTCACACGGAGCTTGCCAGGCGGATCGTCGAACTGCGTGCGGCGCTGCGAACCCGGCTGGAACACGAAGGGCTGAGCGGACTGGTGGCTCCTTTCGAACCGGGCGCGTACAACAAGGAAGCAACGATCGGCCAAAACCTGCTCTTCGGCGCTGCCGCCGGCCCCGAACTGGCCGACAGGGCTCTGGCGGCCAATCCCTATTTTGCTTCTGTGCTGAAGCAAGCCGGCCTCGACCGCACGTTCTACGAAATGGGCATGGAGATCGCCGAACAGTCGATCGAGCTG
Organism: Mesorhizobium sp. M0938; assembly: GCF_040319125.1. Taxonomy (NCBI): domain Bacteria; kingdom Pseudomonadati; phylum Pseudomonadota; class Alphaproteobacteria; order Hyphomicrobiales; family Phyllobacteriaceae; genus Mesorhizobium; species Mesorhizobium sp. M0938. The sequence goes on along the minus strand of NZ_JAMYNS010000013.1, from coordinate 24,236 downwards.
TTCGCCGACCTGCCGCCCGATCACCAGTTCTTCCAGCAGCTCGCCTTCATGAGCGCCGAGGAGATACCCGCCTACGAAAGCTTGCTGCAACGGCTCAAGAACCGTCCCTACGAGGCGGTTTCGGAGAACGACCGCGTCATGATCATCACCTTGAGCTTTACCTATATCGAGCCCCGGCACCGCTTCGGCCTGCTGAGCGACGAGCTCATGAGCAAGATCGTCGCTGCACGCAACCGGTTCTATGAAAACCTGCCGCCCGAGCTGCAAAATGCCGTCGAACGGTATGATCCTGCCAAATACATTGCCGCGGCCACCGTCATGGATAATGTCCTGTTCGGGCGTGTGGGCACCAGCCATCCCGACGCGCCGGATCGCATACGCTCCATCCTCTATGACATTCTTGACGAACTGGGGCTCTACGGCGAACTTCTGGATGTCGGCCTGGACTTCAACGTCGGCTCCGGCGGCAGGCGGCTGACCGGTGGACAGCGTCAGAAGCTCGATGTTGCCCGGGCCCTGCTCAAGCGTCCCGATTTTCTCATTCTCAACCGGCCGCTGTCGGCGCTCGACCAGCGCATGCAGACTAAGGTGCTGCGAAACGTGCTCGAGGAAGCCAGACGCGACGGCCATTCACCGGCAATTATATGGGTCGTGACGAATCCGGCTATGGCGGCGATGTTCGATCGCGTTATCGTTTTCGACTCGGGTCAATTGGTGGAAGACGGAACACACGAGTCACTTTTGGCGGGGAACGGTATCTTCAAGGAACTGTTGTCGTAGAGTAAGGGACATTCCATCTGAGCGTCCGTTGCTCTAGTCTGGCAACGCGAATTTCGAGGTTTGCGACAATGCTGCTCAAGGATGAAGTTGGAATGCTGCAACGCGTTCCCTTGTTCTCCGCCATCGAGCCAACGAAGCTCAAGCTGCTTGCGTTCACATCCGATCGTGTGAGCTACAGCGCCGGCCAGATCCTTTTCCGGCAGGGCGACGAGGGAGACGCCGCCTATGTCATCCTTTCAGGCAGGGCGGATATTCTGGTCGATTCCGACAGTGGACCGATAAAAGTTGCCGAACTGGAGTCAAATTCGATTGTTGGCGAGATCGCCATATTGTGCAACAGCTCCCGCACTGCCACCGTCAGGGCGGCAAGTCCGCTGGAAGTCTTGAGAATCCGCAAGGATCATTTCCTGAGGCTTATGAGGGAGTTCCCGGAAATGACCATTGAGATATTGCGTGTTCTTGCCGATCGCCTAAGCCATACGACCGCGGATCTGATCGACGCACGAAGCGCCAAATAACGAAGACGTGCGTTCGATCCTCGCCGTCGTGATGGCACTGTCCTCTTGCTGAGAAGGTCACCCGGAGAAAACCTGTCTCGCCTCTTTGTTTTGACGCAATTCCCAAGGGAAAGCGCTACGCGCTTTTCCCGGAAAAACCGTTTCACACTTTTCCGGGAATTGCTCTAGCACCAGTTGTTTGGCTACGATGGGTGACGGGGACTGCGAAGGGCTACCATGGACGACGATGTTTTCCTGGTCAGGTTTTGGGGCGTGCGCGGCAGCATTTCGGTATCGGGGCCAGAATTCGCTCGCTATGGCGGCAACACAATCTGCGTTGAGATGCGATGCGGTAAGCATACGCTTCTGTTCGACGCGGGCTCTGGCCTACGGCCTGCCGGCGGGGCGCTTCGGGCGTCGGGCGTGACCGATTTCGACCTGCTTTTCACCCATTGCCATTACGATCACATCATCGGGCTGCCGTTTTTTGCGCCGATCTATGACCGGAGCGTCAAGCTTACGCTTTGGTCCGGGCATCTTGCAGGACGCATGACGACCCGGCAGATGCTCGACGAGTTCATGCGGCCGCCGTGGTTTCCGGTAAACCTGGATATCTGCAAGGCAGGGCTCGACTGCCGCGATTTCGTATCCGGAGACGTGCTTCGGCCGCGCGAAGGGGTGGTGGTCCGAACCGGCAGTCTTATCCATCCGGGCGGCTGCATAGGCTATCGGGTCGAATGGGGCGGCCGCGTCGTGGCGGTGATCACAGACACTGAGCACGAACCGGACAAACTCGATCAGGCGGTGCTCGGCCTGATCGACGATGCCGACCTCGTCATTTATGATTGTGCCTACACTGAGGAGGAAATGGAACGCCGCCGTGGTAACGGGCACTCGACATGGCAACAGGGCGTCAAGCTCTGCGAGGCGGCCGGTGCGCGGGGGCTTGCGCTGTTTCACCACGATCCGACACGCACCGACGATGAACTCGACCAGATCGAGAAACTGGCCAAAGACAGGTTTGCCGGCGCTTTTGCCGCGCGGGATGGCCAGACGCTCAAATTTCCAAGGTCATTGCACAAAAAGCGCTGAGCTATTTTCCTCTACCAGCGATCAATGTCCTGATCGGAACCCATGCGCAGGCCTCAGTCTGTGCGGTGACTGTGAACAGCCGCTCGAGGAAAAGCCAGGCCGATTCATCATGTACGAGATGGTGGGTGAGCAGGCCGACCGGTTCGCCGCCATCGAATGCATGCCGCAATTGCGCGATGATAGCCTGGATCAATAGGCGATGATCGCGGCAGCCCCGCGTGCCATGCCAATCCATAATGTCGACATTGCTGTTGATGACCGCCAGTGAAGCCGGCTTCGGCGGCCCATAGACCGACAATGCCGCAAATCCTATCGATCCAAGGTCGGATACCAAGCCGGCGTCGATCCTGTTCCAGGGTGGGACCAGCATCGGAACGGCACGTGCGCCGTGCAGGCAGGTTACGTGCGACAATCCGCGAGCCAGATCATCGAGCACCACCTCGCGTGGCCGATGCGCGCCGAGCTCCTGCTTTTTCTGGTCCTCGGGCGCATGATTTCGGTGCGCCCAGCCATGGATGGCGACCGTGGCATGCGGCGCCTCGTCGAGCCGGACGACAAGCTTCTCATCAGTCATAGCAGGAATGACGGCCAGAGTGACCGGAACCGCGAATTCACCGGTGAGGTCGAGCAGCCGATCAAGCGCAGACGTCGGATCCACGGCGTCATCGTCGCGCAGCCAGAACTCTGCCTTGCGGTTCGCCCGTTGCCAGCACGCCAGCTCTTCCACCAAAGGCTGCCAAATCTGATCGGATGTCATGAAACCGGGATCTTCGCAACAAGTTTGGCCAGACGCGCCGCTGCAGCATCGAGGGAACGTTCTTCGAGGATGAAACGCCTGGCTTCCGCGGCCATGATGGTTCTTTCGTCGTTGCTGGCCAGAAGCCTTTCAATGGCAGAAGCGAACGCCGCCACATCGCCCGGCGGGGTGAGAAACCCGGTTTGACCATCCCGCACGACTTCCGGCACGCCGGCGATGTCCTGGGCCACCACCGGAAGGCCGGCGGCCTGTGCTTCAAGATAGGCAATGCCATAGGCCTCGCCGTAACCCGGCCAGACATAGATTCCCCCACTGTAGAGGACATCCGGCACGGCGGCTGGCTCGATCGCGCCAAGCCATTCGATACGGTCGGCGGGCAAGCCGGCGAATTGCGCTTTGACCTCGTCACGAGCAGGCCCGTCCCCGACGACCGACATGGTCCAGCGCAGGTGGCCGATCGAACCGAGTGCTTGCGCCAGCATCCGATAGCTTTCGACTTTGTCGCCCGGGCGCATCATGGCGACGGTAACGAGGCGCGTTGGACAATCCCGTGCCGGCAGTTCCCGGAATACCGATGTGTCGATGAAGGGCGAAAGCATACCGAGAGCGGCGTCGGGAATCGCATCTGTCAGTCCCTGGCGATCCCTTTGCGTGAAGCAGATGTTTAGCGCTGCCTGTTCGACGGCTCGCGCCACCAATGCTTGCGTATCGGCCCATAAGCCGGCGTTGCGCCGCCTCGAATAGGAAGCTTCCGCTGTCACATAGGGGATAGCAAAGGCCGACGCCAGCACGGGCCCGATCAGGTCGGGCGCCTTGTAATAGAGATGATAGGAGAACCAGAGATCGGGCTTGCCCTCACGATCCCAAAGCTTGGTCAGCCGCGCGGCCTCCTCTTGGGCATCGATCTTGAGCGCATCGAAACTCTTCGACTCCGGTTCGCGTAGATACAAGCGCAATTCGGATGCCAGTTCGACGCTATGCCCACCATGCTCCAGCGCCTTGACCAGCATCCGTGCCATCTGGCGGTCGCCGGAGGCAACGGGATGATTGGGTGACTTCAGCGGCGCGTAGAAAGCAATTCGCATCGTCGGACCCTATCATCGGAAAGCCTGCGCAAGTCAATTTCGATGCATGATCGACTTCACCTTCAAGCACTGGAATGTGCTATCTGATGCTCATGGAAACAGCTGCCGCGTCCGACCCGTTTGTCGCTTCTTTGCCGGTCTTCGCAAGGTTCGAAAGCGTTGCCGATATCGATAACTATCGGCCTCTCCCCGATGGCTGGGCGCTGGCCACCGCAGACATCGTCGGCTCGACCAAGGCGATCGAGGCGGGGCGCTATAAAACCGTCAATATGGCCGGCGCCAGCGTCATTTCGGCGCTGCTCAATGCGCTGGGTAGGCAAGATCTTCCCTTTGTCTTCGGCGGCGACGGCGCGCTCGTGGCATTTCCTGGCTCCGCGCTGGAGATCACCCGCAACGCGCTGGCGGCTGTCCAGAGATGGGTGGCGGACGAACTGGATCTGACCTTGCGTGCCGCAATCGTGCCGATAAAGGATATAAGAGCGCAAGGCCTCGACGTTCGCGTGGCGAGGTTTCAGGCCTCCGAGGCGGTCTTCTATGCCATGTTCGCCGGAGGTGGCGGCAGTTGGGCGGAAGCCGAGATGAAAGCGGGGCGCTACCGCATCGATCCTGCGCCGGCCGGCACGCGGCCGGATCTGACCGGCCTCTCCTGCCGCTGGAACCCGATCGAAGCCCGGCATGGCGAAATCGTCTCGATCATAGCCGTACCGGGGGCGTTGCGCGACCTGCGCGGTTTTCAGTTTCTGGCTTCCGACATCATCGCCCTTGCCGGCAGGCAGGAACGCGATGGCCACCCGGTGCCGGTGGACGGGCCGGGCTACAGTTTTCTGCCCGCCGGCCTCGATATCGAGGCGCGGGCCATGGCACCGGCAGGATGGCGGTGGCTGTCGAAGCTATGGATAGTGTTCCTGATGACGCTTACGGCTGTTACGGATAGATATGGCTGGACGATCGGCAATTTCGATCCGAAGATCTACAAACGCGACGTGGCCAGCAATTCGGATTTCCGGAAGTTCGACGACGGCTTGAAGATGACCATCGACGTTGACGCGGATATGTTGCAACGGATCGAGAACCGGCTGAAACAGGCGGAAGCGGCGAGCATCTGCAACTATGGCCTGCACCGCCAGAAATCGGCCCTGATGACATGCCTCGTGGCCTCGCCGCTGCAGCGCGATCACGTTCATTTCATCGATGGCGCCGCCGGCGGCTATGCGATGGCTGCCGCAAGCCTGAAGGCGAAGGTGCCGGTCTGATGACGGCTTGCGGAAACCGATTTTCCGCAATATGCCTCGGCCATGTTCTCGGGATCATGGTGAACCTCGCCACGGGAGCGGATAGTCTGTCCGAATTGACGGGAAAGCAGATTTTTGGACACCTCACGATCGACATATGACCGTCTTCTGAACCGGATTTCGACGCGGGCCGCGCAAGTCGGCGTGATCGGACTGGGTTATGTCGGGTTGCCGCTGGCGGTTGCCATCGCACGCGCCGGCTTCCCAGTTTCCGGCTTCGACGTCGAAGCCCAGAAGGTCGAGAGCCTGAACAACGGCCAATCCTATATTGAGGCGGTGACGTCGACAGCCCTTGCCAGCGAGATGGCGAGCGGACGGTTCCGCGCCACTGCGGATTTTGCCGAACTGGCCGTCTGCGATGTCATCATCATCTGCGTTCCGACACCGCTGACGAAACACCGAGAGCCGGACCTCTCCTTTGTCAGGAACACGGCAGGCACCATCGCGAAGCGTTTACGTCTCGGCCAGCTGATCGTGCTGGAATCGACCACCTATCCTGGCACCACCGACGACGTGATCAAGCCCATACTGGAAAAAACCGGCTTGCAGTCGAAGATAGACTTCTTCCTCGGCTTCTCGCCCGAACGCGAGGATCCCGGCAACCGCAGCTTTGAAGTCGCGACGATCCCCAAGGTCGTGGCAGGTGACGGCATTGAAGCGGCGACGCTCGTTCAGGCTTTCTACCAGGGTGTGGTCAAGACCGTCGTTCCGGTTTCCACAACGGCGACCGCCGAGGCGGTCAAGCTGACGGAGAACATCTTCCGCTCGGTCAACATAGCCCTCGTCAACGAGTTGAAGGTCGTGCTCGGTGCGATGGGCATCGACATCTGGGAGGTGATCGAGGCAGCAAAGACCAAGCCCTTCGGCTACATGCCTTTCTATCCTGGCCCTGGACTTGGCGGGCACTGCGTTCCGATCGATCCCTTCTACCTGACGTGGAAGGCACGCGAATACGAACTGCCGACCCGCTTCATCGAGCTGGCGGCAGAGATAAACACGGCCATGCCGCGTCATGTGGTCGATGAACTGGCGAAGGCGCTGGACCGACGCTGCGGCAAGGCGCTCAGCCGCTCGCGCATTCTCATCATCGGGCTCGCCTATAAGAAGAATGTCCCCGACATCCGCGAAAGCCCCTCATTGCGGCTCATTGAACTCATCGAGGAATGGGGCGGCAACGCAGAATTCCACGATCCCCATGTTACCGAAATCCCGACCACACGGGAGCATATGGCGGTCAAGGGGCGTCGCTCGGTCGAATTGACCGAGGCGGCCCTGAAGGATTTCGATGCTGTCGTCGTTGCAACCGACCACGACGCGATCGACTATCAGTCGATCGCTGATCACGCTCTTCTGATCGTCGACACACGCAATGTTTTTGGCCGCCTCGGGCTAGCCCGAGAGACGGTGGTGAAGGCCTAACGGTGGCCGAGCCGGCGAATTTTTTGCCCGATGTCAGGATCGGGATTGCACTCCGCCGGCAGTCTCGCCACATAATGTTCCGGGAGATAGATGCGATTTCCGCCAGCTTCCCTCCTGCAAGGACCATCCGGGAAATTCTTCGCCGGCTTTTGTCGGCGAAGCCGGCTTTGTTGACTTCGATTGAATGGCGGATCAAAGGAGATGGCTCGTCTTCGACGGGTTTCGAGAGAGCATGAGCACAGCGCAAGCAGAAATTTCCACCATTCTCATGGATAAGGTTGCCGATTGGCTGACCCAATCGGCGCTGGCGGGCAACGACCTGGAAACATTGGTTAAGGGCTTTTGTGAACGGCTGGCTGCTGCCGGCCTGCCGCTGAAGCGGGTGCATTTGAGCTTTTCGATGCTTCATCCGCTTTATGACGCGCTTGGCTTCACCTGGCTTCGCGGCCAGGGCCTGGAAGTGGAAGGCTTCCGCAGTGAGAACGGCGTTCATTCTGACAGATTCCTGACCAGCCCATACTACCATCTGCTCAGCAACAAGCTCGACCATCTGCGGCGCCGGCTCGACCCGTCGGTGCGGTCAGAGTTTCCTGTTTTCGATGACCTCAGACGTATGGGCGTCACCGATTACATGGCTTTCGTCCATCCCTTTGGCGGCAACACCAGTCAGGGCATGCTGGGGTCTTGGTCCACCGACAGTGCTGCAGGCTTCAGCGACAGCATGATTTCGGCGCTGCTGCGCATCCAGAACCATCTCGCTATTGCAACCAAAATGGCGGTGCTCACCAAGCTCGCCGACAACATGATGACCACTTATCTCGGCGGCGACGCCGGCAGGCGCGTGCTGGACGGCCAGATCAAGCGCGGCGAAGGCGACACCATCCGGGCCGCACTGGTCATGGCCGATATGCGCGGGTCGACAAGGCTTGCCGAAACCTCCGGCCGCGAAATCTATATCGATACGCTGAACCAGTTTTTCGATGCCATTGCTGCACCTTTCAATCGCAAAGGCGGGCAGATCATGAGTTTCCTGGGGGATGGCTTCATTGCCGTCTACCCTTGCGAAAGGCACCGCTCGCAGTCCGAGATCGCCTGCCAGGCTGCTCTTGCGGCAGCGCACAAGGCCAGCGCTCGCATGATGGAGCTCAACCTGCGCAGAAAGCAGCAGGGGTTGAGCGACATAAATTTTGGTATCGGCCTGCATGTCGGCAACGTGATGTTCGGCAACGTCGGACTTACAGACCGGCTCACATTCTCTGTCTTCGGCTCGGCTGTAAACGAGGTCCAGCGCCTCCAGACCCTGACCAAGAAATATCCGCACAGCGTTCTCGCCAGCAAAGACTTTGCCGGCTATTGCGGCGCCAACAGCTGGCTGACGCTCGGCAAGGAGGAACTGGCTGGTATCAAGCAGAAGCTGACGGTGCTTTCGCCCGATCTGTCGGGTGCTCTCGCACTCGATGAAGACGCTGCGCCGATTCACGACCGGATATCGGACGCCGAGCAGGTCATGCTGCTTCATCGCGATGCCGCGCGGCTGTCGGCGGGCGACCCGAGGAAGCTCCAGTAACCGCCACCACGATCTGATCCGAACACCTTTGGTATGCAGTCCGGCCGCCGGGTCCGCCAGGGAACCGGCGACTGTTCCGAATCCAAGTTGCTCTAGGCGCGCAATACGCTAGTCTCGCCTTCTGGACCTGCCAGAGTGGGGCTGGGGTGCGAATGAATTCGGGCGTTGATCTGCTGCGGATAGAGGATGTTGGCATCTCTTTTGCCATTGTCGGGGGACCATTGCATGCCGTCAGGCGTGCAAATCTTCGCGTCCTGCCCGGCAAGGTTACCGCGCTTGTGGGCGAGTCCGGTTCCGGAAAATCGGTTCTTAGCCAGGCAGTGATGGGCATTTTGCCGAACACAGCCCATGTTCGCGGCCGCATCCTGTTTTCCGATCCTGAAAAGCCTGGCACGACGCAGGACATCCTGCAGATGCCGCGTGACGGACCCGAAATCCGGGCGTTGAGAGGCCGCCGCATCGGCAAGATCTTTCAGGAGCCGATGACATCACTGTCGCCGCTGCACACGATCGGCAATCAGGTCAGCGAATCCCTGCAGATTCATACGCCCATGGCTCGGGTGGAGCGCAAGGCGCGGACCGAGGAAATGCTCGGCCTTGTCGGCTTTCCCAACCCCAAGCGCGCCTATGACATGTATCCCTTTGAACTTTCGGGAGGATTGCGTCAACGCGCCATGATCGCCATGGCGCTTATCTGCCGGCCCGCCCTGTTGATCGCCGACGAGCCGACGACGGCATTGGACGTCACCATCCAGGCGCAAATCCTGCAATTGCTGCGCGAGCTTCAGACGAAGCTGAACATGGCGATGCTGCTGATCACGCACGACCTTGGCGTGGTCGCCAATGTCGCCGACGAGGTGGTGGTCATGTACCATGGCGAGATCATGGAAGCGGGGCCTGTGGAGGCGATATTCCGCCGGCCAGGCCACCCTTACCTGAAGGGCCTGATGGCAGCCGTTCCGCATTTCGACCTGAAGCCTGGCGAAAGGCTGAAGGCGCTCCGCGAGGTGCCGGTGAATGTCGGGAACCTGCTCGGCAAGCAGACGGCGCCGGTATCGACGGGGCCGGACGACATCCTGCTGTCGGTCAGGGATCTGGCAAAGACCTTCACCATCCGCAAGTCGGGATGGTTCGGCGGAGATCATCAAACCTCTGTTCGCGCCGTGGACGGCGTGAGCTTCGATATCAGGCGGGGTGAGTGCCTGGGTCTTGTCGGCGAAAGCGGCTGCGGCAAAACCACCGTCAGCAAGATCCTCATGCGGGCTGTCACCCCTAGCGGCGGCTCTGTGATCTTCAACGGCCGCGATGGTCCGATCGACGTCTTGGAAGCCGAGGGAGACGCCCTGCGCATGCTGCGCGCGAAAATCCAGATGGTCTTCCAGGATCCGGTTTCGTCGCTTTCACCTCGCATGACGGTGGAGAACATCTTGAGCGAGCCGCTGGAAATCCATCAACGTGGCAATACCGCGTCCCGACTTGCCACGGTCAAGAGCCTGATGCAGGCAATCGGGCTCGATCCGCGCTTCATCAAACGTTATCCGCACAGTTTCTCCGGCGGGCAGCGTCAGCGTATCGGCATCGCGCGCGCGTTGGCGCTGGGGCCTGAACTCCTGATCTGCGACGAGCCGGTTTCGGCACTCGATGTCTCTGTCCAGGCGCAGATCCTGAACCTTCTGAAGGACCTGCAGAAGGAACTGGGTCTGACCTACCTGTTCATATCCCACAACCTGGCGGTGGTGGACTACATGGCAGACCGCATCGCGGTGATGTGCGGCGGGCGTATCGTCGAGCTCGCGCCGCGCGAAATTCTGCTTAGGAAACCGGTCCACCCTTACACTCGCTCACTGGTCGCCGCAGTACCTTTCCCCGATCTCGACAGGCCGATGGATTTCAAGGCGCTGAAGCTCGGCGGCGCTTCCGACACCAGCGCATGGGGACCGCAATTCCGCGAGGAAGGCGACGAGGATATGCTGTCGTCGCTCGACCTTGGCGGCGGCCACCTCGTGCTGGCCCGGCGTACGGCCGATGTCGGCGAGTTACGCCATTGATCAGCCGGCGCACCGTCCTTGGACTCATGGCTTCGGCATTTCTGCCGGGCACGTCGCGTGCCGGCGACCTGGAGCCGGAATTTCTTCAGCCGCAGCTGAAGGCCAAGGCGTTGCCAGCGCTCGCCGAACGCCTGCCCAAGAGCCCGCGCGCGTTGAACCTCGCCGCGATGGACCGGCAGCCCGGCCAGTATGGCGGCACGCTGCGCACGATCATCGGCAGCCAGAAAGATATCCGGATGATGACCATCTACGGGTATGCTCGCCTGGTCGGCTATGACGAAAAGCTTAACTTGCAAGCCGACATTCTCGAAAGTTTCGACGTAGCAGATGATCGCGTCTTCACTTTCAAGATTCGGGAAGGGCATAAATGGTCTGACGGTAGCCTGCTGACGCCGGAGGATTTTCGCTATTGCTGGGAAGATGTCTGGCTGAACGATGAGCTTTCGCAAGGCGGGCTTGCCCCGACCCTATTGGCGGACGGCAGGCCGCCACGCTTCGAGATCGTCGATCCGTTGACGGTCCGCTATAGTTGGGATGCGCCCAATCCCGACTTCCTGCCCAAGCTCGCTGCTGCTTCGCCGCTATCGCTTGTTCTGCCGGCCGCCTATCTCAAGCAGTTCCACAAGAAATACCAGGATCCATTCCGGCTCGCCGGCCTAATGAAGGAGAACCGGGCCAAGAAATGGACGCTCCTGCATATCCGCATGTCGCGGCAGTATCGCCCGGAGAATCCGGAACTGCCGACGCTCGATCCCTGGCAGAACCGGACCAAACCGCCGGCCGAGCAATTCGTCTTCGAGCGCAACCCGTTCTTTCATCGAATAGACGAGAATGGCCGGCAACTGCCCTATGTCGACCGGATCGTCATGAATGTCAGCTCGTCGGCAATCATCTCCGCCAAGACCGGTGCGGGCGAGAGTGACCTGCAATGCATGGGGATCGACTTCAGCGATTACTCCTTCCTTAAGGACGCGGAGAAGCGCTACCCGGTGAAGATGCATCTGTGGAAACGCACACAGGGTTCGCGGCTGGCGCTGCTGCCCAATCTGAATTGTTCCGACCAAGTGTGGCGTGGCCTTCTTCGTGACGTGCGCGTGCGCCGCGCCCTTTCGCTCGCCGTAGACAGGCGCGAGATCAATATGGCTGTGTTCTACGGATTGGCGCAGGAAAGTGCCGATACGGTCCTGCCGGAGAGCCCGCTCTATCGGCCGGAATTCGCGAAAGCCTGGGTTGCCCATGATCCCGACCAGGCCAATGCCCTGCTCGATGAGGTCGGGCTACAGACGCGTGACGATGACGGCCTGCGGATACTTCCCGATGGACGCCCTGCGCAGGTCATCGTGGAAACGGCCGGCGAAAGCACGCTGGAAACCGACGCGCTCGAACTCATCACCGATCACTGGCGCAAGATCGGCATCGCCCTGTTCATCCGGACTTCGCAGCGCGATATCTTCCGCAGCCGCGCGCTTGGCGGCCAGGTCATGATGTCGATGTGGTCGGGCATCGACAATGGCGTGCCGACCGCCGACATGAACCCGTACCAGCTGGCCCCCACCATCGACGACCAGCTGCAATGGCCGCTCTGGGGTGCTTACTACTTATCTCACGGCAAGATGGGTGAGGCGCCCGATCTTCCTGAAGTGGTCGAGTTGATGGGTTTACTCAAGCGCTGGAACGCATCGACCGAAACCACGGAGCGCGCCGAAATCTGGAATTCAATGCTGTCGATCTACACCGATCAGGTGTTTTCGATCGGCACCGTGAACGGAACGCATCAGCCGGTTCTGGTGTCCTCGCGGCTGCGCAATCTGCCTGACAAGGCGCTCTACGGCTACGACCCGACCGCCTATTTCGGTGTCTACATGCCGGATACATTCTGGCTTGGAGACACCTGAGCGTGCTTCGATATTTTGTCTGGCGCATCGCCGTGATGGTTCCAACACTGCTGGTCATATCGGCACTGGTGTTCACCATCATCGAACTTCCACCAGGCGATTATTTCGACAGTTATGTTGCCGAGCTTCGGGCTCAGGGCGAAGCGGTGGATTCCGATCGCATCGAGATGATGCGCGAGGAATATGGTTTCGACCAGCCACCGGTCATTCGCTACTTCTACTGGGTCGGCGGGATGCTGCACGGCGATTTCGGCTATTCCTTCGAATATGAGCTGCCGGTTCGCGACGTCGTCGGGGACCGAATGTGGCTGACGGTGCTGGTTTCCTTCGTCACGATCATCTTCACCTGGCTCATCGCCTTTCCGATCGGCATGTACTCCGCCACGCATCAATACAGCTGGGGCGACTACGGCCTGACTTTCTTCGGCCTTCTCGGCCTTGCCATTCCGAACTTCATGCTGGCGCTGATCCTGATGTATTTCGCCAACATCTGGTTCGGCACATCCATCGGCCATCTCATGGACCAGCAATATCTCGGCGAGCCGATGAGCTGGGCCAAGGCGAAGTCGATCCTCGCCCATCTCTGGATTCCGGTCTTGATCATCGGCACCGGAGGCACGGCAAGCATGATCCGGCGGCTGCGCGCCAATCTTCTCGACGAACTACACAAGCAATATGTCGTGACGGCGCGCGCCAAAGGACTTCATCCGTTCAAGGCGCTGGTCAAATATCCGCTGCGCATGGCGCTCAATTTCTTCATTTCCGACATCGGCTCTATCCTGCCGGCCATCATCTCCGGCGCCGAAATCACGGCGATCGTACTGTCTTTGGAAACGACCGGGCCGATGCTGATCAAGGCGCTGCAAAGCCAGGACATGTATCTGGCAGGGTCGTTCCTCATGTTCCTCGCCTTCCTGACGGTCATCGGTGTCCTGATTTCCGACCTGGCGCTGGCGCTGCTTGATCCACGAATTCGTTTGCAGGGCGGCAGCACCAAATGAACACGCATTCACCCCTGCCCGCTCCGGGTGCTCCACTGCAGCACTACGTTTCCACCGCGCCCTTTGACCTGCAGTCGGTCGAGGCGATGACGCCGGAGCAGTCGAAGGTCTTTCAGGCGTCGCAGTTGCGGCTGATGTGGTGGAAATTCCGGAAGCACCGGGTTGCCGTTATATCAGGCATATTCCTGGCAGCGCTTTATTTCGGGATACTGATCTGCGAGTTCCTGGCGCCCTACAATCTGCACACGCGCAACATGGACTACATCTATTCGCCGCCGCAGCGGGTGCACCTGTTCCACGACGGCCAATTCGTCGGTCCGTTCGTCTATGGCCGCCAGATGACGCTGGATATGGACACGCTCAAGCGGAACTACATCGAGAAAAAGGATGATGTTCAGCGGATCCGTTTCTTCTGCAAGGGCGACAGTTATCAGTTCTGGGGCTTGATCGAAGGTGACAGGCATTTTGTCTGCCCTGCCGAAAACGGCCAGCTCTTTCTAGCCGGCACTGACAGGCTGGGGCGCGATGTGCTCTCGCGCATCATCTATGGCGCACGCATTTCACTGACAATCGGCCTCGTCGGCATCAGTTTCAGCTTCCTGCTCGGCATTGTCATCGGCGGACTGGCCGGCTATCACGGCGGTATCTTCGACCTGATCGTTCAACGGATAATCGAAGTTCTGCAATCGATCCCCAGTATTCCGCTATGGCTGGCCCTGGCGGCGATCATGCCGATAACCTGGAGTCCGATCCTGATCTATTTCGGCATCACCGTGATCCTCGGGCTGCTCGACTGGACCGGACTGGCGCGGGCCGTGCGTTCAAAGCTTTTAGCCTTGCGCGAGGAGGATTACGTTCTGGCCGCGCAATTGATGGGCGCCAGGAGCAGCCGCATCATCGGGCGGCATCTCATTCCCGGCTTCATGTCGCATCTGATCGCGACGGCGACGATCTCCATCCCCGGCATGATCCTGGGCGAGACGGCGCTGAGTTTCCTCGGGCTCGGCCTGAGGGCGCCGATAACCAGCTGGGGCATCCTGCTCACCGAGGCGCGCAGTGTCAGCGTCATCGCGTTCTATCCATGGCTGCTTTTGCCGATGCTCCCCGTCATTCTCGTCATCATGGCGTTCAACTTCCTCGGCGACGGCTTACGGGACGCCGCGGACCCCTACAAGTGAGATCGCTGTTCCGCCGCGCGGCCCTGCCGACGACTGCGCCCGGTATGACGCTTGTCGGCGGCCGGTTGGGTTATTGCAGGGTTTGTCGTTCGCCTCTATATGCGGCAAGCCTCGATCGGGGCTGCTGGTTCAGGACATAAATCGCATATGAGTCGCCTTGATAACTTCATCAGCAGGATGACCGCACAGCGCGACATTCTCAATCAAATCTGCCCCGAGGTGGCGAAGATGGAGGGGCTTGTGCTCGAGCTCGGCCTCGGCAATGGCCGGACGTTCCACCATCTGCGCGAGCGCCTGCCCGGGCGCCGGATCGTGGTGTTCGACCGCGAAGTTGGCGCACACGCCAGCTCAATTCCCGAAGCTGAAAACCTCGTGCTCGGCGAAATACGCGAGACGGCCCGCAAGTTCATTGGCATCGACGCCGCTCTTGTTCATGCCGACATCGGCACCGGCTATGACGATCGCGATGCAGTGACCGCTACCTGGCTTCCCGATCTGATTGCGCGCATGCTTCGCGTCGGCGGCTTCGCGGTCAGTGGCACGCCGCTCGATCATCCCCTGCTGCAACGCCTCCCGCCGCCGACTTCGGAGCCCGCCGATCGTTATTTCCTCTGCAGGCGCGTCTGAGGGGCCGAGACGACCCAAATCTTCAGGGGCCAAATCTTCAGGGGCCAAGTTTTTCAGGGAATCGTATAGACTGCTATCTCCCGCTCAATGCCGCGCAGCGATACCTCGTGGGGCACGGGCGTCAGTGCGTTCCTGTGCAGCAGATCGGCGGTGAGATTGTCGTCAACCACCGCACGAGTGGCGAAGATCGCCTGTGCGTTGGCAAGGTTCTGGACCCGCGAAGCAATGTTGACCGTCTGGCCGAAATAGTCCTGCCGCTCGTTCATGGACACGGCGATGCAGGGGCCGGCATGGACTCCGATCTTGAGCAGCAGATCCTCACGCCCGCTCTTGTCGTTGAGCTCACGCATGGCATCGCGCATTCTGAGGGCCGCAGCAATCGCACGATCAGGCGTCGCGAAGGTCGCCATCACCGCATCACCGATCGTTTTCACCACCGCGCCAGCCTCCGCCGCGACGATCTCGTGCAGAACCTGGAAATGCTCGCGCACGAGATCGAAGGCTGAAAGATCGCCCACCCGCTCGTAAAGCTCGGTCGATCCGCGCAGGTCAGTGAACAGGAAGGTCAGGCTGGTGATCTTCAGGCGCTGGTTGATGTCGAGTGTATCCGTGCGATAGAGATCGCGAAAAGTCTGGTTGGTGAGCAGGCGCTTGGCGGTCAGGAAGGGCCGGCGTTTGCCCAGGAAATCATGCAATTCCTGGCCGGCGATGAAGACCGTCGGCAGCACGCGGGCATCGGTCCTGTTCTCCAGCGAAATGCGCAACGGGCCGGGTTGCATCTCCAGCGTCTGGTTCTGGACATGGTCGCGGTCGAACACCAAAGAGAGGCTTCGGCGCTCTTTTGTTGGTTCGCCCTTCCCGTCGATGAACTGCACTGAATGGGTGACCGGCTCGAAGACGATGACGAATTCAGACGGAAGCTGTATGGGCAGAACCGCCTTTTCACCGGGGGCAAGCTCGATATCCTCCAGCGAGAACGCTTCCATCTTTTTCGCGAAATCCTCTTCCGGCAGATCGACGCCGGACCCCCAGTAGATCTGGCGGAAATATTCCATCAACGGCAATTCGTGTGGATTGTGGGCGGCAATCCTACGCACGCGGGGGCTGACGGTGAATGTCACCTCGACCATCTCGTCGAGGGTCGCAGAATAGCCCTCGGAGCACAGTGCGCAGGTGTATTCGTCCTTCTGCAAGGTTTTCAGCGTGGCGTTGGTGTCAAGCACGCCGCCACAGCCGGGGCATAGAACATTCCAGGAAATGTCGAAGATGCCCACCCGTGCCGCATGGAGAAAGGCGCTTATGGCGCGCTCCTCGTCGAGGCCATGCTTGCTGGCGAAGGCGGGCGCATTGATGCGACAAAGCTCGCGGTCGTTGCCCTCCTCGATGGTTCGTTTGATCGCGTCGATTGCCAGTGGATCGACATCGGTCGATTGGCGCAGAAGCGAGAATAGATCCTGAGCTTCGTTCATCATGCAGGCTCCGGGAAATGCACCCTAGAGGCGTGTTGGCCGGACCGGTTTTCGGTCCGAGCGCTCCATCTTACTTCGAAACGGACCGTACGGCCATTCGAATGGATAAGCCGGTGACAGTTCAATTTCCATTCGGGCGGATTTTCACCGGCCGCAAGCGGCATTATGATAAGTCCATGGGGAATTCATCTCTGGGACTTTCCCCCATGCCGACATCCGACAATCCGCCATTTCCCGCGGCCCTGCGCCTTTTTTCAGTGGGGGTCATCATCGTCCTCATCGTAGGCGCCGGCCTGTTTTTCGCGCCGGTGCTGGTCAAGCCGCGCTGGCCTTGGGCCGTCACGCCGTTCAATGCCCGCTTCCTCGGCGGCTTCTACACCGCCGAAATGGTCGTGATGGCGGCGCTGCTGGTGTGGAACCGCTGGTCGCCCGGCAGGCTCGTGCTCGTCATGGCCTTCATCTTCACCGTCATCGTCTCGGTGGCTTCGTTCATCAATCTCGGCTATTTCAACTTCGAGCGCAAAGCGCCCTGGCTCTGGTTTTTGGTCTATCTTGCTTCGGTCGCGGTATCTGGGCTGTTTCTGTGGCGGACCAGGGGGCGCCCTTATGCAAAAGGCGTGACCTTAAACCCCGCATGGCGCGGCTACATGCCGGTAGAATCGGCGATCCTCGGGCTTTATGGCGTCGGCCTATTGCTGTTCCCCCTGACATTCAGCAGCATCTGGCCATGGCCGGTCGATGCCTTTCACGCTCAGGTCTATAGCGCTATCTTCCTCGCCGGTGCGGGCGGTGTGTATCTCGTCTGGAGAAGCACGCCGCGCGAGGAACTGCTGGTGCTCGGCCTAGCGCAGTTTCTGGTTGGCCTGCTTGCCATCCTTGGCGTCGTCATCACCGACGCTGCGGTGCACCGGATCGACTGGACGGCGACCGGGACATTGTGCTGGCTCGCCCTTTTCGGCTGGATCGGCATCAGCGGCGTCTTCAAACTCTACGCCGCCTCCCGGTATTTTAGCTCGCAATCGGAATCATAGGTTGCAGAGACGCTGGATTTTTAGGTGACGTCCGGTGCATCGTGCCGGGCCGATTGCCTTCGCCAGGAGCGCCATGACCAGCACGACCTCGCCATCCCAAGGGAAAATCCAGCCGCAGCTCCGGGCCGTCCGGCCAAGCGATGCGGAGGCGCTCTGCGCTATCTTCAACATGCCGGGCTTCCGCTGGGGCACGCTCAGAATGCCCTTCGAGATGGTGGAGCAGGTGGAGCGGCGCATCGCTAAGTCCGGACAGGAAACCACCTGGATCGTTGCAGAGCTGGACGGCAAGGTCGTCGGCCATGGCAGCCTGGTCGTGCAGGGTTCGCCGCGCCGTTCGCATATCGGCGAGATCAATATCGGCCTTGACGATGCCTTTGTCGGCAAGGGCATCGGCTCTGCCATACTTGGCGCGCTGCTTGACGTGGCCGACAACTGGCGCGCTCTGAAGCGGGTCGAATTGACCGTCTATGCCGACAACGAACCGGCCGTCCGTCTCTACACAAGCCACGGCTTCGAGGTCGAAGGCCGGCATGTGAAGGCCGGTTTTACCGACGGGCAGTACCACGATCTTCTGAGCATGGCACGGCTGCGGTTCTGAGATCCGCTGTTTAGTTGATGATCTATGTGTGGGCGGCCGCATCCGGCAAGTCTGGTCTCACTTGGCGTTTGCACCGCAAGCGGCTAGACGGGACCAATGACCGCCGACCCAACCCCTGCGCCTCCGGTGGAAATTTTGGCTGTGCTGTCGCTGCTCTGCCCGGAAGTCGTACGTGACATCGAGCAGAACTGGAATGCACCGGTTTCCGATTATGCTCGTCATCTGTGGCGGCCGGTGGCAAGGCCTGCATCGGGCCCGGCGATCGCTGCCCGCTCGATCCTGCGCGAAGTCCTGCATCAGCGCCTTGCGGTGATCATGCAGCCTGAAGAGATCGGCAGGGCCCTCGAAGAATTCGAGCACAGACCGGTGATTCAGTCCGGCCTGCACTGCCTGCTTCTGATGGACCGGATCACCTTCGATGCCCTCCTGCTTGCCTGGCTCGGAGCGGTCGAAAACGGGCTGTCGGCCTTCTTCGGCTTCATGGGAACGACGATGACCATGGAGACAATTGGCCGGGAGGGGCCGGGATGGCTCGACGTCGGCGACGACAAGGTCAACCTGTTTGGCATCGGGCGCCACAAACTGTGCCGCAAAAGCGCCTGCGCGGCCGGTCCCGTCTCCCTCAACAAGCGCGCGCTCGAAGCGGTGGGCGATGAAACCGATGCCAGCCGCTGGCTGGGCACACTGCTTGCCAGTCAGGACAAGGTGTTTGGAACCGCCGCCGATGCCCTTACAGCCCTTAACGAGGATTTGGTCGCCGATTGGGATCGTTCCGGCATGGCCCTGCCGGTTTTCATCGATGATCGGCTCGCTGCGGCTGTCGTGGCGCGGCATCTAGAACATGATGGCAGCCTTCTTTCCAGGCTGCTCACCGAGCCCGCAAGGCGCCAGCGTCTTGAATGTGCCTTGCAAGCGGTCGCATCGAGCCCATTTGGCAGATTCCTGCCCAATGCCACGGCCTATTTCTGGGGCGTCCGCGAGGAGCGCGTGCGCAAGCTTGTCCTCGAGAACGGGCACCTGATCGAGCCTGACAGGCCGCATGGTCTTTCCATCCCGTTCGAGCGGCCGCATCTCAGGCAGGCGCTGCTGGACGGCGTGCTGCTGCCGAACTTGTTCCTGATGTTCCTCGTCCTTGCCATATTGCCGCGCGTGCGGGTTGTGGGCGGCCTGAGACAGATTGGTTATGTAGCGCTTTTCCACTCTATCCTGCTGGCTGCGCTAGATGAAAACTCGCCGGAAGAGCGCGATCTGGCTGCGGAGCTGCAGGTTCGGGAGAATGCCTGGGGCATGCGGGTCATCGATGAAAAGATCTCGGTCCGCGAGCAGCTTGCCGGCCTGCCGGAAGGGGCGCTCTTCCCGGACCTGCTCCGGCAATACCGTTCGCGGACATTTGCCGAGACGACCGACGACCTGAAACTGGTTCGCGAAAACGCCCGATGGCGCAAGATCGGCCAGGCAAAGATCAAGGCGAGCTGAGCCTTACTTCAGGTTGATTTTCTGTACGCAACCGCAAGCGACGGCGATCTATGGGTGAGCCTCTGGCGTCTGATCCGGCCGCTTCCTTGGCGCTGATGCCTTTCGGGATTTCGACGACGGCTTCCGCCTGATCGGCAACACTCTGCCACGCCACCCATACTGATCGCTTGATGCCCATTTGTGCTGCCGCTTGCTGGTCGACGGTTATCGGTTCATCCTTGTGAAATACCCTGGTCGTGAAGTGCGTAGCGAGATCACGCCGTCACGGCCCCTTGTGAGGTCATGTCCTATGGACTGCTCGGGCTGCGGTTTCGAGGTTGAGGGCGGTTACGCTTTCTGTCCGAGGTGTGGCAGGCGCCAGCCCGTGCCATGCGCTAGTTGCGGCTACCCCTGCGCACCTGATTTCGAGTTCTGTCCGAAATGCGGGGCAAGCGTCGGTGCGCCCGCAAAAACCGTCGAAAGGCCTGCTCCCACACCAAGCCGGACCGTTGTGCCGCCTTCTCGAACTCCGTCGCTGCGCCCGAACATCGAAAGCGAAGATGGCCTGCATCCCGTCTCTGACGCCGATCGTCGGACCGTAACAGTTCTGTTCGCTGACCTTTGTGGCTTCACGACACTCAGCGAGCAGCTCGACCCCGAGGTCACGCAAGCGCTGCAGAATGAACTGTTCAAGGAATTGACTGCGGCCGTGCGAAACTTCGGTGGTTTCGTCGACAAATTCATCGGCGATGCACTGCTCGCCTTGTTCGGTGCGCCGGTTGCGCATGAGGACGATCCGGAACGTGCGCTTCGCGCCGCTCTCGACATGATCGCCCGGACGGCGCGGCTCGGCGAAAGCACCTTCCACTCCGGCTCGCCTCTGTTACTCCACATCGGCATAAACACTGGTCCCGTCGTTACTGGTGGATTGGGCATCGGCACCGCCAAATCCTATTCGGTGACCGGCGACACAGTGAATACGGCGCAACGCCTGCAATCACTGGCCGCACCGGGTGAGGTGCTGGTAGGCGAGCTCACTCACAGGCTGACCCGGCATGCCTTCTCTTACGAGTCGCTGGGTGATGTCGTGTTTCGCGGCAAGGCTGGCAGTGTGCTCGTCCATCGACTGGATGCACCGCTTGCGGCGCCGCGTGCCGCGCGTGGGCTCGAGGCGATCGGCCTCAGTGCGCCGATAATAGGTCGTGGTGCGGAGCTCAATAGAATGATGGCAAGCCTTGACCAGGCGTGCAGCGGTTCGGCCCAACTTGTCCGCCTCGTCGGAGAAGCCGGTATCGGCAAATCGCGGCTGGTGAAGGAGTTCGTCGCCCGCGTCGGCGACGAGGATCGTTTTCGCAACGTCGCCGTGCGGCTAGCCACCTGCTCACCACTGGGCGAACAATCATTTGGCGCCTTGGGCGCAGTGGTGCGCAGCGCTGCCGGGATGATGCAGAACGACAATGGAGACGAAATGCGGGGGAAGCTCGCAGGCTTGCTTACCGATCTCGGCCTGCAGGGCGAGGAGGCGACGCGACTGATGCCTTTGCTCTACCATGTGCTTGGCCTTGGCGACCCCGATGCCACCTTGCAGCATGTCGAGCCCGAGCAGCTGCGGCGGCAAATTCTCTACGCAGTCCGCACAATCATCGAACGGCGGCTTGCGTTGTCGCCGCTGTTGATAGTCGTCGAAGACCTGCACTGGGCCGACGCCGTGTCGCTCGAGGCACTGCGTTTCGTGATGGACAGGTTGGAACGCACGCGGTTGATGGTGCTGGCCACGCATCGTCCGGCGCCGGACGACGCCCAACTCGACTCAAGTCGGGTCAGTCACACAGCGCTCAGGCTTTCGCCGCTCAACAAAGAAGACGGACGCAGCCTGCTGGCGGCGCTTTTTGGCGAGAGCTGGGTAAACTCCGCGGGAGGGCTTCTCGACCAGATCCTCGAGCGCGCGGGCGGCAACCCGCTTTTTGTCGAGGAGATCGTTCGCGGCCTTGTCGATCGCGGTGTACTGATGCGCGAGGGCCAGCGATGGCGGACTGTGTCGGGCGATGTCGCAACCGGCATTCCCGCCACTATCCAGGCAATGTTGCTTGCTCGCGTCGACCGGCTGCCCCCAGAGGTGCGCCGGTTGGCCCAGGAAGCCGCGGTAATCGGCCCACGCTTCGATGCCACACTTCTGAAAGCCGTGACAGCCGATCCGGGCCGGCTGGAAGCCGGCTGTGAACTGCTTTGCGATGCGGAAATCATCGAGGAAGTTGCCGGATCAGGCTCGGTCTCGTCGCAAAGCTACCGCTTTACGCAAACATTGCTGCAGGACGTGATCTACCAGAATCTGCTCCTGCAACGCCGGACGGACATCCACGGGCGGGTCGGTGCTGCCATGGAGCAACTGTGCGGCGACAAGCCGGAACGGCTCGAGGATTTGGCTGTGCTCGGTCATCATTTCGCACAGAGCGCCGAGCGGGAGAGAGGCGCGCATTACCTGCAGGCAGCGGGCGATCGCGCTCGCATGATATACGCCAACGACGACGCCCTTCGTTTCTACGAGCGAGCACTGACTGCGTTGAGCGCGATCGGGCAAACACCGCTCAAACTGGCAATTGCAGAGCGCATTGCCGATTTGAGCGGCCCGGCAGGCCGCCGCGAGATCGCGCACCACCACTACGAGACGGTGTTGCAGGCATACCGCGAGTCAGCCAATCGTGTCGCGTCGGCGCGCGTTTTGCGTAAGATCGGTCGGCTGCTCTGGGACGTCGGCAAGCGGGACAACGCAGAATCCCGCTATGCTGAAGCGGCAGCGCTCCTCGATGGAGCGGATGCCCCGATCGAGCAGGCGCATCTCTGGCAAGAACGTGGCCGACAGGCGTTCCGTAGCGGAGATCACGCGCTCGCGGCAAAATGGGCAGACGCGGCGCTGGATTGCGTACGCTCTCTGACAACGGAGCATGTCTCCGAGGTAGGGCGCGATGCCACTCTCGTGACCGCCGAGGCGCTTAATACCAAGGCTGTTGCGCTGGCTCGTCTCGGGCAAAACCGTGAAGCCGTACGTCAGGTTGAACGTAGCATCGAATTGGCCGAAGCCGCCGGTCTACTGGGCGCGGCCTGCCGCGGCTACACCAATCTCGGCGTGCTTTACACGACCATCGATCCGGCACAGGCGATGGAGGTCTGTCGGCGCGGTCTTGAAGTGGCCCGCCATATTGGTGATTTGGGTTTCCAGGCGCGCCTCCTCGCCAATCTGGCGGTCGCTTGTTGTACTTTCACGGATCGCTGTCCAACGGAGGGCGTGCCTGCTGCCGAGAAGGCGATCGAGATCGACCGGGCGCTCGACCAGCGCGAGCATCTGCCGGTGCCGTTGATCGTGCTTGGGCAGATCCACCAGTGCAACGGCCGTCCGGAACTGGCGGTTGGCTTGTTCCACGAAGCACTCGACGTAGCCCGCGAAACGGGCGAGCCCCAACTGCTGTTTCCGTGCTATGATGGTCTCGCAACGCTTAATCTCGACCTCGACAATCTGGCCGAGGCCGAACGCTACTTTTCCCTGGCGCAGGGAATATGCGCCCAGCACGGGCTCGACCCGGAAGCGCTTGTGGTGCTGCCTTTTCTCGACTAGCCGGGTTGGAGGTTGGAAATGTCCGCGCGTGGTGACTTGGTACCGCTTCAGCCGGGCGACCGTGCGCCGAACTTGGTTCTCGACGCCATTACCCAGGAAGGCAAGATTGCGCTTGACGACTTTCGTGGACAAAAACCGGTGCTGGTCGGCCTGTTTCGAGGTCTGCATTGTGCGTTTTGCCGGCGCCATATCGCCGCCCAGGCGCGGTTTGATCCGGAACTGCGCGAAAAGGGCGTGGAGAGCCTGACGGTGGTCAACACGCCGATCGAACGGGCGCGTCTCTATTTCCGCTACCACCCGATACCGAATCTGCTCGCGGCCTCCGACCCTGAACGCGCTTCACATCGTGCTTTCGGACTTCCCAATCTCGAATTCACTCAAAACGAGACGAACTGGCCGTACAAGGTTTCGATGGCAGCGGTAAAGGATATGCGGGTCGACATACCGAGCGAGTTGCCCGGTCCTATGGATCCTCTGGCGGCCGGCGAAATCCTCGGCAAGAAGGACCCTTACGAACTGACCGAAGCCGACGAGCAGATGATGGCAACGGGACACGGACAACTGGTCGGTCAGTTCCTACTGGACCGGCAGGGGATCGTCCGCTGGAGCTTCACGGAGGTTCCAGAGGGTGGGCGATACATGTTTGCGGCGCCAAGCCCGCAGGAGCTGATGTCAGCCGTGTCCCAAGTCGCCCAATAGACAAGTCGCCCAATAGACTTGCGAACGAGGTAAACTGGCGGGACACTGAAGTGACACTGACAAGTTCACCGTTCATTCGAGAACAGCCTCGACAGTGGCGACAAAGTCATCGAGCGAGCGGTCCCCGCGAATCTCG
>NZ_JAMYNS010000012.1:0-201143 GCF_040319125.1 Mesorhizobium sp. M0938 | reverse complement strand
CCTCTATAACGTTTAATTCGAACGTTTTTTGGCGGGGCATCGCCCGTTACATTAAACAATAATGTCTATCCACCTCAATAAACCCACCTGGGGGTCGTGGGGGGCTTTTTTTGCCCCAGACGACTTGTCCAAGATGAAAAAAACTTTCATGCGAGTTGAATTCGACTTATGAAGCTGGTAGCACCTAAATCATACCTCATCTCAGGAGCCTGACATGTGCGGAATCGTCGGACTGTTTTTGAAAGACAAGTCGCTCGAGCCCCAGCTCGGCTCAATGCTGTCGCAGATGCTGATCTCGCTCAGCGATCGCGGTCCCGACAGCGCCGGCATCGCCATCTACGGCGCGCCAACAGGCAACGAGGCCAAAATCACCATCCAGTCGGCAAAGCCGGAGCGCGACTTCCGCGGCCTCGACGCCGAACTGGCCAAGGCCATCGGAGCCCCGGTCAGCATTGCAGTGAAGTCGACCCATGCCGTCGTCAGGACCACCCCCGCCAAGATCGATGAAGCGCGCGAGGCCATTCAGACGCTTCGCCCGGATATCCGCATCATGGGTGCCGGCGACGTTGTCGAGATCTACAAGGAAGTCGGCTTGCCGGAGGCGGTCGTCGATCGTTTCGACGTCCGCAGCATGACCGGCACGCACGGCATCGGGCATACCCGCATGGCGACCGAATCGGCTGTCACAACAATGGGCGCGCATCCGTTCTCGACCGGCGCCGACCAGTGCCTTGTGCACAATGGTTCGCTGTCCAATCACAACAATGTCCGCCGCGAGCTGATCCGCGAAGGCATGAAATTCGAGACCGAGAACGACACGGAGGTCGCGGCCGCCTATCTCTCCTCGCAGATGGCGCATGGCAAGAATCTCGGCGAGGCGCTGGAAGGCACGCTGAGCGACCTCGACGGCTTCTTCACCTTCGTCGTCGGCACCAAGAACGGCTTTGGCGTGGTGCGCGATCCGATCGCCTGCAAACCTGCCGTCATGGCCGAGACCGACCAGTATGTCGCCTTCGGCTCGGAATATCGCGCGCTCACCAAACTGCCCGGCATAGACAATGCGAGGGTCTGGGAACCCGAGCCCGCAACCGTCTATTTCTGGGAGCACTGAGTTCATGCCAGCAATCAATGTCTCCAAGGCGGCCCGCGAGCAAGGCCATGAGCAGAACCGGGCGTCGAGGGTCTTCGACCTCAGCGAAATGCCGCTGCGCGAGCTCAATCAGGCACTTCATGATTTGACCCCCGGTTCGAACGAGACCGCCTGGGAAGTGCTTCATCCGAAAGGCAGCCATTCGGTCGCCGTCGGGGTCGACCAGCCGATCACCATCGATGTCCGCGGCAGCGTCGGCTATTACTGCGGCGGCATGAACGACGGCAGCACCATCACCGTGCATGGCTCGGCCGGTCCCGGCGTCGGCGAAAACATGATGTCTGGCTCGATAACCGTCAAAGGCGATGCCAGCCAGTATGCCGGTGCCACCGGCCGGGGCGGGTTGCTGGTCATCGAAGGCAATGCGTCGTCGCGCTGCGGCATTTCGATGAAGGGCATCGACATCGTCGTCCATGGCAATATCGGCCATATGTCGGCGTTCATGGCGCAATCCGGCAATCTGGTGGTGCTGGGCGATGCCGGCGACGCGCTCGGCGATTCCATCTACGAGGCGCGGCTGTTCGTGCGCGGCAAGGTCGGCAGCCTCGGCGCCGACTGCATCGCCAAGGAAATGCGTCCCGAGCATCTGGAATTCGTGCAAGGCCTGCTAGACCGCGCTGGGGTTACCGGCGTCAAAGCGACGGAATTCACCCGTTACGGTTCGGCGCGCACGCTCTACAATTTCAACATCGACAACGCCGACGCGTATTGAGGCTCAATGACTTATCGCAACCCGCCGACGACGCCGCGCAAATCCGCGACCTTCGACGACTACACGCTTTCCGAGATCCGCCGCGCTGCGGCGACCGGCATCTATGACATCCGCGGCGCCGGCGCCAAGCGCAGGCTGCCGCATTTCGACGACCTGCTGGTGCTCGGCGCCTCGATCTCGCGCTATCCGCTCGAAGGCTATCGCGAGCGTTGCGACACCAGTGTCGTGCTGGGTTCGCGCCATGCCAAGAAGCCGATCGAGCTGAAAATCCCGATCACCATCGCCGGCATGAGTTTCGGCTCGTTGTCCGGTCCGGCCAAAGAGGCTTTGGGGCGCGGCGCGACGCTGTCCGGCACCTCGACGACCACCGGCGACGGCGGCATGACCGAGGAAGAGCGCGGTCACTCGCAGACGCTGGTCTATCAATATCTGCCGTCGCGCTACGGCATGAACCCGCGTGATTTGCGCCGGGCGGATGCGATCGAGATCGTCGTCGGCCAGGGCGCCAAGCCCGGCGGCGGCGGCATGCTGCTTGGCCAGAAGATTTCGGACCGGGTCGCCGAAATGCGCACGCTGCCGAAGGGTATCGACCAGCGTTCGGCCTCGCGTCATCCCGACTGGACCGGGCCCGACGATCTCGAGATCAAGATCCTGGAGCTGCGCGAAATCACCGACTGGGAAAAGCCGATCTACGTCAAGGTCGGCGGCGCGAGGCCCTATTACGATACAGCCCTTGCGGTGAAATCAGGCGCGGACGTCGTCGTGATCGACGGCATGCAGGGCGGCACCGCCGCAACCCAGGAAGTGTTCATCGAGAATGTCGGCCAGCCGACGCTTGCCTGCATCAGGCCGGCGGTGCAGGCGCTGCAGGATCTCGGCATGCACCGCAAGGTGCAGCTGATCGTCTCCGGCGGCATCCGCAACGGCGCCGATGTCGCCAAGGCGCTGGCGCTTGGCGTCGACGCGGTGTCGATTGGCACGGCAGCACTTGTCGCGCTCGGCGACAACGACCCGCGCTGGGAAGCGGAGTACAACGAGCTTGGCACCACCGCCGGCGCCTATGACGACTGGCACGAGGGACGCGACCCGGCCGGCATCACGACGCAGGATCCCGAACTGATGAAGCGGGTCGATCCGGTCGCCGCCGGACGGCGATTGGCGAATTACCTGAAGGTGATGACGCTCGAGGCGCAGACCATCGCCCGCGCCTGCGGCAAGAACAGCCTGCACAATCTCGAGCCCGAGGATCTCGTCGCGCTCACCATCGAAGCCGCCGCCATGGCCGGCGTGCCGCTGGCCGGCACCAACTGGATACCGGGGAAGAACGGCTTCTAAGACAATCAGGCCACCAAAAATCCATAAGCGAGGAACTATAATGGGGAACGATCTCGCCGCATTCGCCAAAGAGAACGGCGTCAAGTATTTCATGATTTCCTACACCGACCTGTTCGGTGGGCAGCGTGCCAAGCTGGTGCCGGCGCAAGCCATCGCCGACATGCAGAAGGACGGTGCCGGCTTTGCCGGCTTTGCCACCTGGCTCGACCTGACGCCGGCGCATCCCGACATGCTGGCGGTGCCGGATCCGGATTCGGTCATCCAGCTGCCATGGAAACCTGATGTCGCCTGGGTCGCCGCCAATTGCATCATGGACGACAAGTCGGTCGCCCAGGCGCCGCGCAATACGCTGAAGCGGTTGATTGCCGAGGCGGCTGGCGACGGCATGCATATCAAGACCGGCGTCGAGGCCGAGTTCTTCCTGATCTCGCCGGACGGCAAGACGATTTCCGACGAATACGACACGGCGTCGAAGCCCTGCTACGACCAGCAGGCGGTGATGCGCCGCTACGATGTCATCGCCGAGATCTGCGACCACATGCTGGCGCTCGGCTGGGGCGCCTACCAGAACGACCATGAGGACGCCAACGGCCAGTTCGAGATGAACTGGGCCTTCGACGACGCGCTGGCGACCGCCGACAAGCACTCCTTCTTCAAGTTCATGGTGAGGTCCGTTGCAGAGAAGCACGGCCTGCGCGCAACATTCATGCCGAAGCCATTCCCCGGCCTGACCGGCAATGGCTGCCACGCCCACATCTCGGTGTGGGACAAGGACGGCAAGACCAATGTCTTTGCCGATAATGCCATGGAGCTCGGCCTGTCGGAGAAGGGCAGGAATTTTCTTGGCGGCATTATGAAACATGCCTCGGCACTTGCGGCGATCACCAACCCGACGGTCAATTCCTACAAGCGCATCAACGCGCCGCGCACCATTTCGGGTGCCACCTGGGCGCCTAACTCGGTGACCTGGACCGGCAACAACCGCACCCATATGGTGCGTGTGCCTGGCCCCGGCCGCTTCGAGCTGCGCCTGCCCGATGGCGCGGCGAACCCTTATCTGCTGCAGGCCGTCATCATCGCCGCCGGACTTGACGGCATCCGCTCGAAGGCCGATCCCGGCAGGCGCTACGACATCGACATGTACCAGCACGGACACACGGTGGAGGGCGCGCCGAAGCTGCCGCTCAACCTGCTCGATGCATTGCGCGAGTTCGACAACGACAAATCGCTCAAGGCGGCGCTGGGTGAGGAATTCTCGTCGGCTTATCTAAAGCTCAAGCACCAGGAATGGAATTCCTATGCTTCCCACTTCACCCAGTGGGAGCGCGACCACACGCTGGATATCTAGAGCATCGGACCGAGAAGTGCGAAGCGGTTTTCGGATGGTTCCGATGCGTCAAGAAAGATCCTGCGTGGCGCGAGCGACCTCGGAATAGATTTATGAAATACTCGATCTTCTCCCTCGCCCGCGCCGCCTTTTCCGGCCACAAGAATTGGCAGCGCACCTGGCGCGATGCCAGCCCTAAGGATCATTACGACGTGGTGATCATCGGCGGCGGCGGCCACGGGCTGGCGACGGCGTGGTTCCTGGCCAGCGAGTACGGCATCAGGAATGTCGCCGTGCTGGAAAAAGGCTGGATCGGCTCCGGCAATGCCGGCCGCAACACCACTATCATCCGCTCCAATTACGGGCTGCCCGGCAATACCGGCTTCTACGAGCTGTCGATGAAGCTGTGGGAGCGCATGGAACAGGACCTCAACTACAACACCATGGTCAGCCAGCGCGGCGTCATCAACCTCTATCATTCCGACGCGCAGCGCGACGCCTATGCGCGGCGCGGCAACACCATGCGCATCAACGGCATCGATGCCGAACTGCTCGACCTGGCGGCGGCCAAGAAGATGATGCCGTTCCTGAACTTCGACAATGCACGCTTTCCTGTGCAAGGCGGCCTCTTGCAGCGACGTGGCGGCACGGCGCGCCACGACGCGGTGGTCTGGGGCTACGCCCATGCGGCGAGCGCGCTCGGCGTCGATATCATCCAGAACTGCGAGGTCACAGGTTTTTCGCGGGACGCCAATGGCAAGGTGACCGGCGTCGAGACTTCGCGCGGCACAATCGGCGCCGGCAAGGTCGGCATGGCTGTCGCCGGCAGTTCCTCGCGCGTCGCGGCGATGGCCGGCCTACGGCTGCCGATCGAAAGCCATGTGCTGCAGGCCTTCGTCTCCGAAGCGATCAAGCTGCTGATCCCCAACGTCATGACCTTCGGCGCCGGCCATTTCTACGTCAGCCAGTCCGACAAGGGCGGACTGGTCTTCGGCGGCGACATAGACGGCTACAATTCCTATGCCCAGCGCGGCAACATGCCTGTGATGGAAGACGTCTGCGAGGGCGGCATGGCGCTGATGCCGATGATCGGCCGCGTGCGCCTTTTGCGCCAATGGGGCGGCATCATGGACATGTCGATGGACGGCTCGCCGATCATCGACAAGACACCGGTGGACGGGCTCTATCTCAATGCCGGCTGGTGCTATGGTGGCTTCAAGGCGACGCCGGGCTCCGGCTTTGTCTTTGCCCATCTTCTGGCCCGCGACGAGCCGCACAAGGAAGCCGCGCGCTTCCGCCTCGACCGGTTCCGGCGCGGCGCGATGATCGATGAAAAGGGCGTCGGCGCCCAACCGAACCTGCACTGAGGACGGCCCGGAAACATGCGTATTGTCTGCCCTTTCTGCGGCGAACGAGAACTCGGCGAGTTCACTTATCTCGGCGACGCCAAGCCGGCGCGTCCGGCGGCCGGCGGCTCTGAGGACGAGGTGTTCGACTATGTCTATCTGCGCGACAATGTCGCCGGCGAGACGAGCGAGCACTGGTACCATGGCGGCGGCTGCCGGGCCTGGCTGAAGATCACCCGCAACACGCTGACACATGAGATTTCCTCGGTCGAACCGTCAGCGGGCGTCGGTGCCGCCAAGGTTGGTGCCTGATGGTCAGCCGCGCACAGACACACCGGCTGGAGAGCGGCGGCCTTATCGATCGTTCGGCACCGCTGAATTTTCGCTTCGACGGCAAGACCTTTGCCGGCTTCCAGGGCGACACACTTGCCTCGGCGCTGATTGCCAATGGCGTCAAGCTGGTCGGCCGCTCGTTCAAATACCACCGGCCGCGCGGCATCCTGACATCAGGCTCGGAGGAACCCAACGCGCTGGTCGAGCTGCGCACGGGCGCGCGCCGCGAGCCAAACACCAAGGCGACGACAGCCGAACTTTATGACGGTCTCGAAGCGGCCAGCCAGAACCGCTGGCCGTCGCTGCGGCACGATCTGATGGCGGTGAACCAATTGTTCGCGCCGATCTTCGTTGCCGGCTTCTACTACAAGACCTTCATGTGGCCGGCAAAGTTCTGGGAAGCGATCTACGAGCCGGCGATCCGCCGTGCCGCCGGTCTAGGACGCGCGGCGGGCGTTGCCGATCTCGACCATTACGACAAGGTATGGGCGCATTGCGACGTGCTGATCGCCGGTTCCGGCCCGGCCGGGCTCGCGGCAGCGCTTGCCTCTGGACGCAGCGGTGCCCGCGTCATCCTGTGCGAGGAAGATTTTGCGCTTGGCGGCCGCCTGCTTGTCGACGGCGGCGCGATCGATGGCGTACCAGCGGCCGAATGGATTTCGCGCACGCTAGCTGAACTCGCCACGCTGCCCGATGTCCGCATCATGAACCGCACGACACTGTTTGGCGTCTATGATGGCGGCACCTATGGCGCGATCGAACGCGTCAACGATCATCTGCCCTCGCCGCCGGAGCATCAGGTGCGCCAGCGGCTGTGGCGGATCGTGGCAAAGCGCTCAATCGTTGCCGCCGGCGCCATCGAGCGGCCGATCGTCTTTGCCGGCAACGACACGCCCGGCGTGATGATGGCTTCGGCGATGCGGACCTATGTCGCGCGCTATGCGGCGACGCCGGCCAAACGCATCGCGCTGTTCACCAACAATGAGGATGGCTGGCGCACGGTCGAGACGGCACTTGGCGCCGGATTGCAGATCGCAGCGGTCGTCGATGCGCGGCCGGATGTCTCCCCTGCTCATCGTTCGCTCGCCTCAAAAGGCGGTTTCCCCGTGCTAAACGGTTCGGTCAGCGCGGTCGATGGCGGCAAGGACGGTGTCCGAAAAATCTCGGTATCGCTCACCGGCGGCGCACGCGCCGAGGTCGAAGTCGACGGGCTTGCCGTTTCCGGCGGCTGGAACCCGGCGGTCGGGCTGACCTCCTATCATCGCGGCCGGCCGAAATGGCAGGACGATATATCGGCCTTCGTGCCGGACAGCGCCCCTCCGGGCATGGTGGCCGCCGGTGCTGCCAACGGCGCATTCGGCCTCGGCGCCTGCCTGCGCCAGGGGTTTGCCGCCGGTGCGGCAGCGGCACAGAGCGCCGGACACAACGGCAATGCCGGCACGCCGCCAGTCGCCGATGATGAGGCTTTTTCGCTGACCCCGCTCTGGCATGTCGCCGGTAAAGGCAAAGCCTTTGTCGACTATCAGCATGACGTCACCGCTTCGGACATCGAACTGGCACAGCGCGAAGGCTTTGAATCGGTCGAGCATCTGAAGCGCTACACGACGCTCGGCATGGCTACAGACCAGGGAAAGACTTCGAATGTCGCCGGCCTCGCCATCATGGCGGCGGTATCGGGCAAATCGATCCCCGAGACCGGCACGACGATCTACCGTCCGCCCTATGTGCCGGTCGCCATCGGCGCCTTCGCCGGCCGTCATCGCGACGAGAACTTTCATGCGACGAGGCTGACGCCGTCGCATCACTGGGCAGCCGAACAGGGCGCGGTTTTCGTCGATACCGGCCTGTGGAAGCGCGCGCAGTGGTATCCGCGCGCCGGCGAGAAGGACTGGCTGGAATCGGTCACCCGCGAGGTCAAGGCGGTGCGCGGCGGCGTCGGCTTCTGCGATGTCTCGACGCTTGGCAAGATCGACGTGCACGGCCCGGATGCCGGCGCCTTCCTCGACCGCGTCTACATCAACACCTTCTCCAGTCTGGCTGTGGGGAAAGCCCGCTACGGGCTGATGCTGCGCGAGGACGGCATGGTCTATGATGACGGCACTACGTCGCGGCTGGCCGAAGGTCATTATTTCCTGACCACCACGACTGCCAAGGCCGGCCCGGTGATGCAGCATCTCGAGTTCTGCCGGCAGGTGCTGTTTCCGGAACTCGACGTGCAATTGACGTCGGTGTCGGACCAGTGGGCGCAATTCTCGATCACCGGGCCAAAGACCCGGGACCTGCTTCGGGAAATCGTCGATCCCACCGAGGATCTGTCGAACGAGGGCTTTCCGTTCATGGGCGCGCGCGAAGTAGCGCTTCGCGGCGGCATCAAGGCTCGGTTGTTCCGCATCTCGTTCTCCGGCGAGATGGCGTTTGAGATCTCCGTTCCGGCCCGCTACGGCGATGCGCTGGTGCGCAACCTGATGCTGGCCGGCAAACAATTCGGCGTGACGCCCTACGGCACCGAGGCGCTCGGCGTCATGCGCATCGAAAAGGGCCATGTCGCCGGGCCGGAGCTGAACGGCACCACGACCGCCGCCGACCTCGGGCTCGGCAAGATGATGTCGACCAAGAAGGATTTCATCGGCCGCGTCATGGCCGGACGCGAGGCGCTGGTTGCGTCGGACCGACAGGTGGTGGTCGGCATCAAGCCGACGGACAGAGCGCGCCGCCTGCGCTCCGGCGCGCATATCATTCCGAAGGGCGAGATACCGGGTTCCGCCAACGACCAGGGCTATGTCACGTCGGTCTGCTTCTCGCCATCGCTCGACCAGTGGATCGGGCTGGCGCTTGTCGAGCGCGGCCGCGAGCGGATCGGCGAGATCGTCCACGCGCATGATCCGCTGCGCGGCGAAGACTATGACGTCGAGCTGTGCAATCCCGTCTTCTACGATCCGGATGGAGGGCGCCAGCGTGGCTGAGTTTTCCTGGGTTTCCCGCAGTCCACTGGAGCATGCGCTTGTGCCCGGCCCTTATGGTGCGGGCGGCGTCACGCCGGGCATTTCGCTCACCGAGATCCGCAATTTCGACCTAATTCAGATCATGGCGCGGCGTGGCAAAGCGGCGGACCTGGCAAGCGCCGCCAAAGCCCGTTTCGGCATGGCGGCTCCGGATGTGCCGAAGGCGGTCAGCGCTTCGGACATGACGCTCATCTGGTCGGGACCGGATCAGTTCCTCGCCCTGTCCAAGGGCGGCAAGCACGCGATGGACACCTTGAGCCAGGCGTTTTCGCAATCGGCTTCGCTGTCGGACCAGTCGCATGCGCGCGCCCTGATCAGCGTTTCGGGTGCCAAGGCGCGCGCCATGCTGGCGAAGCTCTCGTCGATCGATCTGCACCCGGCGGCGTTACCAGTCGGTGCTGGCGCTGCGACCTCGATCGACCACACCAGCGTCAATCTCTGGCGCGGCGGCGATCAGACGGATGGGCAGGCTGTGTTCAACCTTCTGGTGTTCGCAACCTTCGCCGAAAGCCTGTGGCACACGATGCTCGGCGCGGCCGCCGAGTATGGCATCGATATCCGATACTCCGAGGAATTGGCATAGTTCGGCTTCCCTTCTCCCCTTGTGGGAGAAGGTGGATTGGCGCGCAGCGCCAAGACGGATGAGGGGTGTTGGAAGAAACTCGACGTCAAAGAATGAAATGATTCTAAGTGCTTACTTCCTGGCCGTTGCGATCCGTCCAGCACCCCTCATCCGACCGAGCTGCGCTCGGCCACCTTCTCCCACAAGGGGAGAAGGGAGAGCCGCACCTGGTCGCTCCGCCTTGCCAAAACTGCAAGCACTGCTATTCTTGCTGCTAAAATAATTTCACGTACAGGCAAACTTATTTCCTAAACCACAGGGTCGAGATGAGCCAGTCGCCCTACCCCGCCATCGCAGCCGGACCGCCCCGGCCGAGCCTCGTCCTGCGGCCCGGCCAGATCGCGCTGCCGGCCGGCATGGAACGCTATTTCGTTCATGGCAATGGCGCGGTGCTCATCGAGATCGAGGCCGGCGACACCATCACCGTGCGCAATGTCGAAGGCGGGCAGGCTTGCGAACTGCTGGCATGGGACAAGGGCGGCGCGACCGAAGCAGGTATTTTCGGTGAGAAATCGAACAGCAATGCCGCCGGCATCAAGGCGCTGCTGGCCGATGGCGACGACAGCCTCGCTTCCTTGCGCCACGGGCTCGAGCGACGCCAGGTGCA
This sequence comes from Mesorhizobium sp. M0938, assembly GCF_040319125.1. NCBI lineage: Bacteria > Pseudomonadati > Pseudomonadota > Alphaproteobacteria > Hyphomicrobiales > Phyllobacteriaceae > Mesorhizobium > Mesorhizobium sp. M0938. Next base: position 190,709 of record NZ_JAMYNS010000012.1, on the reverse strand, counting down.
GCTGGATCAGGCAAAAGCGGTTCGCGTCTTCGGCGGCGCGACCCCTGCCGGCACCGAACAGGGTTTCGCCGTCGCCCGCGACGGCGCGATGCTGATCGCCGCTCCCGGCGGGCCGATGCTGGTCGACGGCCATGACACGGCGACGCCGCTCAGCGTCATCGTGCGCCGCGCCACGATCCGTCCGGCGGCGAAGTCGCAATTGGGCGATCCGCTCGCCGATCCGGTGCTCGATTTGCGCGTCCATTCGGCGACGGCTGAAGCCTACTTCGTCAAGGCGGGCGACTATCTACAGATCATCGATGTCGACGGGCGCCAATGCACCGACTTCCAGTGCTTTTCGGCGCGCAAGCTCGACAAGGGCCGCGACCATCCGCTCGACGTGACGACGACCCGCACGCTGATGGGTTCGAGCTATCCAATGCCCGGCCTGCATTCGAAATACTACGATCAGGACATGGAGCCGCTGGTCGAGGTGGTGCAGGACACATGCGGCCGGCACGACGCTTTTGCGCTCGCTTGCGCGGCCAAATATTACGACGACATCGGCTATCCCGGTCACGTCAACTGTTCGGAGAATTTCAACCGCGCGCTTGCGGACAAGGGAGTAAATCCCCGCGCCGGCTGGATGGCTATCAACTTCTTCTTCAACACGGCGATCGACGCGCATGGCGTCATGGTATCGGACGAGCCGTGGTCGCGGCCGGGCGACTACGTGCTGCTGCGCGCCTTGACCGACATCGTCTGCGTCTCCTCCGCCTGCCCTGACGACACGACGCCAGCCAATGGCTGGAACCTGACCGACATCCATGTGCGGACCTATTCCGGCCAGCACAGATTCTCGCGAGCGATCGCCAGACGCATGACGCCCGATTCGGAACCGAAAATGACCCGCGAGACATCATTTCATTCGAGCTTTGCCAAGCACACCCGCAACTTCGTCGAGTACAGGGGCTATTGGCTGGCCAATTCCTTCGCCAGGCAAGGTCCTATCGACGAATACTGGGCCTGCCGGCAGGATGCGGTGATCTTGGACCTGTCGCCACTGCGCAAGTTCGAGGTCACCGGCCCGGATTCCGAAGCGTTGCTGCAATACACGCTGACCCGCGACGTGAAAAAACTCGGCGTCGGCCAGGTCGTCTATTCAGCCATGTGCTACGAGCATGGCGGCATGATCGACGACGGCACGCTGCTCAGGCTCGGCAAGGACAATTTCCGTTGGGTCGGCGGCGACGATCTTTCCGGCGAATGGCTGCGCGAGACGGCGACTAAACTCGGCCTCAACGTGCTGGTGCGCTCGTCCACCGATCAGATGCACAATGTCGCCGTGCAAGGACCGAAGAGCCGTGACATCCTCAAGGAGATCATCTGGACCTCGCCGCTGCAGCCGTCGATCGAGGAGCTCGAATGGTTCCGTTTCGCCGTCGCGCGCATCGGCGGCGGCAACGGCATTCCGGTCGTTGTCTCGCGCACCGGCTACACAGGCGAACTCGGCTACGAGATCTGGTGCCATCCGCGCGACGCCGAAAAGGTGTTCGACGCCATCTGGGAGGCCGGCCAGCCGCACGGCTTGAAGCCGATGGGGCTGCAGGCGCTCGACATGGTGCGCATCGAGGCCGGGCTGATCTTTGCCGGCTACGAGTTTTCCGACCAAACCGATCCGTTCGAGGCCGGCATCGGCTTCACCGTGCCGCTGAAGACCAAGACCGACGATTTCATCGGCCGCGAGGCACTGATCCGGCGCAAGGAAAACCCGCAGAAGAAACTGGTCGGTCTCGACATCGACGCCAATATCGCGGTCGGCCATGGCGATTGCGTCCATATCGGCCGCGCCCAGATCGGCGTGGTCACCTCGGGCATGCGCTCGCCGGTGCTTAACAAGAATATCGCACTGGCCAGGCTTGATATCACCCATGCCGCCATCGGCACCGAGGTCGAGATCGGCAAGCTCGACGGCCACAGCAAGCGGCTGCCGGCGCGGGTCGTCGCCTTTGCCCATTACGACCCGCAGAAGACCAGACCGCGCTCCTGACGGCAGCACCCCTTGCCTTCTCCCCCTGTGGGAGAAGGTGGATCGGCGCGCAGCGCCGAGACGGAAGAGGGGTGTTGGACGGAGTGCTGTCGGTGCCAAGCTGGAACACCCTCATCCGACCTCGTTGGAGCCTGTCCTCGGGCTTGCCGGAGGCAAGACCCGTGGGCGAGGCCACTTTCTCCCCCAGGGGGAAGGTGAGAGCATGTTCCACATCTGCGATGTGCACAGCTTCACAAAAAGCTTGACGTGAAAGCGTGACGCGGCAATCTTCACTGCCAAGAAAAAAATACTACTGAGCGGAAACTGCCTGAGGTCGTTCAACGCGTGCGTCGGTGACGCATTGCGAGGTGTCGGCCATCGCCGATGGGGAACATCAGAAATGGGGAATTCACGTAAATGAGCACGATAGTCTCTGCCCTGGTGCCGGCTGCCGAAGGGAAGCTGCACCGGAACATCGATTGGCGCGGCGCCTTCTGGGTGGCAAGCGGCGTTCCCGCCCTTGTCCTGTTTTCGATCGGCGGCATTGCCGGCACGACCGGGAAGCTGGCCTTCCTGATCTGGACCATGTCCATGATCATGGGCTTCCTGCAATCGTTCACCTATGCGGAGATCGCCGGCCTGTTTCCAAACAAGTCCGGCGGCGCCTCGATCTATGGCGCCACCGCCTGGCTGCGCTATTCCAAGTTCATCGCGCCGCTATCGGTGTGGTGCAACTGGTTCGCCTGGTCGCCGGTGCTGTCGCTCGGCTGCTCGATCGCCGCCGCCTATATCCTCAACGCGCTGGCGCCGGTGCCGCTGTTTAGCGACACCTCGCCGGAAGTCGCCACCTATATCGCGGCTCATGCCGGAACGAGTGCCGCCGACGCCATCACGGCGGTGACCGCGGCCGCCGCACCGGCGATCCGCAACTGGACGCTCTACGGGCACACGCTGGGTCCGGTCTCCTTCACCTTCAACGCCACCTTTTTCATCGGCGCGGTGCTGATGCTGATCATCTTCTCCATCCAGCATCGCGGCATCCTGGGCACGGCCAACGTGCAGAAATATATCGGCCTGTTCGTGATCATCCCGATGCTGATCGTCGGCGTCGTGCCGATCATCACCGGCCAGATCGACTGGGCGAACTTTTCGCCGCTGGTGCCGCTGGCGGCCGCCTACGCACCGGAGCCCGGGGCGTGGAACATCGCCGGCTGGACGCTCGTTCTCGGCGGCATGTTCATCGCTGCGTGGTCAACCTACGGTTTTGAGACCGCCGTCTGCTATACGTCGGAGTTCAAGAATCCCGGTACCGACACGTTCAAGGCGATCTTCTATTCCGGCCTGCTGTGCATGCTGCTGTTCATCCTGGTGCCGTTCACCTTCCAGGGCGTGCTCGGCTTGAACGGCATGCTGGCGACCCCGATCGTCGACGGCTCCGGCGTTGCCGATGCGCTCGCCGGCATGGTCGGTGGCGGACAGCTGATCCACAGCCTGCTGGTGATGCTGATGATCCTGGCACTGGTGCTGTGCATCATGACGGCGATGGCGGGGTCATCGCGCACGCTTTACCAGGGCTCGGTCGATGGCTGGCTGCCGCGCTATCTCAGCCACGTCAACGAGCACGGCGCCCCGACCCGGGCAATGTGGACCGACCTGATCTTCAACCTGGCTGTGCTGGCCATCGCCTCGGCCGACGCGACGAGCTTCTTCTTCATCCTCGCCGTGTCGAATTGCGGCTACATCATCTTCAACTTCCTCAACCTCAATGCCGGCTGGATCCATCGCATCGATAACGGCCATATCGCGCGGCCCTGGCGCGCGCCGAGCTGGCTGCTCGGCCTCGGCGCCGTCTTTGCCTATGTCAACATGATCTTCATGGGCGCCGGCGCAAAGGTCTGGAACCCGATGGCACTGTGGGCAGGACTGATCACGGCTGCCCTCATCATCCCGGTGTTCTGCTTCCGGCATTACATCCAGGACAAGGGCAAATTCCCCGACCATATGCTGGCTGATCTCGGCATGACGTCGTCCGATCTCGCGGTCAGAAAAGCGGGAATCCTGCCCTATTTGACGCTGATTGCCGGCGTCGTGGTGATGCTGCTCGCCAACTGGCTGTTCGTCATCTGACATCCCGCCTCAACGGATCGAGCGCACGATGCGCGCTCGATCCTGCGTGTTTGTTCTTGCTTTGTGCCGTCAGTTATGCTACCAATTTAGGTGTAATGCTGATTCGCACCGAAGACCCGCCGCCGAGGCGGGTTTTTCCTTTCAGGGCCTATTCGGCGAACCGCTCAATCGATCTTGATGAACACGCCCTTGGTATTGAGATACTCGTCGAGGTGCTCGGCGCCGCCCTCACGGCCGTAGCCGCTCATCTTGTAGCCGCCGAAGGGCACCGCCGGATCGATGGCGTGATAGGTGTTCACCCAGACCGAGCCGGCGCGGATTTTTCGCGACAGCTGGTGCGCGGTGGCGACATTGCGGGTGAAGACCCCGGCAGCAAGACCGTAGGGCGTGTTGTTGGCTCGCTCGACCGCCTCATCGAGCGTATCGAACGGCAGCGCGGAAATCACCGGTCCGAAGATTTCCTCGCGTGCGATCTTCATGCCGTCCGAGACATGGGCAAAGACCGTCGGCGCGACGAAATTGCCGGCGGCAAGCGCGCCTTCCACAAGGCGTGTGCCACCGGTGACGAGGGTCGCGCCCTCCGCCGTGCCGGCTTCGAGATAGGAGGTGACCCGCTGCAGCTGCTTTTCGGAAACGAGCGGACCGATTTCGGTTGCCGGGTCGATGCCGTCGCCGATCCTGAGACCCTTGGCATAGGCCGCCAGCCGCGCGACGAACTCGTCATGGATGGAGCGTTCGACGAACAGACGCGAGCCGGCGATGCAGATCTGGCCGGAATTGGCAAACACCGACATCGCCGCCACCGGCACCGCCCTGTCGAGATCGGCGTCGGCGCAGACGATGACCGGCGACTTGCCGCCGAGTTCCAGCGAGACGCGCTTCAGATTGCCGGCGGACGCGCGGACGATCGACTGGCCGGTCGCCGTTGAACCGGTGAAGACGATCTTGTCGACGCCCATATGTTCGGCGAGTGCGGCACCCGCCTCGGCGCCGGTGCCGGTCACGATATTGACGACGCCTGGCGGAACGCCGGCTTCGTTCATGATGTCGGCGATCAAAAGCGGCGTTAGCGGCGCCTCTTCCGAAGGTTTCAGCACCACCGTGCAGCCGGTGGCAAGCGCCGGCCCGATCTTCCAGATCGAAGCGGCCGTCGGGGCGTTCCAGGGGATGATGGCGCCGACGACGCCGACCGGCTCCTTGCGGGTGAAGGAGACGATTTCGCCCGGCAGCGAGTTCTCGATCGTCTCGCCATGTAGGGACGTCGCCATGCCGGCGTAATAGCGCAGCATGCCGATGACGCGGTTGCGGTTGGCGCGGGTGCGCACGATCGGCATGCCCATATCGGTGGTGTCCGAGCGGCTGATCTCCTCCCAGTGCTTTTCGAAGAGGTCGGCGATCCTGAGCAGCAGCACCTGCCGCTCATAGGGCTTGAACCGGCTCCACGGCCCGTCAAAAGCCTTGCGCGCCGCGGCCACCGCCAAGTCGATATCCCGGCGATCGCTGCGCGGCACCGTGGCAATGACCACGCCGGTGGCCGGATTACGGGTCTCCATGGTCCGGCCCGAGCGGGCGTCGACCCAGGCGCCATCGACGAACATCTGGCGATGGCGTCCGTCGATCGGCTGTAGCGGCGCCGCCGGTGTCGGAGCTATGGTCATGACGTCCTCCTCCAGCGCCTCGGCCGGTGGGGGATTTAACCCCTGGATGTCACATCTGCCAACAGCTCTATTCGGCAGCTAGAGGCAGTCGCGGCCTGTCGTCGTTTTCTGCCAGCTTCAGCTCGATCGCCTGCTCCGCGTCCCCGGCTTTCTTGCGCTCCCTGCCGAAGAACAAGGCATAGCCTGCCGGAAGGACAAGGATGGTCAGCACCGTGGCGACGAGAATGCCGCCCATCATCGCATAGGCGAGCGGACCCCAGAACACGCCGCGCGAAATCGGGATCAGCGCCAGAACCGCGGTCAGCGCCGTCAGCATGATCGGCCGAAAGCGGCGGACCGCCGAGCCGATGATGGCCTCCGAGCGTTCCATGCCGGCCGCGATATCCTGGTCGATCTGGTCGACCAGGATAATCGAGTTGCGCATGATGATGCCAAGCAGCGCGATCACGCCGAGGATGGCGACGAAGCCGAAAGGCGCGCCGCTGATCAAAAGTGCTGCGGCTGCACCGATGATGCCGAGCGGGCCGGTCGCCAGCACCAGCATCGCCTTGCCGAAATGCTGCAGTTGGATCATCAGCAGCACGACGATGACGGCCAGCATGATTGGAGCTTTCGCGGCAATGGAGGCCTGGCTTTCGGCCGAATCCTCGGCGCCGCCCTGGATCTCGACAGCGTAGCCGGGTGCCAGACCGTCACGCAGGCCTTGCATCTCGCTGTACATCTTCATCACGACATCGTTCGACTGCACCCCATCCGGCAGCGTGGCACGCACGCTGATGGTCGGCAGGCGGTCGCGCCGCCATTCGACACCTTGCTCCAGCACCGGGACGACCTTGGCGACCTGCGACAGCGGCACGAAGCCACCGAAGTCCGTCGGGATAGAGACGGAATCGACCGCCGACAGCAGGTGACGGCTCGCCTCCGGTTCGCGGGCGACGATCGAAACGGTCTCCTCGCCGTCGCGGAAGTCGTCGAGCGGCGCTCCCGACATGGTTGCCTGCAGCATCTGGCGGATGCGCTGCGAGGTAACGCCGAGCGCACGGGCGCGATCCTGGTCGATCACCAGTTTCATCTCCGGCACCGGCTCCAGCCAGTCGTCGTGGACGGCGCCGAGCAGCGGATTTGCGTGGAACTTTGCCTTCACCTCGTCGGCGATGCGGCGCACCTCCTGGCGATCGGGCCCCATGACGCGCATCTGCACCGGCCAGCCGGTGGGCGGTCCGAGGAACAGGCGGTCGACCTTGGCGCGGATCGACGGGAAATCCTCGGCCAGAATGGTTCGCAGCTTGACGATCAGCCGCTCGCGGGCCGGCTCGTCGTTGGCCATCACCAGAAGCTGGGCGAAGTTCGGATTGCGAAGCTGCTGGTCGAGCGGCAGGAAGAAGCGCGGCGCGCCCTCGCCGATATAGGTGGCGATGAAGCGTTTGTCCTTGTCGTCCATCATCCTGGTTTCGAGCGCCTTGGCCTGCGTCTCGACTTCCTTGATGCTGGTGCCTTCCGGCAGCCAGAGGTCGACAAGGATTTCCGGACGCGACGACTGCGGGAAGAAGTTCTGCGGGATGAACTGGAACGCCCACAGGCTGGTTGCGAAGGTCACCAGCGTCATGACCAGCACGATGATGCGATGGCGCACGGACCAGCTGACGGTGGCGCGAAGCCGGCGGTAGAAGCGCGTGTCGAAGACATCGTGATGGCTGCCGCCGGCGTGCTTTCGCTGCTTGAGGATCATGTTGCCAAGCCACGGCGTGAAATAGACCGCCACGAACCAGGACACGACCAGCGCGATGCCGACGACATAAAATAGCGTGCGTACATATTCACCGGCCGTCGAGGCGGCGAAGCCGACCGGGATGAAGCCGGCGGTGGTGATCAGCGTGCCGGTCAGCATTGGGAAAGCCGTCGAGGTGTAAGCGAAGCTCGCTGCCTCGACCTTGACCAGTCCTTCCTCGAGCTTGCGTTCCATCATTTCGACGACGATCATCGCGTCGTCGACGAGCAGGCCGAGCGCGATGATCAGCGCGCCGAGCGAAATGCGCTGCAGATCGATGCCGATCTCGTACATGATGGCGAAGGTCGCGGCCAGGACAAGCGGTATGGTGATCGCGATCACCAGGCCCGAGCGCCAGCCGATCGTCAGGAACGAGACGACAAGCACGATCAGCAGCGCCTCGCCAAGCGCCTTCATGAACTCGCCCACCGCTTCCCGGACGACTTCCGGCTGGTCGGCGATCTGATCGACCGAAACGCCGTAAGGCAGCGCCTCTTCGAAGCGGTGATAGGTCGCCTCGACGTCCTTGCCGACATCGGTGACATTGAAGCCCTTGGCCATGACGACACCGACCTGGACGCTGTCGTGGCCGTTGTAGCGGTATTTACGCTGATAGGGATCCTCGAGGCCGGAGGTCACGGTGGCGATGTCGCCCAGGCGCGTCACCTGGTTGCCGGCACGCAAGCGAAGTTCGCGGATGTCGGCAGCCTTGGTTACGTCGCCCTCGACCGAAATGCGCACCGAGTTCGTGCCGGTATCGACCGAGCCCGCCGGATCGACATTGTTCTGGCCTCTGATCGCGTTCTGCAGATCGGTCAGCGTCAGGCCGCGCTCGGCAAGCGCCTTGGACGAAACGTCGATATAGAGTTTTTCCGGCTGATCGCCGATGATCACGGCCTTTTCGACGCCGGGCGTCGTCAGCAGCATGTCACGCGCCTGGATGGCCAATTTCTTCAGCTCGGGATAGGTGTAGCCGTCGCCGCTGATCGAATGCAAAGTGATGAAAGTGTCGCCGAACTCATCGTTGAAGTAGGGCCCAAGCAGCCCCTGAGGCAACTCATTGGCGATATCGCCGACCTTCTTGCGAACCTGGTAGAAGGCATCCGCGACCTCAGCGGGATTGGTGTCGCCTTTCACCTGCAAGGTGATGATGGCGCTGCCGGCGCGCGTGTAGGAACGGACGAAATCGAGATGCGGCGTTTCCTGCAGCTTGCGCTCGATCTTGTTGACGACCTGGTCCTCCATGTCCTGGATCGAGGCACCCGGCCAGACAGCCTGGACGACCATGACGCGGAAGGTGAAATCCGGGTCTTCCTTCTGGCCCATGCGCATCAGGCCGAGCGCGCCGGCAACGATGATCAGGCCGAACAGGAACCGCGCAATGCTCGGATGCCCGATTGCCCAGCGTGAAAGGTTGAAGGGCCGCTTTTCATTGGTGTCGGTGGTCATAGCGCCAGTCCATTTGTCTGACCGTCAGCGCACGCACATGGCATGCCCACGGAACTTCTAATGCTGGCTTCCGGGCGGCGAGGCTTTCCGAGCGGAGAGACACTCATCGCTGTGGGACGCGAGGATCGATGTTGGGGGGTTACATCGATCCGACGTCTCGACAATCGGGCACCCTGCCGCCCGGAAACCATGAACCGCTTGACCTCGTGGCTTGCGCCGAGGCGAGGAAAAGCCGGTTTTATCTGCTAGCCGTCAGCGCAGGCGCTTGGCGGCGTTACCATCATCGTCCGCCGATGCGGACTGTTGCACCGCATCACCGGTCAGCTTGACCTGCAGATTTTCGGCCATGAATTGTGTGCCCGCCGCAACGACGACATCGCCGGGTTTCAATCCTTCGGCGACACGCACGCCGTCGGCGGTGAATTCGGCGACCTTGACCGGACGCGCGTGGACGGTCTCGCCGTTGCGGTCCACGGTCCAAACGATCTGCTGGCCATCCTTTTGCGCCAGCGCGCTCAACGGGATCGATACGCTTTGTGGGCGGTTGTTGGCCGCCGAAGCTTCGATGTTCGCGGTCATGCCGAGAAGCACACGCGGATCGTTGGGCAGGCTGACGCGAACGGCAAAGGTACGCGACTGCTGATCGGCGCTGCCGGCGACTTCGCGGACCTTGCCGTCGAGCGTCAGCGCATCGTCGGACCAGAAGCCTGCCTTGACCTCCTTGCCCGGCTTGAACTGGGCGATATCCATTTCCGGAACGGCGATCAGCACTTCCTTCTCGCCATCGACGGCAACGGTCACAACTGGCGTGCCGGAGCCGACCACCTGACCGACATCGGCGGTGACTGCTGTGACGATGCCGTTCCTGTCGGACTTGAGGTCGGTGTAGAGGACCTGGTTTTTTGCCTGGTCAAGCGTTGAGCGGGCGGAGTTCCGGGTGGCGACCGCTTGGTCATAGCTGAGCGTCGCCTGTTCGAGCTGCGATTTCGATGCGAAGTTCTTGGCAAACAACTGTTCGGCGCGACGACGGGCAAGGCCTGTTGTCTCGACCTGCCGCTCGGCGGCCTCGAGGCTAGCCTCGGCGCTGTTGACCGAAAGGTCATAGTCGGCGGGATCGATGCGGGCCAGAACGTCGCCCGGCTTCACGCGCTGGCCGATGTCGACCAGGCGCTCGGTGATCTTGCCGTTGATGCGGAAGCCGAGATTCATCTCGGTGCGGGCGCGCACCGATCCGGAGTAGGAGAGCTCACGGGTATCGTTCGCCTTGGCGATCTCGACGACCTTGACCGGCCGGACGGTGTCCTTGACTTCCACTTTTTCCTGCGAACAGCCGGCGAGCCCAAGCCCCGCGACGACAACCAGAGCCGGACCGACGGCCGACAGCCTGTTCATGATGGATTTGGACAAAGGCACTTGCGTACTCCCGAACTGGAGATGGAATTGTCGAGACCGGCGGTCGCCGCCGGTCATTTCTTCAAGGCCCTGATCGCAAACTCGATAAGCTCGTCCGGCATTGCCCGGTTCTCTTTGGCAAGGCACTGGGCGACCATCTGCGGGTGACAGAGGGTGATGATAGCGGCGCCGAAGCACCGCGAAGCGACTTCCGGGTCCTGGTCGGCAAACTCGCCGGCTGCGATCCCGTCGCTGATCACCTCCGCCACCAGGCTGCGGATCCGGTCGATATGCTTCTCGATGACATGCCAATCGCGTTCGATGGCAACGACGACCATTTCGTGCACCTTCTCCTGGTCGAGCATGGTGTCGCGGGTCCACTGATAGTGCGTTTGCGCGTAGCAGCGAAGCTTTTCGCTGGCGGTTCCCGGACTATGGCAGGCGTCGTAGGTCAGTTGGTAGCAGGTGGCGAGCATGCGGCCGCAAACGGCCTGGTGGATCTCGACCTTCGAGGCGAAGAAACGGTAAATGTTAGCCGTCGACATGCCGAGTTCGCGCGCTATGTCAGCGACATTGGTCTTGCCGTAGCCGTAGTGGCGGAACAGTCGCTCTGCGCAATCGAGGATGCGCGCGACATTCTCCTGCCGGACCAGGTCGGCCGTATCGAGGGTATCGTGCATCTTGTTTAGTTATCTCTTACGAATGACGAATTTTGAATTTCGTCACTCGTAATTCGAAGTCGACTGGATGTCAACTGCGACAATATCGTCTTGGGCGATTGGTGACATCCGTTGACGCCAGTTGGGCGTGATCAGCGTTAATGAAGCCTGTTGCGGTCAGTGCACAGGCACCCCGCTATCGACGCGGTCCCCCACGCGGCTATGTATTGTCATCCAATGCCGCGGAAAAGGAGATCATGGGATGACCGTACTGCGCATCGTCACGAATATTGCGACAGACAGCATTCCGAATGTTCGGAAGTTCTACTCCGACCTCTTCGGGCTCGATACCGTCATGGACCACGGGTGGCTCGTCACGCTGGCGTCCCGCGAAACAACCATCCCCCAGGTCAGCATCGCCAGCGAGGGCGGCTCAGGCACTCCCGTACCCGATCTGTCGATCGAGGTCGACAATGTCGATGAGGTGTACCTTCGCGCCAACGAGATCGGTTGCAGACTTGTCTACGATTTGACCGACGAGCCGTGGGGCGTCAGACGTTTCTTCATTGCCGACCCGACCGGTAAGCTGCTCAACGTGCTCTCGCATCTTCGCCCAAACATTCAGGCGGACGGCTGAAACGGGTCAACTCAAGCCGTAGCGCGAACCGCGGCTATGGAGAAGCGCCAGGAAGGTCGGCAATTGGCGCGCCAAAGCCGGTTCAGGCTCTTCCGCGCAGCGATGTCGGGCATCCGCACGCATCTACAGCGCCATTCGCCGTCATCGACCAGCGCCGACTGGAACAAAAGCGTTCCTGCGTTGTTCTCCAACCGTCCTGATGTCGATGGGCTGGTTCATACGCCGGCCAAGGGCAGTCCTCGTGGCAGGCATGCGAAGACAAGGGATGGCGAGGCAAATGGATCCCGACGATCTCAACAAAGAACGGATCGTCACTGTGTTCGGCGGAACAGGCTTTCTCGGACGCAGGATCGTGAAGCGGCTCCTGGAAAGGGGTTTCACGGTCCGCGCCGCATCCCGCCATCCGGCTCGCGTGGGCCCGGTCTTTTCCTCGGCTGCAAAGATGCCCGAAGCCGTCGGGGCGGATATATTGGATGCGTCCTCGATCGGCTCGGCCATTGCCGGATCACAGGCGATCGTGAATGCTGTCAGTCTTTATGTCGAGCAGGGCGTCCAGACGTTTGAACGCGTGCATGTGAAAGCCGCAGCTGATCTCGCCGCCGCGTCGCGCGCTGGCGAAGTCGACCAGTTCGTCCAGATTTCGGGGATCGGCTCCGATCCCAAATCGGGCTCGAACTACATCAGGGCACGTGGGCGCGGTGAAGTTGCCGTGGCGAGCGCGTTTCCCGACGCCTTCATTGTGCGTCCCGCCGTTATGACAGGACCTGACGACGCTTTCCTTACGACCATTGTAAGGCTGATACGCCTCCTGCCGGTCTATCCACTGTTCGGCGATGGTGGCACACGGCTTCAGCCGGTCTATGTGGCAGACGTCGCAGAAGCAGTGAGCCGGCTGATCGACGGGCGAAACAACAAGGGTTCATCGATATTCGAATTCGGTGGCCCGCGCATCTACACCTATAAGGAACTGCTGCGGGAGATCGCCCGACAGCTCGACACCCGCATCAGGCTGATGCCGGTGCCGTTTGCGGCGTGGAACGCCTTGGCAGGCGTCGCGGAACTCCTTCCGGCCGCGCCCATAACGCGCAACCAGGTCGATCTTATGCGGCATGACAATGTGGCATCAATCGGCGCGCCGGGCCTGAAGCAACTCGACATCGAGCCGCGGGACATTGACGAGGTCATCCGCTTGATCGAAGGGCGCGCGTGACGCCGGCTCGCGCTCGTCTCCTGCTTAGCAAGACTCTATGGCCCTGACGGGAACCTATCGCCATGCGACGGGTTGGTTGAGCTTGAGCCAATGAAGAAGGAAAAGAAACTATGGCCAGATGCGATCAGTGCGGGAACGACTACGACAAGGCTTTCGAAGTGAAGATGGCCGACGAAATCTATACGTTCGACAGCTTCGAATGTGCGGTCCAGAAACTTGCTCCGGTCTGTCCGCATTGCGGATGCCGGATCATCGGACATGGCGTCGAACAAGACGACATTATCTACTGCTGCGCCCATTGCGCCGCGGAGGAAGGTGCGAGCGCGCTGACCGATCGCGCACCTTGATGCAACGCTTTTGGCGTCCCATCGGAATCGGATGTGATCCGGCGCCAAAGCATGATCCCCGCGCAAATGGCCCCCTGCTATTGATGTCGCGGGTATATTAGCGCTGAAAAGTGGCACCATCGGTGCAGATCATGATCCCTCTTCGACTACAGACGGATGAGGTCCCGTAGGTTAGCGCTGGGCTCAAAACGGTCGTTACGCTTAACTGATTAATGGGTCCTGGCCTACTTACCCCTTCGCCATCTCCCTCAGCCTGAATTTCTGGATCTTGCCGGTCGAGGTCTTCGGGATTTCGGCGAAGAACACTGTCTTGGGGACCTTGAAACGGGCGAGCAGCGCGCGGCAGTGGTCGATGATCTCGGCCTCGGTCGCCGTCCTGCCCGGCTTCAGCTCGACATAGGCGACCGGCACCTCGCCCCATTTGTCGTCGGGCCTGGCGACGACGCCGCAGGAGGCGACGGCAGGGTGCTTGTAGAGCGCCTCCTCGACCTCGATCGAGGAGATGTTCTCGCCGCCGGAAATGATGATGTCCTTGGAGCGGTCCTTGAGCTGGATGTAGCCGTCGGGATGCATGACGCCGAGGTCGCCCGAGTGAAACCAACCGCCGGCGAAGGCTTCGTCGCTCGCCTTGCGGTTCTTCAGATAGCCCTTCATGACGATGTTGCCGCGGAACATAACCTCGCCGATCGTCTCGCCGTCGGCCGGCGTCTCATCCATCGTTTCGGGGTCCATCACCGTCAGATCTTCGAGCGCGGCATAGCGCACGCCTTGCCTGGCCTTACTGGCTGCCCTGAGACCCTTTTCGAGCCCATCCCACTCGCTATGCCATTCGTTGACAACGGCCGGGCCATAGGTCTCGGTCAGGCCATAGAGGTGGGTCACGACGAAGCCGGCATCGGCCATGCCCGACAGCACCGCTTCCGGCGGCGGTGCTGCGGCGGTGTTGAAGGTGACCGTCTGCGGGAATTGCCGCTTGTCCTCCTCGCTGGCATTGATCAGCACCGACATCACCACCGGCGCGCCGCACAGATGGGTGACACCGTGATCGGCGATGGCATCGTAGACCGGCTTCGGCCGCACCCAGCGCAGGCAGACATGGGTGCCGATCTGCACGGCCAGCGTCCACGGAAAGCACCAGCCATTGCAGTGGAACATCGGCAGCGTCCACAGATAGACCGCATGCTTGCCCATGCCGGCGTGGATGGTGTTGGCGTAGGCCATCAGTGCTGCGCCGCGATGGTGGTAGACGACACCCTTCGGATTGCCTGTCGTGCCGGAAGTGTAGTTGAGCGCAATGGCGTCCCACTCGTCGTCGGGCATCGACCAGGCGAAGTTCTCGTCGCCGCCCGCGACCAAATCCTCATAGTCGAGCGTGCCGATCCGCTGGCCCTTGGGATAGGGGGCATCGGCCGCGTATTCGGGATCGTCATAGTCGATAACCAGCGGTTTTACCTTAGCCAGCGCCAGCGCGGCGCCGACGGCATTTGCGAATTCGCGATCGGCAATCAGCACCTTGGTTTCGGCGTGGTCAAGCTGGAAGGCGATAACCGCGGCATCGAGGCGGGTGTTGAGCGAATGCAGCACCGCCTTGGTCATCGGCACGCCGAAATGCGCTTCCAGCATCGGCGGTGTGTTGGACAGCATGACGGTGACGGTGTCGCCCTTGCCGATGCCACGCTTGGCGAGCGCCGAGGCAAGCTTCAGCGATCGCCGCCAGAAATCGCGATAGGTCGTGCGCTGGCGGCCATGGATGATCGCGACATGGTCGGGAAAGGTCTTTGCCGCCCGCTCCAGATAGCTGAGCGGTGTCAGCGGCTGGTGATTGGCTGGATTCCTGTCGAGATCCTGTTCGTAGGGATTGCCCATCCCGTCCTCCCAATGTGTTCGTCGAGAACTTCTAACCGCGGGCTTCGGGCCCGTCACCACCAACGATGCCACGATAGAGCGCATTTGGCACAAGGATGATCTAGATTCGGCGACCGAAAGGGCATCGTTTGCCCTTACTCAATTTGACTTTTGTCGAGAGCCGTGAATAATGTCAGCAAGGAGATGGCATGGCGATCCGACCGGCAGAACAGCTTATTCACAAGGCCGCCTGGCTCTACTATGCCCATGGCCTGCGCCAGGACCAAGTGGCGAGCCAGCTCAAAATTTCCCGAGCCTCGGTCGCCATGTATCTGCGCAAGGCGCGCGAAACCGGCATCGTCAATATCTCGACCTCGACCCAGCTTTTCACCGACGACGTCTTGGCGCGCAAGCTCGAAGACGCGTTGAAGCTCGACGCCGTCTGGATCGCACCGGAAAACGGTCATGTCGCCGATCCTTCGACCGACATTGCGGTGCTGGCGGCGAGCGTCTTTCTCGAACTGGTCAAGAAAGGCGACCGTATTGGCGTCGCCTGGGGGCGGACCGTTTATACGATCGCCGACGTCATGTCCTATGCCGATCTGCAGGATGTCACAGTGGTGCAGCTCTGCGGCAATCTCGGAGCCCCCTATTCCTACCGTCCCGACCAATGCACCATGGAAATCGCGCGCCGGCTCAACGCAGAGGGGCTCAACTTCTACGCGCCGCTGGTGCTGACGACGGAAGAACTGGCGCGCGGCTTGCGCGCCGAGCCGGTGATCCGCGAGCAATTGTCAGGCATCAGTCAATGCGATCTGGCGCTTTACTCGGTCGGCACAGTCGACGCCGACAGCCATGTCGTCAAATGCGGCGCGCTGACGACAAGCGAAATGGATGTGCTGCGGCGGGCCGGCGCTGCCGGCGTCATCGCCGGGCAGATCATCGACGGCCAAGGAAAGGCGCTCGATTGCAGCTACAACAGGCGGGTCATTTCGGCAGAGCTGTCATCGCTGCGCAACATCGAAAAGCGTCTCGTGGTGGTGCAGGAGGACAGCAAGTTCGGACCGCTGGTGGCGGCGCTCGCGGGTGGGCTTTGCACGCATCTGGTGGTCGGCGCCCGGATGGCGCGACGGCTGCTCGACCATGCCGGATCGGCAGCGGAGAAGGTCGCCTAGATTAAGCAAAACTCCGCCGCGGGCGCATTGTCATCAAAGCGTCGCGGCATTCCTGTTCACAACAAAAAGAGAAATCGGACGAAGCGAACATGAAGAACCTGTGGAATGACGGCGAGGCAGAGAAAATCGTTGCCGACTATGCAAAGAAGGGTGTGGCCCGCGACCTGGCGCTGCGCGTCTATACGACCAGGCTTCTGGGTGGCGAACCGCGGCTCGTCCTGCATGGCGGCGGCAACACCTCCTGCAAGACAAAGGCCACCGATCTCGTCGGTGACGAATGGGACGTGCTCTGCGTCAAGGGCAGCGGCTGGGACATGGGCGTCATCGAGCCGCAAGGCCTGCCGGCGGTCAAGCTTGGCGCCCTGCTCAAGGCGCGGTCGCTCAAAAAACTCTCCGACGAGGACATGGTCGCCCTGCAGCGGGCGAACCTCATCGACCCGTCTTCGCCCAACCCTTCGGTCGAGACGCTGCTGCACGCCTTCCTGCCGCACAAATTCGTCGACCACACGCACTCGACCGCCGTTCTGGCCATCGTCGACCAGGACGACAGCGAGGCGTTGAGCAAGAAAGTCTTCGGCAACAAGATGGGATTCGTGCCCTACATCATGCCGGGCTTCGACCTGGCGAAGGCGGCGGCCGATGTCTTCGACGCCAACCCTGATGTCGAAGGCCTGATCCTCGACAAGCACGGCATTTTCACCTTCGGCGACGATGCCAAACAGGCCTACGATCGGATGATCCATCATGTGACCGTCGCCGAGGATTTCATCGCCAGCCACGGCAAGCCGCGCACCGAAAAGGCGGACTTGCCGGCCAGGCTGGCCAAGCCCGCGGACATTGCGCCGATGCTGCGCGGCACAGTGGCGGTAGCGCGCGGCGAAGGCCGCTTCGACCGCATGATCAGCGATTTCCGCACCTCGGACGCGATCGTCGATTTCGTCAATTCGGCCAGGATTGCCGACTATGCCGGGCGCGGCGTGTCCACGCCCGACCTGTCGATCCGCATCAAGACCGGACCGATGGCGCTGCCGGCACCCGACGCGGACAAGATCGGCGACTACAAGTCCGTCATCCGCCAACATGTCGAGGAATTCGCCAAGGACTATCGCGCCTACTTCGAAACCAACGACGCGCTCGACGATGTGAAGCGCACGATGCTCGACCAGATGCCGCGGCTGACGCTGGTGCCGGGTCTCGGCATGTTCGGCCATGGCCGCACGCTGAAGGATGCGAAGATCGCCTCCGACGTCGGTGAAATGTGGATCGAGGCGGTGCGCGGCGCCGAAGCGGTTGGCGATTTCCGGCCGCTCTCCAAAGCCGATCTGTTTCCGCTCGAATACTGGTCGCTGGAACAGGCCAAGCTCGCCTCCAACAAGCTGAAGCCGCTGACCGGCCAGGTCGTGCTGGTCACCGGCGGCGCCGGCGCGATCGGCGCCGCCACGGCGAAGCTGTTCTCCGACAACGGCGCCCATGCCGTCGTCGTCGATCTCGACGCGGCAAGGGCTGCCGAGGCGGCAAAAAAGGCCGGCAACAGTTCGATCGGCATCGGCGCCGACATCACAGATCCGGCGCAGATGCGCGCTGCGTTCGACAAGGCGGTCGCCGTCTTCGGCGGCCTCGACATTCTCGTCTCGAATGCCGGTGCGGCCTGGGAGGGCAGGATCGGCGAACTCGACGACGCCACTTTGCGCAAGAGCTTTGAACTCAACTTCTTCGCCCACCAGTCGGCGGCGCAGAACGCGGTGCGCATCATGCTCGAACAGGGCACCGGCGGCGTGCTCCTGTTCAACACCTCCAAGCAGGCAATCAATCCGGGCCCGAAGTTCGGCGCCTATGGCGTGCCGAAGGCGGCGACGCTGTTCCTGTCAAGGCAATATGCCCTGGACTATGGCGCGCATGGAATCCGCTCGAATGCCGTCAACGCCGACCGCATCCGTTCCGGGCTTTTGACCGATTCCATGATCGCCAGCCGCTCGGGCGCGCGCGGCGTATCGGAAAAGGAATACATGTCGGGCAATCTGCTCGGGCAGGAAGTGACGGCCGAGGACGTGGCCCAGGCCTTCCTGCATCATGCACTAGCCGAGCGGACCACCGCCGATGTGACGACGGTGGACGGCGGCAACATCGCGGCGGCGTTGAGGTAGGCAGCCGTGAGCACGGGATCAAGACACGGATGCTAAAGGCCTAACAAATATTGTTAGTTCTTGTTAGGCGTGATACATAGTCGGCATGAAAACCGAACCGATGCGCACCCTTACGATATCCCTCACCCCGCAGCAGGCGGCCCGCCTGCAAAGCGCTGTCGAAGGCGGGGGATATGCCTCCAACAGCGAGATCGTCCGGGATGCCTTGCGCCTGTGGGAACAGCGCGAGGAACTGCGCGCCTTGGAGTTGGAACACTTGAAGCGGGCCTATGCCGATGGCATGGCCAGCGGCAAGCCGGTGGAAGTCGAACCCGCCGAGTTTATACGTGGTTTGAAGGCAGAACGCCGCGCCCGTGGCTAGATATTGGCTCACGCCACGCGCCTCGCAGGATTTGCGGGATATTTGGCGAACTATCGCAATCGACAATGAAAAAGCAGCCGACAAGCTGCTTATGCGCATTTTTGACAAACTGGAGCTGGCGGCGGAGCATCCCAAGATGGGCACAGCCAGGCCAGAGTTGAGCTTGACGGCCCGCGTGCTCATCGAAGGCAACTATATCGTCATCTACGAACCTCAGCCGGAGGGCATCCTAGTCGTGGCGATTGTCCACGGGATGCGCGACCCGGAGCGCTGGCTATAAACTGGAGAGGCGGAAGGATCGGGGATTCAGACCTGGAAAAGGGCGGCAGCGGGCCGCCCTTTTCTTTTGCCTGCGATGAAGCCTATTTGGCGTTCGGGTTCGGCATCCAGGCCGGCATCGCGACATCGGCATGGGCGAACTGCGGCAGCTTGGCCGATAGGTCTTCCATGTTCTTGATGTCCTTGTCGATCAGGTCTTTCTGGGTGATCAGCGTCGGCGGCACGATGACGTTGTGGCCGGGGTCTTCGCCGGCCAAAAGCTGCGCCAGCGCGCGCACCGAAACCTGGCCGACGACGGCCGGGTTGGTCGCCGCGGTTGCCGCCCAGGCGCTGTCGGGCTCGCGCATCGCGGCGATGTCGGAGGTCGAGATGTCGGCCGAATAGATCTTGATGTCCTTGCTCAAGCCGGCCTCGTCGACAGCGATCTTCACGCCCTTGGCGAATTCGTCATAGGGCGCGAACATCACTTTGATGTCGGGGTTGGCCGACAGAACCGAGCGAGCCTGGTTGGCGACGGAATTGGCGATCGGATTGTCGAGCGTGCCGAACATCGCCGCCTCTTTGATGCCGGCATATTTCTTCTTGAAGTCGACCCAGGTTTCGTTGCGGCGGTCGAGCGGCGCGATGCCGGCGACGTAGACATAGCCGGCCTTCCAGCTCTCGCCATTGTCCTTGATCGCCTGTTCGAGGGCGAGGCGGGCGAGATCGCGGTCCGACTGCTCGATCTGCGGGATTTTGGGGTTTTCGACATTGACGTCGAACGCGACCACCTTGATGCCGGCATCGACCGCGCGCTGGGCGGCTTCCTTCATCGATTCCGTCAGTCCGTGCTGGATGATGATGCCCTGGACGCCGAGCGCGATGGCCTGGTCGACCATGTCTGCCTGAAGGGCGGCATCCTGACGGCTGTCGAGGACGCGCAGATCGACGCCAAGCGCCTTGGCCTGCGCTTCGACACCGGAAAGGTAGGCCTGGAAAAAGTCGCCGGTCGAGAGATAGCGGACCAGCGCGATCTTGACGGCGCCGGGCTTGTCGAACGGCGCCGGCTTGTCCTGCGCCATCGCCGGCGCCTGCATCAGCAGCGCGGCGCCGGCAAGCCCAAGCGCTGCCTTGCCCAAGAGTCTTCTTGTGATCTTCATGTTGTTTCCTCCACTTGTTGAACTCAAATTTCAGCCGGTCGAAACCCTACCCCCTGCCCCTGCCGGAAAGGGCGAAGGTGAAGACAAGGGCGACCACGAGAACCACGCCCTTAATGAAATCCTGTGTGTAGTAGGGCGCATTCATCATCGTCAGGCCCTGCAGCAGCACGCCGACAAACACCGCACCGACGGCCGTGCCGAAGGCGTTCGGCTTGGCGGCCCCGAGGACTGCGTAGCCGATGAGCGCCGCAGCCACTGCGTCGAGCAGGAGATTATTACCCGAGGCGATGTCGCCGCGTCCAAGCCGGGCAGCGAGCAAAATGCCGCCGATCGAAGCAAAAACTCCTGAAATAACGTAGGCCCAGATTTTGTATGCCTTGACAGGCGCGCCGGCGAGCTCGGCCGCCCGTTCGTTGCTGCCGACCGCATACATCATGCGGCCGAAACGGGTATATTCGAGAAAGAACCAGATCAGCGCTGCAAGCACGAGCAGGACCACCACCGAAACCGGGATGAGGTTCGGGATGAAGAAATCGAAGCGGTGGCGGCCAAGTGCCAGGAAGGCGGCGCTGAATGTGCCGTTGGCGACCGAGCCGTCGGGCATCGTCATGCCGGTGGCGATCGAGCGGCCCTCGGTCGGAATGCGCTGCAGGCCGACGAGCAGGAACATCATGCCAAGCGTCGCCAAAAGATCCGGCACGCGCATATAGACGATCAGCCAGCCATTGATGAGGCCGACGATGACGCCGATCGCGAGACAGGCGATGACCGCCACGACGGCGTTCTGCTCCAGCACCACCATGACATAGGCTGCCGCCATCATGGCGCTGGTGGCGACCGAGCCGATCGACAGATCGAAGCCGCCGACGACCAGCGTGGCAGTGACACCAAGCGCCAGCACGCCGGTGATGGCAACCGACTGGAAGATGAAGACGGCACTTTGCGGCGAGACAAAGCCATCGGCGGCGATGGCGAAATAGGCAATCAACCCGAACAGCAAAACGATGAAGCCATAGCGGATGGCATGGTCGCGCGCGGCTGCCACCTCAATCCAACCCGAACTCATACCCTCTCCATTCCAATTCTCACCATCCGGCCCTTTTCAGGCCGCGCTGTGCAACGGCCCGCCCGCCACTTCGGCCAGCAGGCGATCAAGGTCGATGTCGGCGTTGCGATGTTCGCCAACGATTGTCTGCTCCGACATCACCAGGATGCGATCGGCGGTCTCCAGCGCCTCGTCGAGTTCAGTGACGAACAGCAGCGTCGCACGGCCGTTCGCGCTCGCCCGCAGCTTGGCCGCGATATCGCGCCTGGCCGAAATGTCTACGCCCTGAAAAGGCTCGTCCAGAATGAACAGTTTTGCGGCCTGCGAAATCCAGCGGGCAACCATCACCTTCTGCTGATTGCCGCCGGAAAGGGCCGACATTTCGTCCTTCTCCGAGCGGCAGACGATGCCCAGCTCCTGGATTTGCTGGCGGGCGGTGGCGCGCTCGATGCGGCGCTTGAGAACGCCGAGGCGCGACATCCGCTTGTGAAACGGCAGGCTGATGTTTTCCTGGATGTTGAAATCGCCGACGATCCCGCTCGTCGCGCGGTCCTTGGCGACGAGAAACACGCCGGCGGCGATCGCTTCGCCCGTCGATCCCGGCGCATAGAATTTGCCGTTCAGCATCATCGTGCCGGAGAGCGGCTTGCGCACGCCAAACAGCGTCTCGGCGAGCGCGGTCTTGCCGACGCCGACAAGGCCGGTGATGGCGACGACCTCGCCATCACCGAGCGTCAGCGAGATCGGCCTGGAACCTTCTGCAATCCGCAACCCGTCGATTGTCAGGACAGGCTTGGCCGAATTCCTGGCGACGATCCGGTCGAGGTGGATCTTGCGGCCGAGCATGGCGTTGACCGCGCCTTCATAAACGAGCGGCTTGCGGTCGAAAACACCTGAGACGACACCGTCGCGCATTGAGACGATACGATCGGCAAGCCGCCTGATGTCGGACATGCGGTGCGAGATGTAGAGGATCGCGACACCGTGCTCGCGAAGCCGGTCGAGCAGCGCGAAAAGCCGGTCGGCCTCGGCGCTGGACAGAGAGGAGGTCGGCTCGTCGAGGATCAGCACTTTCGGCTGATGCGCCATGGCGCGGGCAATCGCCACCATCTGTCGGTCAGCCAGGGAGAGATCGCTGATCCTGGCTTTCAAGTCGATCGTCAGTCCCATGCGGTCGGCGACCGCCTTTGCTTCGCGGCGCACCCGGCCCGGATTGAACAGTGTTGGCGCGCCACTGCCACTCAGTCTGTCCAGCGTCAAATTGGTGGCGACGTCGAGATCTGCGACGACACCGTCATTGATGTTTTGATGAACGGTGACGACGCCGGCGCGGATCGCCTCGGCCGGGGTTTTCGGCGCGAACTCATGACCGGCGAGGCTCATCATGCCGCCGCCGCGCTGGTAGACGCCGCTGACGATCTTGACGAGGGTGGATTTGCCAGCGCCGTTAGCGCCCATCAGCACGGCCACTTCGCCGGCATGCAATTCGAGCGAGACGCCGCCAAGCACCTCGATATGGCCGAAGGATTTCCTCAGGCCGTCCACGCGGAACACGGCATCATTGCCCATTCGTTCCTCCCTGGCCATGACGCTATGGGCTATATCGGCAATTGTCAACACGATTGACAATTGCCAGAGAGCTTCCTAGCTTGGACCAACCGCCATGGCTTCACTATGATGGGAGCACCTAAGCGGGAGGGTGAGGATGACTGGGAAATCGCCGTTCGAAGCACTGTCGGTCGAGACCTTGGCAGCACGCCTCGGCGCCAATGAGGCCCTGTGTTCGCATATCGGCAAGGACACGGCCCGCTGGAAGGTCCGCGAGGTCGGCGACGGCAATCTGAACCTGGTCTTCATCGTCGAGGGCGCCACGGGTGCTGCCGTCGTCAAGCAGGCCCTGCCCTATGTCCGCCTGGTCGGCGACAGCTGGCCGCTGCCATTGAAGCGCTCCTTCTTCGAATATCACGCGCTGACGCGGCAAGAGGCGAGAGCGCCCGGTTCGGTGCCTGCCATCTATTACTTCGACGAGGGCCAGGCGCTGATCATCATGGAATATCTGTCGCCGCACATCATCCTGCGGCGTGCGCTGATCGAAGGCCGGCAACTGCCTGGTATCGCAAAAGACATCGGCCTGTTCATGGCCCGCACCCTGTTTCGGGGCTCCGACCTCAGCATGGCAACCAAGGATCGCAAGGCCGACCTGGCGCTGTTCGCCGACAATGTCGAGCTCTGCGACATCACCGAGAACCTGGTTTTCTCCGATCCGTATTTCGATGCCAAGTTGAATCGGCATACGAGCCCACAACTCGACCGCATCGTCGCCGAGTTGCGCGCCGACCGCGATCTCAAGGTCGAGGCGCAGCGGCTGAAGCATATCTTCGCGGCCAATGCGGAGACACTGCTGCACGGCGACCTGCATTCCGGCTCGATCATGGTCACTGACACCGAAACGCGAATGATCGATCCCGAATTCGCCTTCTACGGGCCGATCGCTTTCGACGTCGGCATGCTGCTTGCCAATTTCTGGATGGCGTTCTTCTCGCAGCGCGGCCATGAGCAGAGCGGAAAGCGCGATGCCATGCGCGCCTATCTGCTCGACGTGACGGTCGAGACATGGTCGGTGTTCCGCACCGAGTTCTCGCATCTGTGGCGAACCGAGCGCACCGGCATGCTCTACCAGAAGAGCCTGTTCGAGGATCAGGGCGACAGGCTCGGCGCCGAACAGGCGCTCGACCACATGCTGCAACAGGTCTGGACCGACATGCTGGGCTTTGCCGGCGTCGAGGTGCACCGGCGCATTCTGGGCCTGGCGCACAATGCGGACTTCGAGACCATTGCCGACGCCGATCTTCGCGCCACATGTGAGGCAAAGGCGCTGAAATTCGGCCGTCACATCGCCGTCAACCGGCGCCAGATTCACAGCATCGACGAGGTCAACACGTTGGCCACGCTGATCGAACAGGAGAACAGGATTTGAACGTCGGCGAGCGCCATTATCGCACCATCTGGCTGAGCGACGACGGACGTTCGGTGGAGATCATCGACCAGCGCTGGCTGCCGCATGATTTCCGCGTGGAAAAAGTCGGCACCGTTGCCGGCATCGCAACGGCGATCCGCGACATGTGGGTGCGCGGCGCGCCGCTGATCGGCGTCACCGCAGCCTATGGCGTCGCCATGCAAATGGCCGACGACCCTTCCGATGCAGCACTCGACGGCGTCTGGGAGGTTTTGCACGAAACCCGACCGACCGCGATCAATCTGCGCTGGGCGCTCGACGAGATGCGAGGTTTCCTACGACCTCTGCCAGCCGAACAACGCGCCCAGGCCGCTTATCGGCGCGCCGGCGAAGTCGCCGACGAGGATGTCGGCCTCAACCGCGCTATCGGCGCCAACGGACTTGAAATCATCAAGGAAATCGCGGCGCGCAAGCAGCAGGGCGAACCGGTCAACATCTTGACCCATTGCAATGCCGGCTGGCTGGCCACCGTCGACTACGGCACCGCCACTGCGCCGATCTATCTGGCAACGGAAGCGGGCATTCCCGTTCACGTCTATGTCGACGAAACGCGCCCGCGCAACCAGGGCGCCCAGCTGACCGCGTGGGAAATGGCCGGGCACGGCGTGCCGCACACACTGATCGTCGACAATGCCGGCGGCCATCTGATGCAGCGCGGCCAGATCGACATGGTCATCGTCGGCACCGATCGCACCACCGCCGACGGCGATGTCTGCAACAAGATCGGCACCTATTTGAAAGCGCTGGCCGCGGCCGACAACGGCGTACCGTTCTATGTCGCGCTGCCCTCGCCGACCATCGACTGGACGGTGGGCGACGGGCTGGCCGAAATCCCGATCGAACAGCGCTCCAGCGACGAGGTCTCGCTGGTCTGGGGCAAGACCGCGAGCGGCGAGATTGCGCAGGTCCGCATCTCGCCGGAGACGACGCCCGCGGCGAACCCGGCCTTCGACGTGACGCCGGCGCGGCTGGTCACCGGTCTGATCACCGAACGCGGTGTCGCCAACGCCTCGCGCGAAGGCTTGAAGGCGATGTTTCCCGGACGCGGTTAGTTGGTTGCGCGGAGTACGCGCGTTCGGCACGGTCGTAGTTCAGAAATCGCGGCTCTGTGCGATCTCCAGCGAGCTTACGAAATGCAGTGAGCGCTGCAGGGCGCTGCGAATGGTGGCGATATCGACAGGAGTATTTCGCCGCTGGGGATCATGGCGCTGTGGGCGCTCCAGTCGCAACGGCAGTTCGATGCTGACCGGCAGCGTCGCGGGAAGGATTGCCCAGTACGGTCCATAGCCAACCGAGCCGTCACCGACGGCACAGAATGCCCACCCGGCCCCGGTGCTGACCACATCCTTCAGATGAGCATGACCGACCGTGTCGATGGCGGCCGCGATATCTTGCGCCGGCTGCACTGTCTCGCCGCTATAGGTGAAGACGTTTCCGGCGTCGTGGTTCAGGCGTACGTGCCGTGATCCGATTTCGCGGATGAAGCTTGCCCCAAGTCGGGCGCTGCCGAGCAAGTCACCATGGCCATGTCCGGGGTTTTCTAGCGCCAGAACGATGCCGGTCTGTTCCAGTCTCGGCAGGACGGCATCGATCGTTCTGCGGATGATCGCCCGGCTCGTGATCGGGCCGGCATTGGTGATCAGGAAGGATGCACCAAGACCGGCGGCGAAGGCGACGCGTCGAACCAACGCATCCACCGCATCGGGCGCCGAAAGGTCGAGATGGGCCGACACGGCATTGATACCAAGCCCGGCATTCTCTGCTGTCTGGCGCAGCTTCAACGCCTTAGTGCCGGTAAACATGCCTTCATCGAAATCGACATAACCGCGAATGAAGGCCGGTTCGACATGATGGGCGCCGGCCGCCGCTATTTCCGCGATGGCCAACTCCATGGAATAACCGTCGAAGAGTGCGGTCGAAACCGATATGATGCGCGACGTCGAAGGCAGCGCTCAGGCCCCCTTGCCGTAGACGATCAGCTCGGACGCTTCCTTCACCTTGGCCGGTGACAGCGCCTCGCGCCAGTCGTCGCGGACCACGACGCCCTTGGCGAACCGCATCAGGCGCAGTGCAGCATCGGACGGTACTTTCGGCGAGAAGCCGAACCACATGGCGATCTCGACGTTCAGATGGCCAATCAGAAAATCAAGAGCAGCCTGCCTCGGAATGCCGTATTTGCGCTCGCATTCCGAGACAGCCTCGACCATGGTGTCGACGAATGGCATGGCAACCATTTCCGACAGACCGGGCTCGAGGATCGCCAACTGTTCGACGGTCAAGCGGTGGCTTTCGATGATCGGCGACCACATCGCCTTGCACACTTCTTCACCAAGCGCGTAGTGCTCTTCCGGGCCTTGCATCAGGGCGCAGACGATCGATTGCCTGGCGATGCCGCCATGATAGTCGCGGCGAGCCGCCCACTCCGTCTCGTCGTTGAACAAGGGCGGATGACAGGGATGGCCGACAAAATAGGTCAGATCCGGCCGATCCTTCGGCAGGTCGCCGGCGTATGGTGCCGCGGCATCGAGAATGAGAAGCATGGTGCCTTTCGCCAGCATCGGCGAAATCTGCCGCGCCACCTGGCCAATGATATTGTCCGGCAGAGCCATCACCACGACCTTGGCGCCGGGGATGCCCTCTTCCATGGCGACAGCCTGGATGTTGGCCTCCGCCAACCGCATGCGGCCCGCATCGCCAACCTCTACGGCGCGGACGTCGTAGCCCGCTTCGATCAGCTTGCGTGTCACGCGAAAGCCCATCTTCCCGCCCGCTCCCAGCAACGCCACCGATATTGTCATTTCTTTCTCTCCCATTTGTCTTGATGTGCGCCGACGGCGCAGATTCAACCGAACGCCTCAAGCGCTGCTTCAAGCTCTGGATGTGTGGCGGCATAATCATGCGCAGGAATGCCTGCCGCCGCAGCGTCAAAAGCATCGTGGAGGCTTTGGACACCCGCGACCGGTCCACCTGGATGCGCCATGATGCCGCCGCCGCAGCAATAGATGAAATCGTTCGAGCCAAGCCTCCTGTAGGTCTCTGCCGCTTGCACCGCCGTCTGTCCG
Source organism: Mesorhizobium sp. M0938 (assembly GCF_040319125.1). Taxonomy (NCBI): domain Bacteria; kingdom Pseudomonadati; phylum Pseudomonadota; class Alphaproteobacteria; order Hyphomicrobiales; family Phyllobacteriaceae; genus Mesorhizobium; species Mesorhizobium sp. M0938. The sequence goes on along the minus strand of NZ_JAMYNS010000012.1, from coordinate 163,388 downwards.
GACGAGAACACCGGCATCGCTATATCGGGGCGGTCCGCCCGCTCGAACATCGGGGTCAGGCAGGCATGGGCCGAGGCCATCACCGACTCGTCCTGCTCGCAGAATTTGTTGGACAGCCCATTGACATGCATGTGGTCGATGCCGGCCAGCCGCCAGAACTTCTGATAGGCGAGATAGGTCATGCCCACGTCGGGGGAACGGCTAAAGAGGCCCCAGCCGGCACGATGACCGTGCAGCGAAACAGCGGAATGACGGCGCACCTCGATGACGCCCGACAGGCCGACGGAATTCAGGACAAGCATGGCGCAGGTCCCGCCACGACGCTCGATCAGATCCAGCTGACGACGCATGGCATCGAAATCTCCGGAAATATTGGCCGCATACATAACCTTGCGGCCCGTTCTGTCGGCGTGCCTGTCTATCACCGCCATGACCGCTTCAAACCGGCGCTCGAACGGCGAATGCGGTGGATCGCCCATCAGCTCGTCGTCCTTGATAAAATCGAGGCCCGCTGCAATCAGCGTGTCGGCAAGGGCCGCCGTCGCCTCCGGCGAGAGGCCAATACTCGGCTTGACGATCGTGCCGATCAGCGGACGCCGTTCGATACCTGTCAGGCGACGTGTTCCCGCGACAGCGAAAGCCGGTCCTGGACAGGCATCGGCAAAGACATCGGGAAAAGCGACGTCCAGCAGCCTCATGGCCGAAAAATGGTGCAGTTCGAACAGGTTGCCGAGAACCGTCGACCATACCGAAGCAAGAACGGTGCCTGTATTTTCAATGTTCCAGGAAAGCCCGACCTTTGCCCGGCGAAGCTTGGCGTCACTGAGCGTTTTCGGCGAACGCGAAAACGGCAATGCCTCGGTTTCGACCTCTGCTATATCCTCGATGAATTCGACGCGTGCTCCAAACCTCTGCAAGAGCTCCGGCGTCTCTCCGGGAACGGCCCGGAACGTTCCGCTTGATTGTTCGCCCGCCATCGCAGCGGCAGCCACTTCCAGTGGGTAGCGAGTTTCGATCAGATAAGCGGCAGAGATTCGACCCGTCAATGCACGCGTCCCGGCTGGAATGACACTCATGGCGACGAGCGTTAGCACCAAAAAGATATTATGTCATCATATGACTTTTGCAGGCAAGAAATTCCGCCAATCGGAATATTCAGCCGGCCCCGCCGCCGGCCAGTTTCGAATAGAGTTCATTGGCGCGACCAATATGCTCGGCCATGGCGGCGCTCGCGCCGTCGGCATCGCCGCTGGCGATCGCTTTGTAGATCCGTTCGTGCTCCTCGACCGTCAGACGCTCGGCACCTTTGACCGCCACAAGGTCCCGCTTGAATCGAGACAACCACTCGAGCATCCCCTTTGCCACCGCCGCTATCATCGAATTGCCGCTCATTTCGGCGATGACTTCATGGAATTGCATGTCGGCAGCAACAAACCGCGCCTGGTCGCCCTTTGCGTCCTGCAAATGACGCAAGGTCTCAGCAAGACGCTCCAAATTCTTGGCTGTGGCGCGCCGCGTGGCTATCCGGACAAGGCCGGTTTCCAGTAAGAGCCTGACTTCCTTGAGTTCTTCAAGGCCACGAGAGTTGGTCGCAAGCATCATCACCATTGCCGCGGAGACCTGATCGACGATCACCTCGGGCGTCGGGTTGATCACGCGGGCACGTTCTCCGTGGGAAATCTTGATAAGCCCCATCTGCTGCAGCGACAGCATTGCTTCCCGGATCGATGGCCGCCCCACGCCGATTATCGTCATCAGCTCTTTTTCCGAAGGCAATTGAGAACCAGGCGGAAACTCGGACGTCGAGATTGCCGCCATCAGCCGGTCAAGCACCTCCACATACAACTTCTTCTTCTGGACCGGCTCCATCTGCCCCTCCATTCCGTGATCATTCTTCCCGGCATATCGATCCGAATCGCATCGACAAACAAGGCTTCTTTCGCCGATTGACATTACATATATGATGACCTAACGTCCAGCCACGGGTCGGTGTCGATATATCGCCAGTCCGAGCGGCAACACGGTTGCCGAAAATGAGCCGAGTTTCTTGGGAGGAGAACTTCATGGCGCTGACAAGACGTGAATTCACCGTGGCGACGCTCGCCAGCCTTGCCGCCACCAGTGGCATGACGCTTGCCGTGCGCGCCGAAGGGACAAAAACGATCGCTGTCCTTTTCGACGGGCTCTATTCGGAGTTCTGGGTCGCAGGCATCCAGATCATTCGCGACGACCTAAAGAAACGCGGCTTCGAAATCATGGAAGCCATATCGGACAAGGACGATAACAAGCAGTTTGAACAGGTCCGCGCCGCGATCGCCCGCAAGGTCGACGGCATCATCATCGTTCAGACCGATTCAAACGCCGTCATTCCGGCGATCAAGGCCGCGAACGCGGCCAAGATCCCGATGGTGCATTTCAATCGACCGCCGGCGCCGTCAGACGCATTTTCGGTCGCCATCCAGGCGGACAATCAGAAGATCGCCCGCGATGCGGTCCTATATGCCTGTGACGTCGCCAAGAAATCCGGCCAGAAGCACAAGGCGGCCATCCTGATTGGCGACCTCGGAGATCCGAACGCCATTCAACGCCGCGACGGATTCGAAGAAGCTGTCGCGCAATTTCCCGATGTCATCGAGGTTGTCGCCAAGATCCCGACTGACTGGAATGCCGATACCGCTTTTGCCGGCTTGACCAACGCACTCCAGGCCAATCCCGACATCTCTTTCCTGTTCACGTCTTCGGACTTCCTGATCCCGCAGATCCAGCAAGCGCTGAAGTCGGCCGACAAGTGGCACAAGATAGGGGAAGAAGGGCACGTGATCTTTGCCGGCTTCGACGGGTTCCCGAGTGCCTATGGCCTCATGAAGGACGGCTACATGGAATCCTGCGGCGTGCAGAACCTGTTCCTGGAAACCGAACTTGCCATTCAGGCAATCCTTGATCTTCAGGCCGACAAGACGGTCGAAAAATTGCTGATCGACCCGGGTTTTGCAATCACCCAGGCCAATATAGCCGAGAAGCAGGGCGAGATGTGGGGCTACATCCTGTGGAAGGAGAAGAACCCCGGCTGAGCCGAAACGGCATTTCTCCCGGCAACGGACCCGTGACGGGTTCCACGGGTCCGCTCCGGAATATCCGTATCGCATCATGCACTTATGGGAGTTGAGATGGCTGCCCTACCGCCAGCGGAGACGCTGTTTCCGGCGCATAAACAAGCCCGCGCGCTGAGGTTGGGAAAGCTTCTGCTTTCGGAGTACTTCGTTCTGGTGCTCTGCGTCGTTTATGTCGCGGCCATCTATCCTTTCGTGCCCGAAATTCTGTCATGGGAAGTGGCCTCGAATATTCTCGGCGACATGATGCCTTTGCTGGTTGTCGCTATCGGTCAGACTTTCGTGCTGATCGTCGCCGGTATCGATCTTTCCGTAACGGCGATTGTGTCGTTGGCAGCCGTCGTCGGCGCATCGATCATGACGGGGACGGGCGGTTATCTGGCCGGGTCGGTGTTCGCCGTTCCCGGTGCGATCGTGGCCATGCTATTCGTCGGCTTTGCGATCGGCGCCGTCAACGGCTTGTCCGTGGTGAAACTCAACATGCCGTCTTTCATCGTGACACTCGCCACGCGCATGTTGGTTGCCGGGCTGGCGATCTGGTACGTCACCTTCCGTTCGACGTCGTCCTCCATCGCCAACCTGCCGGACAGTTTTGCAGCCTTCGCCACGGGCGACCTGGCGGGTGTTCCCTATACGGTAATTCTCACGGCTGTCATCGCCGTTATTGGCCATATGCTGCTGTCGCGGACGCAATTCGGACGCTGGGCCTACGCGGTCGGCGCCAACGCAAGCGCGGCCCGGGTTTCAGGTATTCCCGTCAGCCGCACGATCATGATCACCTTCATCATCAGCGGCACATGCGCATCGGTAGCCGCCATGATGTACACCTCGCGTATGCAGACGGGCTCGCCCATCGCAGGCGAAAAAATCCTGCTGGATGTGATCGGTGCTGTCGTCATCGGCGGAACAAGCCTGTTCGGCGGGAAGGGCAAGATCGTCTGGACGGTATTCGGCGTGCTCTTTCTGCTGCTGATCGACACCTCGATGAAGCTGCTCGGATCATCCTTGTTTGCGATCTACATCATCAAGGGCGGCGTCATCCTGCTGGCGGCGATGGTCGATACGCTGCGCCACCGGCTGCTGACAGGACGTTGAGGACGATATCGTGGCACCTCTTCTGGAAGTCGAAGGCCTCAGCAAGTCGTTCTTTGGAGTCACGGTCCTCAATGGCGTCGGGTTCGCCGTCGACCGGGGCGCGGCGCTGGGGCTGGTCGGTGAAAACGGCTCCGGCAAGTCCACAAGCATGAATATTCTCGGCGGCGTGTATCAGGCCGATTCCGGCACGATGCGGCTTGAAGGCCTATCGTACCAACCGGCAAATCCAAAAGCGGCCACGGCGGCTGGCATCGCCTTCATCCATCAGGAGCTGAACCTCTTTCCCAACCTGACGATCGAGGAGAATCTCTTCATCGATGCCTTCCCACGTCGCGCCGGCCTGCCACTGATCGATCGATCGCGGATCCGCCGCAGTACGGCTGAATTGCTGCTGCAGGTCGACCTTGATCATAGCCCCTCGACGCCGGTCTCGAAGCTGAGCCAAGGCGAACGGCAACTGGTTGAGATCGCCAAGGCCTTGTCACGCAACGCAAAGCTGATCATCTTCGATGAGCCCACGACATCGCTGACCCGACCGGAGGTCGAGCGACTGTTCGCCATTATCGGCAGACTGAAGAACCGTGGCATCGGCGTCATCTATATCAGTCATGCTCTTGAGGACGTGATGTCCGTCTGCGAGAGCATAATCGTGCTCCGGGACGGTCGCGTGGCGGGCGGCGGCGCGCGCCCGACGCTGGAGATGCAACAGATCATCTCGATGATGGTCGGCCGCTCGATCGACGCGATCTACCCGGAACGCAAGGTCAGGCCGGCGGCAGAAACGGTTCTGTCGGTTCGCGGTCTCAGCCAGCCCGGCGTTTGTGAGGCCATCTCCTTCGACATTCATGCCGGCGAGATCGTCGGCCTGGCAGGTCTGATGGGGTCTGGCCGCTCAGAGCTGGCGCGTATGCTCTTCGGACTCGATCGCTTTTCAAGCGGGACCATTCATCTCGACGGCCAGGAGCTTCACGATCCCTCGCCCGCCAAGGCGATGACGGCGGGAATGGCATTCCTGACGGAAGATCGGCGTGGCGAAGGGCTGATAATGGATTTCAGCATTGCCGAAAACATCGTGCTTGCATCGCTTGATAGTGTTTCCGGCATGCTTGGCCTGCTCTCCGGCAGCCGGATCTCGGCAGCCGCAAGCGAGATGGGCACGGCCATGCATCTGTCCACCACCCGCGTCGACGATACGCTCGTCAAGCATCTGTCGGGCGGCAATCAGCAGAAGGTGGTGATCGGCAAATGGCTGCGACGCAAGCCGCGCCTGTTTGTCCTGGATGAGCCCACGCGCGGCATCGACGTCGGAGCGAAGCAGGAGGTCTACCGGATCATCAACCGGTTGGTGGAAGATGGCAGCGCCGTCTTGCTGATCTCGTCCGAGATCGAGGAACTGCTCGGCCTTTCCGATCGCATCCTGACGATCTCGCGCGGCGAACTCACAGGCTCGTTCGAACGGCAGAATTTCGATCGTGAGGCGATTATGACGGCAGCGACCGGACTTGCTGGAAAGATACTTGCCGGAAAGATACTTGCCGCAAAGATCGGGGCCGTCCAATGAAACCCGGCAACCGAGCCATCCTGCTTATCCTGCAGAATGCCCCTTATGTCCTTTTCATCATTCTCCTGGTCGTCTTCGGACTGATGTCCGATCGCTTCCTGGCCGTCGCGAACTTCCGAAACATCATCATCCAGGCGGCGCCCATCGCCATCCTCGCCATCGGCATGACGTTCGTTCTTCTCACCGGACAGATCGACCTGTCCGTCGGCGCCAGCATGTACCTGACCGCAAGTCTTCTCGCTCTTTATGGCGGCGACATTGCCTGGCCGCAGGGCCTACTCGCCGTCATCGTGGTGGCGGGTCTGCTCGGCGCCGTCAACGGAGCCATCATCACATGGCTCGGAGTTGCGTCCTTTATCGTCACTCTGGCCACACTATTCATTCTGCGGGGCATCGCCATGTGGCTGTCCAATACGCGCACGCTGATGTTTTCCGATCAGATCACCGATCTCAACCGCGCATCCCTGTTCGGCATCCCCTCGGCGATCATTGCATTCGTTGCCGTCTTTGCCGTCGCCTGGGTGGTGCTGCACCAGACATCTTTCGGCCGTCAGGTCTATGCGGTCGGCGGCGATCCGGAAGCGGCTCGCAAGGCTGGTCTGGCGGTACGCCGCATCGTCTTCCTCTGCTTCGTCATCTCCGGTGTTTGCGCCGGCATTGGCGGCTTTGTATCGATCACGCAAATCGGCGCGGTCGGCCCTAAATATGGCGATCAGATCGAGTTTTCGGCGATTGCCGCGGCGGTGCTCGGCGGCGTCTCGCTATTTGGCGGACGCGGCAGCGTACTCGGGACCGTGTTCGGCGCCATTCTCATCAAGACGGTCCAGAACGGGCTGAACATCATCAATGCAGATCCATACATCTACCCGCTGGTCACGGCCGCGATCATCTTCGTCGCCGTTGCCATCGACGGAGTGAGAACACGCATCATCGACCGGCTGGAACGGCGAACGATCCGCCCGATCGGTCAAGGCTAATGCCGCGCTCTCAACAATCATCGAAGGACGTTCCGGGCCGGCTTGCCTATTTGGTATGCTGGTATAACATGTACCTGATATAGCGTCTTCCGGAGGGTGCGCTATAGTGGAATGGCAGGCAAGCCGACCATGTTGGCCGGTCTTTTTTGGGAGGAAATACCATGAAGTTTTCAATTATAGCGGCGCTTGCCAGCGCCGCACTGGCGAGTGTTTCCGTGCTGCCGGCAATGGCGTCGCCCGACGCGCCGGTCATCGCGCTCGCCAATGCCTATTACGGCAACACCTGGCGGCACCAGATGGTGGAGGCGTTCGAAGCCTCGGCCAAGGAAGCGAAGGCCGCCGGGCAGATCGCCGATTACATCATCATGAATGGCGACGGCTCGGTGGCGCAGCAAAACAGCCAGATCGCCGAACTGATCCTCAAGAAGGTCGATGTGATCGCTGTCGACGCGGCTTCGGAAACTGCGGTCAACGGCGTGATCCAGAAGGCCTGCGCTGCCGGCATCATCGTCATTTCCTTCGATTCGGTGGCGTCGGCGCCCTGCAATTACCAGCTCAATTTCGACTTCAAGGGCTACAAGGCAGCCCAGGCCGAGGCCGTCATCAAGATGCTCGGCGGCAAGGGCAGCATCCTGCAGGTGCGCGGCGTCAAAGGCTCGGCGCCGGACAACGACATGTACAATGCGCAGCAGGCGGTGCTTGCCAAATACCCAGACATCAAGGTGCTGGCGACCGTCTATGGCCAGGCGACCGCCTCGGTCGCGCAGGCGGCCATCGCCAATGTCCTGCCCAGCCTGCCGCATGTCGACGCCGTGCTTGCCCAGGGCGGCAGCGACGATGTAGGCATCGCGCAGGCCTTCGTCCAGTATGGCGGCGAGTATGAGGGCAAGATGCCGATCATCGAGGGCGGCGGCGGCACCGACTTCGTCAAATGGTGGGCCGAAGAAAACGCCAAGAATGGCTACAAGACCATCTCGATGAACACCACGCCGGGCATCGGCGGCGCGGCGTTCTGGCTCGGCCTGTCGCTTCTGAAGGGGGCCGAAGCACCCAAGCTGATGATCATGCCGGTGGCAACCGTCGACGACGGCAACCTCAAGGACTACGCGAAGCTGCCGGGCGGCCAGATCATCAGCCCCAGCTATTCGCTCGACTGGGTCAAGGAAAATCTCCTGACCAAGTAACCCAGCCTTAAAGCGCGTCGCGTTTGAACGGATAAAGGCGACGCGCTTTAAGTTCTTGTTTTTATGCATGTCGCGCAAAACCGCTGCGCACTTTTGCGCGACATGCCTTACTCCTCGTTTGATCGGGCGCGTCTTCGATGGACCGCGCCCGATCCCGACTCTAAAAGAACGGAGACGAGAATGTCCCACCTTGCCGTTGCCGACCAGGCAGGCGCAGCGTTGGCGGCGCCTGCTCCCGCCCGGCACAGCGTCGTCTCGCTTACCCAGATAAGCAAGAGTTTCGGGCCAACGCTGGCGAATGCCGGGATCGATCTTTCCGTCCATGCCGGGGATGTGATTGGGCTCGTCGGCGGCAACGGCGCGGGAAAATCCACGTTGATGCGCATCCTGTGCGGCACGATGTGGCCGACGCTCGGCTCGATTTCGTTTGCCGACGAAGTGGTGAACTTCAGCGACTACGACACAGCCGAGGCACAAAAGCGCGGCATCCGCATGGTGCACCAGGAACTGTCGCTGTGCGGCAATCTCTCCGTCGCCGAGAATTTCTTTCTGGAGACGCCCGAGGACGCGGCGAGCCGGCCTGGCTGGAGAACGCTCTATAAGACCCGGGCCCGTTCGGCGCTCGACGCTGTCTTCCCCGGAAACGGCATCGATGTCGACGCCGAGGTCGGCCACCTCTCCATCGCCGAACGGCAAATGGTGGAGATTGCGCGCGCCACGGCAACGCCCGGCGTCAAGCTCATCGTGCTCGACGAGCCGACGTCGTCCCTCGACCTTGATCGTTCGAAACAGCTCAGGGCTTTCGTCCGCGAGCGGGCGAAATCGGGCCTCGCCTTCATTTTCATCAGCCACAAGCTCCAGGAAATCATCGACATCGCCACGCAAATCGTGGTGCTGCGCAACGGACGCACCGCATGGCACGGCCATGTCGCGGACGCGTCGATCGGCAAGCTGGTGCAACTCATGGGCGGCGACGCCAATCCGATCCATCAACACGCCGCCACCGCCGCCTCCACGGCAGACGTGCTGGTGCGGCTTTCCGGTTCTCTGACGGCCGATCTCGGTCGCGATCTCGACATCGTCCGCGGCGAGATCATCGGCCTGGCCGGCCTCGAGGGCAGCGGCCAGAAGGACCTGCTGCACGCGATCTTCAAGCCCGATCGCAAACAGGGTGCGGTCACAAGACATGCTGAAGCCGGTTTCATAGCAGGAGACCGCCAGAAGGAAGGCGTGTTTCCCCTGTGGAGCGTACTATCGAACATCAGCATCGGCAGCCTTGCCCGCCGCCCGGCACTGGGTCTCGTTTCCGACCGCGTCAACCGGGATGCGGCCGCAGATGCCGCCGGCCGGCTGCGGCTCGACGACAAGCGCTTCGGATCAGATATCACCGACCTGAGCGGCGGCAACCAGCAAAAGGCACTGGTCGCCCGAGCGCTGGTCGCCGACACGCCGATCATCCTTCTCGACGACCCGACGCGTGGCGTCGACATCGCCACCAAGCAGGATTTCTACCGGCTCTGCAACGAGATCGCGCGCGGCGGACGGGCGCTGGTCTGGCATACCACCGAGGATGCCGAACTGCTTGCCTGCGATCGCGTATTGGTCTTCGCCGGCGGACGGATTGTCAGGGAACTGGCCGGCGATGCGATCACGGAATCGGCAATCGTCGGGGCATCCTTCGCCCAGCCCACCGACAAGCTTGCCGGTGATCGAGACGGGAGCGGAATTGCGGCGAGGCTTGCCCGTCGCCTGGTGAATGCGGCGCCGTTCGTCGGCCTTGCCGTCGTTCTGGCCGTCATGATCTGGGCCAACCCGGCGGTGGCCTCGATCTTTGGGCTTGACCTGCTCCTGCTTCCGGCGCTGTCGCTGGTGCTGGTGACGGCTGCGCAGATGTTCATCGTCGGCGGCAGCGAGATCGACCTCGGCGTCGGCGCGTTCGCCGGTCTCGTCAGCGTGCTCGGCGCCACGCTGCTTTATGACCAGCCATGGCTTGGCGCCATAACGCTGGTGGCAGCCGTGGCGGCTTACGCGGGGCTGGGCGGCTTGATCCAGGCGCGAAAGATCCCGGCGATCGTCGTCACGCTTGGTGCTTCGTTCATCTGGATAGGCCTGGGCTATTCGCTGCAGCCGACGCCCGGCGGTACCAGTCCGGAATGGCTGTCGGCGCTGGTCAACTGGTCGGTCGGCTTCGTGCCAACCTCCATCATCATGATCGGCATCGTCGCGGTGATCGTCTTGGTGATCGACCGGTTGCCGCTCGGGGTGGTGCTGCGCGGCTTCGGCAACAATCCGGCCGCGATGATCCGCTCCGGATGGTCGCCGACGCGCTATGCGCTGGTGCGCTACCTCGTGGCGGGGCTGTTTGCCGCTGCCGCCGGCCTGTCGCTGACGGCGATCAACACGGCGAGCGACATCAATTCCGGCAATTCGTTCACGCTGCTCAGTGTCGCTGCCGTCGTCATGGGCGGCTGCGCCTTGCTGGGCGGGATTATTTCGCCGGTGGGCGCCGTCGTCGGCGCCGTCACCTTGTCGCTGATCGGAGCGCTGCTCGGCATGCTGAACGTCAGCAGCGATTTCAACGCCGCGACGCAAGGGCTGATCCTCATCGCGCTGCTGACACTCCGCAGCCTGACCGCAGACCGCAGGAGCGAACAGTGAACGCGCTGATCGCCTTCAGCATCTGGGCTCAGCGGAACCGCTGGGTCTGGTCGGCGATCGGCGTGCTGGTCCTGTGGCTGGTGCTTGCCGTCGTCACCAACCGCTTCAGCCTGTCCAGCCTGTCGGGCATCATGCTTTCGGCGTCGTTCCTGACCGTCGTCGGCATCGGCCAGATGTTCGTCGTGACCACAGGGCGCGGCAATATCGATCTCTCGGTCGCCTCGGTGATAACGCTCAGCGCCTTCGTCGCGCTGCTCACCATCAAGGGGCAGGACGCCAACCTCGCCATCGGCGTCCTTGCCGCAATCCTGCTCGGCCTCGCCGTCGGCGCCCTCAATGCGCTGCTCGTCGTCAAGCTCGGCATACCGGCAATCATCGCGACGCTGGCGACCGGCTATGTGCTGGCGACCGCGACGCTGCTGTCGAACCGGGCGATATCGGGCTTCGCCGTCAGCCCGGCACTCAAATATCTGGCGACAGGCCGCATTTCCGGCGTGCCGATCATGGCCATCATCGCAATCCTGGGCGTAGCGATAGCGTCCTTCGTGCTGCGCTACACCGTGTTCGGACATTTGCTGTCGGCGGTCGGCCAGAACCGCACCGCGGCGCGGCTGGCTGCTATCAGGAACGGTCCGATAATTGCGTCGGCATTCATCATCTCGTCGGTGCTGGCGGCGCTTAACGGCCTGCTGCTCGGCGCCTATATCGGCGGCGCCTTCCTCGAGATGGGTCAGCCCTATCTGCTGCAGTCGATCGCCGCGGTGGTGCTGGGCGGAACCCTCATCTTCGGCGGTTCGGCGACCGCGGTCGGCACCCTGTTTGCCAGCATTCTTCTCGTCCTGATCGTCACGACCATGCAGATCGTCGGCCTGCCTCCCGGCGCCCAGGACATCGTCCAGGGCATCGTCGTCATCTTCGTCCTCGCTCTTGCCGGCAGACAGGCGATGGCACGGCGAACGTCTGTCGACCCAGCGAGCGATGACGACGGCCCCGCGGCGCCGGCGAAGGGTGGGCCGTCGTAAATAGCCCGCTTCCATCCTATTCGGATTGCAAAGCCGTGGTGGTGTGATTATACCAGTTAACAAGATGACGATCGGCAGGGCCATCGTTCGAGATCAGGAGTACGCTAGATGACAACGATTGCGCTGTTCGGTGCCGGCGGCAAAATGGGGTACCGCCTGTCGACCAATTTTCGCGGCTCTCCCTATACGATACGCCATGTCGAGGTTAGCGACGCCGGCCGCGAGCGGCTGAAGACGGGGCTGGGCATCGACGCGGTCAGCGCCGATGAAGCCCTTGATAGCGCCGAAGTGGTTATCCTGGCGGTTCCCGACACCCATATCGGCAAGGTCGCGGCCAGCATCGAGAGCAAGCTTGCTTCGGGCACGATGGTCGTCGTGCTCGACGCCGCAGCACCTTTCGCCGGCCACTTGCCGAAGCGGCCGGACCTGACCTATTTCGTCACCCATCCCTGCCATCCGCCGATTTTCAACGACGAGACCGACATGGCGGCCAAGAAGGACTATTTCGGCGGCGTCAAGGCCAAGCAGCACATGGTCAGCGCGCTGATGCAGGGGCCGGAGGAAGATTTCGGCAAGGGCGAAGCGATCGCCAAGATCATCTGGGCTCCTGTCATGCGCTCGCATCGCGTCACGGTCGACCAGATGGCGCTGCTCGAGCCGGGTCTTTCGGAGACCGTCTGCGCCTCGCTGCTCGTCGTCATGAAGGAAGCCGTCGACGAGGTCGTCGCGCGCGGCGTCGAACAGCAGGCCGCGCTCGACTTTCTGCTTGGCCACATGAACGTGCTCGGCGCCGTCATCTTCGGCGAGACCACGGGTGTGTTCTCCGACGCCTGCAACAAGGCCATCGAGTTCGGCAAGCCGGTCTTGATGCGCGACGACTGGAAGCGGGTGTTCGAGCCGGAAGAGATTGCAGCGAGTATCCAGCGCATCACCTGAGATGACCTTTTCCTTCTCCCCTTGTGGGCCGTCATTGCCAAGCTAGAACACCCCTCATCCGACCGAGCTTCGCTCAGCCACCTTCTCCCACAGGGGAAAAGGAAAGTCGCGGGCGCGCCGACACAGGTCACCTGAATTAGTGATTGACTCATTATACCAGTTGGCTTAGCTGTATGGTGGCTCGGACCATCAGGCTTCGAAGCAAATTCGGGCCTGGGGTGGAGGATGACTGGGGAGCGACGTTCCGTTGAGATGAACCGGCAAACGGCTTTGAACCCAGTCTATCCGCGCCCGCGCCATCTAAATGAATTGCATGCAGACAGCAGCCTTGGGTTGATCAAGGCATAGTTTTTCAAACGGGAGGAATTCATGAAACTCACTCGCAGAATGACGCTTGCGGCTTTTGCCGGCATGCTGGCGCTTGGCACCGCTGCACCCGCTTATGCGGCGGATCTCATTGCCATCATCACACCCTCGCACGACAATCCGTTCTTCAAGGCCGAAGCCGTCGGCGCGGAAGCCAAGGCCAAGGAACTCGGCTATGAAGCGCTGGTGCTCGTCCATGACGACGACGCCAACAAGCAGTCCGAGCTGATCGACACGGCAATCGGCCGCGGCGCCAAGGCGATCATCCTCGACAATGCCGGCGCAGACGCCACCGTCGCCGCCGTGCAGAAGGCCAAGGACGCCGGCGTTCCGTCTTTCCTGATCGATCGCGAGATCAACGCCACCGGCGTCGCCGTCGCGCAGATCGTCTCCAATAACTACCAGGGCGCCCAGCTCGGCGCGCAGGAGTTCGTCAAGCTGATGGGCGAGAAGGGCAATTTCGTCGAGCTGGTCGGCAAGGAATCCGATACCAATGCCGGCATCCGCTCCAAGGGCTATCACGACGTCATCGACGACTATCCGGACCTGAAGATGGTGGCGCAGCAGTCGGCCAACTGGAGCCAGACCGAGGCCTATTCCAAGATGGAATCGATCCTCCAGGCCAATCCTGATATCAAGGGCGTGATCTCCGGCAACGACACGATGGCGATGGGCGCCTATGCAGCGCTCGCTGCCGCCGGACGCAAGGATGTCATCGTCGTCGGCTTCGATGGGTCGAACGACGTGCGCGACTCGATCGCCTCAGGCGGCATCAAGGCCACCGTTCTGCAGCCGGCCTATGCGCAGGCGCAGATGGCAGTCGAGCAGGCCAATGACTTCATCAAGAACAAGAAGTCTCCGGCCGAGGAAAAGCAGCTGATGGACTGCGTCCTGATCAATGGCGACAATGCCGCCAAGCTGGAAACCTTCGCGCTGACCAACTGAGCCGGCGTGACATCAATCGCAAGGGACGAGCTGCCGGCTCGTCCCTTGCTTCCATTTTCCTGGGTGCCCTGACCGCCATGCCGAACAAGCCGACATGTTGAACAAGCAGATTTGGCCGACCCTCGCCGCGCCGATCCTTGCCGCGATACTCGGCATCAGCCTGACCGCCTGCAAGATCCTGCCGACACCGTCCGGGGAAAACGGTGGCGATGCCCCTGCCTTCAATGCGGACAAGATGGTCGGGGATATCTGGGCTGCCAAGGTGGTGCCCTATATCAGGCAGAAGGCCGGGCCATTTCCCGAGGTTCACGCCCTGGCAAAAGCCGATCCAGCGGCTGCCGGCGCCAAATATGGCAATCCGAAGAAGCAGGCGAATTCGCCATGGACCTTCGCGGTTCGCCTCGAAGGCAAGATTGTTGCGGCGAATACACAGTCACGCGCGGCAACCATGGATGTCGATGCCGACGCCGACGGCAAGGCGGATGCGCGGGTGCAGATCGGACCCGCGGTGCGTGGCACCGCGCTGCGCGACAGCCTCGACTTCATCCAGTTCAACGATTTCACCAACCAGATCGACTTCGCCCAGTTCGGCAAGGCGTTCAACATCCATGCCGACAAGACAGTTCTTTCCAAGCTGCCGCGCGAAGCGCTGGAGGGCCGGAGCGTCAGGGTTGTCGGCGCCTATGTCATGGGCAGCGGCCAGGACCTGCCGCTGGTGACGCCGGCGGAGGCAGAGATCGGGCCGAAGCTATGAATACCGATCACGATGTCATCCTGAAGCTGGAAGACGTCTCGAAGGTCTATTCGGGGACCGTCGCGGTCAAGCGCGCGAATTTCGAGGTGCGCAAGGGCGCGGTCAACGTGCTGGTCGGCGAGAACGGCGCCGGCAAATCGACGCTGATGAAGATCATCGCCGGCGTCGAACAGCCGACGCTCGGCCGCATTCTCCTGGAGGGTGAGGAGGTTTCCTTCTCGTCATCCGGCGACGCAGTGAACCGCGGCATCGGCATGGTGTTTCAGGAGCTGAACCTGTTCGGCAACCTGACGGTCGCCGAAAACATTTTCGCCACCCGCGAGATCACCAACCGGTTCCGCAAGATCGACAGCGGAGAACAGGAGCGCCGCGCGGCCGAATTTCTCGAGCGCTTGGAAGCCGGCATCCGGCCGGACATGCTGGTCGAGGATCTGCGCATCGGCCAGCAGCAGCTGGTCGAGATCGCCAAGGCGGTTTCGCTCGATGCGCGCATCCTGATCATGGACGAACCGACCTCGGCGCTAAGTGCGGCGGAAGTCGAGATCCTGTTCAAGGTGATTGCCGACCTCAAGGCGCGCGGCGTGGCGATCGTCTACATCTCGCACCGGCTCGAGGAGCTGATCCGCATCGGCGACTACATCACCGTGCTGCGAGATGGGCGGATAACCGGCCAGGAGAAGATGAAAAACGTCGACACGCAATGGATCGTGCGGCAGATGATCGGCTCGGACGCCAAGGACTTCGCCAAGGCCGACGGCCATGTTCCGGGCGAAGAGATATTCCGCGCCGAGGATATCTGCCTGCCGCGCGTGACCGGCGGGCTTGCGGTCGATCACGTCTCGCTGTCGCTGCGTGCCGGCGAGATCCTTGGCATCTATGGCCTGATGGGCGCCGGACGCAGCGAGCTGTTCGACTGCATCATGGGACGCCACGGCCATGCGACCGGAGCGATCTTTATCGCCGGCAAGAAAGTGAAAGAGCGCGACACGACGCGACGCATCCGGCGCGGTTTGGCGCTGATCCCCGAGGACCGCCAGCGCGAAGGGCTGGTGTCGATCCTCTCCGTCGCCAGCAACCTGACGCTGGCCAGCCTGTCGCGGTTTGTGCGCCTGTTCCATATCAGCGGCGCCAAGGAAAACCAGGCGGTGACGCAGATGGTGCGGGAGCTGGCGATCAAGGTCGCCGACCCAGCACAGGAGGTCTCGTCGCTGTCGGGCGGCAACCAGCAGAAGGTGGTCATCGGCAAGGCGCTGCTCACCGGGCCCAAGGTGCTGCTGATGGACGAACCCAGCCGCGGCATCGATGTCGGCGCCAAGGCCGATGTCTTCCGCACCATGCGCAAACTGTCCCGCGACGGACTGGGCATACTTTTCGCCACCTCCGATCTCGACGAGGTGATGGCACTGTCGGACCGGATCGCGGTGATGAGCAATGGAAAACTGACCGGCATGTTCGATCGCGCCGAGGCGACGGAGGCGGCACTCGTCGCCGCATCGGCGCTTGGCCACGGACCGGTCCCGCACACGGAGAGCCCCGCCCATGACTGACATCCCCGCCAAGGCTTCCGTTGCCTCCGCCTCGAACGGCTCCGTCCTGCTGACGCTGATGAAGGCGAGGACGTTCATTGCGCTGATCGCCGTCCTGATCTTCTTCTCGATCGCGGCACCCAATTTCCTGTCGGCGGCCAACCTGATCCTGATGTCGAAGCACGTGGCGCTGAACGCGTTCCTGGCCATGGGCATGACCTTCGTCATCATCACCGGAGGCATCGACCTGTCGGTCGGCTCGATCGTCGGCCTGTGCGGCATGGTGGCCGGCTATCTCGTGCTCAACGGCATCGACCTGCAGGTCGGCTACACGCTCTATTTCAACGTCTTCGAGATCGCCCTGATCACGCTGGCGGTCGGCATATTGATCGGCGCCGTCAACGGATTGCTGATCACCAGGCTGAATGTCGCGCCGTTCATCGCCACGCTCGGCGTGCTCTATGTCGCGCGCGGCCTTGCGCTGCTGTCGTCCGATGGCCGCACTTTCCCGAACCTCGTCGGCAAGCCCGATCTGGGCACGACGGGGTTCGGTTTCCTCGGCGCCGGCCGGCTGCTCGGCCTGCCGGTCTCGATATGGATTCTTGTCGTCGTAGCACTTGGGGCCGCCTATCTCGCCAAATACACCCCGCTCGGCCGCCACATCTTCGCCGTCGGCGGCAACGAGCGGGCGGCGCGGATTTCGGGCGTCCGCGTCAACATGGTGAAGATGTTCGTCTACATGTTCTCCGGTCTCTGTGCGGCGATCGTCGGCCTGATCATCTCGTCCGAATTGATGGCCTCGCATCCGGCGACCGGCGAAAGCTTCGAGCTGAACGCCATCGCCGCGGCAGTGCTCGGCGGCACCTCGATGTCGGGTGGCCGCGGCACGATCGGCGGCACCATCGTCGGCGCCTTCGTCATCGGCATTCTCTCCGACGGGCTGGTGATGATGGGCGTAAGCTCCTTCTGGCAAATGGTGATCAAGGGCCTCGTCATTATCGTCGCCGTCGTTGTCGACCAGGCGCAGCGCCGGCTGCAACAACGCGTTACACTGATGCAGATGGCAAAGGCGGGCTGAGCATGGCGGAGCTGCGTGGAGCGCTGATCGGCTGCGGCTTCTTTGCCGTCAACCAGATGCACGCCTGGCGCGACATCGAAAGTGCCTCGATCGTCGCCATTTGCGACCGCGACCCGGAACGGCTCGAGGTGGTCGGCGAACAGTTCGGCATTGCGCGGCGCTACACCGACGCGGCGGAAATGTTCGCGGGCGAGACGCTCGACTTCGTCGACATCGCCACCACCGCGCCGAGCCACCGTCCGCTTGTCGAGATGGCGGCGCGGCACCGCGTTCCGGCTATCTGTCAAAAGCCGTTCGCACCGTCGCTTGCCGACGCAAAGGCCATGGTGAAGGCCTGCACTGACGCAGGCGTGCCGCTGATGGTGCACGAGAACTTTCGCTGGCAGTCACCGATCCAGGCGGTGCGTGCGGTGCTCGACAGCGGCGACATCGGCACGCCCTTCTTTGGACGGATCTCGTTCCGCTCGGCCTATGACGTGTTTTCCGGCCAGCCCTATCTGGCGACGGGAAAGCGCTTCATCATCGAGGATCTCGGTATCCACATCCTCGACATCGCCCGCTTTCTGCTGGGCGACGTGTCGACGATCACGACACGAACCGCTCGCATCAATCCTGAGATTGCCGGCGAGGACGTCGCAACTATGCTGATGGACCACCAGGGCGGCGCAACGTCTGTGGTCGATTGCAGCTATGCGACGAAACTCGCGACAGAACCTTTTCCGCAGACGCTGGTCGAGATCGACGGCAGCGATGGCACGATCCGGCTTGAGCAGAATTACCGGCTCACTGTCACCGGCAAGAGCGGAACGACGGTTCGCGACGTCTCGCCACCGCTGCTGCCTTGGGCATCGCGACCGTGGCACAACATCCAGGAAAGCGTTGTCGCCATTCAAAAGCACTGGGTCGACTGCCTGGCGAACGGGACCGAGCCGGCAACTTCGGGTGCGGACAATCTTAGGACATTGGCGCTGGTCGAGGCCGCCTATGCGGGGGCTGCGAGCCGTGAACCGGTACAGCTCGACGCTCTGCTCAGATGACCGCCGACGCCTTCCTCCTTTATGGCACGCCCGCGGTCGAGGCCGAGCCCGTCAGGTTGCGCGCCGGCGCGCTCACCGCGGAGTTCGTCAATGGCAATCTGCGCACCATCCGCTATGGCGGCGTCGAAGTGCTGCGTGCCATCGCCTATATCGTCAGGGATCGCGACTGGGGCACCTACGAGCCGGCGCTCACGGACCTGACTGTAGACCAGGGTGCCGATAATTTCTCCGTCAGCTATTCGGCAAGTTGCGTCGGACCAGAGGGAAGCCGGCTCGGCTTTCGCGCCACGATCGAGGCTTCCGCCGACGGCCAGTTGGTTTTCGACGTCAGCGCCCTGCCCGAAAGCGATTTCGAGACAAACCGCTGCGGCTTCTGCATCCTGCATCCGATCGCCGGCCTGGCCGGCAACCCAGTCACGGTGGAGCACACTGACGGCAGCGTGGTGGAAACAAAGCTTCCGTTTTTGATCGACCCTTGGCAGCCCTTCAAGGATTTGCGGGCGATCACCCATGAAGTCCGGCCCGGCGTCACCGCCGAATGCCGGATGGAAGGCGACGCGTTTGAGATGGAGGACCAGAGGAACTGGTCGGATGCCTCCTACAAGACCTATGTCCGTCCGCTCGCGCTGCCATGGCCCTATGTGCTGCCTGCCGGCGAGACTGTGCGCCAGAAGATCAGCTTGCGGATGACCGGCGGCGACAAGGTGCCGGCTGTCGCAACAGCCGCCGAACCTGTCCGCGTCGAGCTCGGCGAGGCCGGATCGCTGCTGCCGGATATCGGCGTGATCATCTACCCGGACGAGGTCGATGCTACGCTGGCAAACCTTTCGACAATGTCCGCGCTTGGCCCACAACAGCTGATGTTCCACTATGACCCGACGCGCGGCCACGGACTCGACGCCTTGCAGTCCTACGCCCGGCTCGCCGCAGCCTATCCGGCTAAAACGACGCTTGAATGCGTCGTTTCCTGCGTTGGCGATCTCGATGCCGAGCTTTCAGGAGTCGCCGGCATGGTGCGACAGGCCGGGCTGAAGCTCTCAGCCATTGCCGTTTCGCCTTCGGTCGACCGGCAGTCGACGCCGCCGGGCAGCGCATGGCCTGAATGTCCGCCGCTCGAAGACGTCTATTCTGCCGCCCGCCGCGCCTTTCCCGATCTCCGCCTCGGCGGTGGCATGTTCAGCTATTTCACCGAACTCAACCGCAAGCGCGTTCCCGCCGACTTGCTCGATTTCGTCACCCATTGCACCTGCCCGATCGTGCACGCCGCCGACGATCTCAGCGTCATGCAATCGTTGGAGGCACTGCCTTTCATCACCGCCTCGACGCGGGCGATCTTCGGGCCAAAACCCTACCGGATCGGCCCGTCGACCATCGCCATGCGGCAGAACCCCTATGGCGGCGCGACCAAGGCCAACCCGCACAATCAGCGCATCGCTATGGCCGATCGGGATCCCCGCCATGCCGGCCTGTTCGCGGCAGCATGGACGATCGGCTATGCCGCACGCGTCGCGCCGGCCGGACTGGAGATGCTCACGCTTTCCAGCTTCAGCGGACCGTTCGGTGTGCTGGCGGCATCCGGGGAACCCGTCGGCGAAGGTGATGTCAGGCCGATCTTCCAAGCTGTACAGGGGCTTTGTGAGCTGGCCGGCCTTGCGCATGTTGCGACAAGCACGAGCGACGAGACCAAGGTGCTCGCGCTGGCTGGCCGTTCTGCCTCGGGCGAGACCGTCATGTGGCTGGCGAACCTGACGGCGAACGATTTGACGGTTGATGTTTCCGTGCTTGGCCAAGGCCAGCTTGTGATGGCGCCCTACGCGATCACCCGGATCGGGTGAACTCAGTTGCCGGAATTCATCACATAGAGCGCGCGTGAGCGCTCGAGGTGCTTGATCATCGCCTTCTCGGCGCCGTCGGCGTCCTTCTGCTCGATACGCCCAATGATCTCTTCGTGCTCGGTCAACGTGAAATTTTCCTTGCCGGTCCAGATCAGCATTTCGGTGTGATATTCCTTCAGCCAGCCAAGCATGGCTTCGCTGACCGCGACGTAAATCGGGTTTCGAGATATCGCCGCGATCTGAGTATGAAATTTCATGTCGGCCGATATGAAGGCTTCGGAATCGCCGCGAAAGCTGCGCTGTTCGGCAATCGTCGCCCTGAGCTGCTGCACATCCTCGGCTGTGGCTTTTTCGGCGGCTTCCCTGACCATGCCGCGCTCGAAGAAGATGCGGGCATTCTTGAGGTGCTCGAGCGTGTCCTTCGACGACGACAGGATGATCTTGGCCGCGCCATCGACCTGTTTGATGATCGACTTGGCGGTCAGCTGAAGCACTTTCGCCCGCTCGCCATGCGAGATCGCGACGAGACCCATATTGCTCAACGCCTGCATCGCCTCGCGGATCGCCGGCCTGCCGACCTCGAAGCGCTCCATCAGCTCGCGCTCCGACGGCATGTCGTCACCCGGCTGCAATTCGCCGCTGGTGATCAAGCGCTTCAGTCTCAAAAATACTTCGTCGGAAAGCTTGCGCCGGACGATCGGCTCCGAACGGTTCATCGCCGCGAATCACTCCTTTGACCGGTGTCTATTTAGCATTGCCGCCACGATTCCCGGAATGCCTGCCCAAGCAGGATATCGCTTGCAATACTTATGTACTCATTATACCAGATTTGGAAGATCAGGGAACTTTTTTCGAGCTATGATCACCCTCACCTATCGCATCGAGACCTCGGCTAGCATCGAGGCGCTGGCGGCCAAAATCGCCAGCGATCAGTCGACCGGAACCTTTGTCGCGCTGGCCGGCGAGACCGAAGAGCTCAAGGCGCGGGTAGCGGCGCGCGTCCTGGCGATACGGCATCTGCCGGACGGCGATCGTCCGTCGCTTCCCGAAGCTGGCGACGGACCCTTCAAGCGCGCGGATGTCGACATTGCGTTTCCACTGGATGCCATCGGCACCGACCTTTCGGCGCTTATGACCATCGCCATTGGCGGCGCCTATTCGATCAAGGGCCTGTCGGGCATTCGCATCGTCGACATGAAGCTGCCGGATGAGTATCGCGGCACCCATCCTGGTCCGCAATTCGGCGTCACAGGCAGCCGCCGGCTGACCGGTGTCACGGATCGTCCGATCATCGGGACGATCGTCAAGCCGGCGCTGGGGCTCCGGCCGCACGAGACGGCGGAGATGGTCGGCGAGCTGATCGCCGCCGGCGTCGATTTCATCAAGGACGACGAGAAGCTGATGAGCCCGGCCTATTCGCCTCTATCGGAACGGGTGAAGGCGGTCATGCCGCTCGTCCTCGACCATGAGCAGAAGACCGGCAAGAAGGTGATGTATGCTTTTGGCATCTCGCATGCCGACCCTGACGAGATGATGCGAAACCACGATCTGGTGACGAAGGCCGGCGGCAATTGCGCGGTGGTCAACATCAATTCCGTCGGCTTCGGCGGCATGGCCTTCCTCAGAAAGCGCTCCAGCCTGGTGATCCATGCCCACCGCAACGGCTGGGACATCCTCACCCGTCACCCCGGCCTCGGCATGGACTTCAAGGTCTGGCAGCAGTTCTGGCGGCTGCTCGGCGTCGATCAATTCCAGATCAACGGCATCGCCTCGAAATACTGGGAGCCGGACGATTCTTTCATCGAATCCTTCAAGGCGGTGACCACGCCGATCTTTTCGCCTGATGATTGCTCATTGCCGGTCGCCGGCTCCGGCCAGTGGGGTGGACAGGCCCCCGAAACCTTTGAACGAGCCGGCCGAACGGTCGATCTCCTCTATCTCTGCGGCGGCGGCATCGTCAGCCATCCGGACGGGCCGGGCGCCGGCGTCCGCGCCGTGCAGCAAGCCTGGCAGGCGGCGGTGGAGGGCATTCCGCTGGCGGAGTTCGCGCTGACCCATCCCGAACTGGCGCGGTCGATCGAGAAATTCGGCGACGGCAAAGCGGCCTGACGCCATGCAAAACCTGCTTCTCAGTTATTATGGCGACGACCTCACCGGCTCGACCGACGTCATGGAGGCGCTCGAGCTCGGCGGTGTGCCGACCGTGCTGTTCATGCGTCAGCCGGACCAAGCGCAGCTTGCGCAGTTCAGGCATTGCCGTGCAATCGGCCTGGCCGGCACCAGCCGCAGCGAGACGCCGCAGTGGATGGATACGCATCTGCGGGACGCCTTCGCCTGGCTGAAGACCCTGAACGCCGATATCTGCCACTACAAGATCTGCTCGACTTTCGATTCCAGCCCGACGATCGGCAGCATCGGTCGGGCCGTCGAGATCGGCCGCTCGGTGTTCAGCCAAGACAGCGTGCCGCTGGTGGTCGGCGCGCCGCAACTCAAGCGCTACACCGCCTTCGGCCATCTGTTCGCGGCCTACCGCGAAAAATATTTCCGTATCGATCGCCATCCCGTGATGAGCCGCCACCCGACCACACCGATGGACGAATCCGACCTGCTGATCCATCTGTCGCGCCAGACTGATCTCTCCTCGGGGCTGGTCGATCTGGCGACGCTGCAGTCCGCGGTCCGCTCCGAAGCGTTCGATCGCTTGCTCGCCGACGGCATCAACATCGTGCTCTTCGATGTGGACAGCCGCGAAATCCAAGCGCTTGCCGGCAAGGAGATATGGCGCGTTCGCAGGCCTGGCGGCACTTTCGTCGTCGGCTCTTCGGGCATCGAATACGCGCTGCTGGCCGAATGGGCGTCGAACCATACCGTCCGTGCCGAGCCCAGCTTTTCGCCGCCGGGCGCGGCCGACCGGATCGCAGTGGTCTCGGGCAGTTGCTCGCCGACAACGGAACGACAGATACGGCATGCTTTGACGGACGGTTTCGACGGGATCGAGGTGGACCCTGTCGAACTGGTTTCCGAGGCCTCCGGTGAAGCGATCGCACGTGCGGCAGCAAGCGGTCGTGCCAGTCTGGAAGCCGGGCGCAGCGTCGTCCTCTACACGGCGCTTGGACCAGCAGCCGACCGGGGCGCCGAAATCGACCGGCAGGAAGGCGCCCGCCACAAGCTTGGCCGTGGCCTCGGCGAACTTCTTCGCGAGCTGACGGTCGAGCAGAAATTGCAGCGCGTGGTCATCGCCGGCGGCGACACCTCGAGCCACGCACTCGGCCAGATGGGCGTCGATGCGCTGACGGTGCGGATGCCGCTGCCCGCCTCGCCAGGTTCGCCGCTCTGCGTTGCCCACTCGCGCGTCAAGGCAATCGATGGACTGGAGGTCGCGCTGAAGGGCGGGCAGGTCGGAACCGATCGCTATTTCTCCGTCATCCGCGACGGTCTCGGCAGTTGACAGCATCCCCCTGCCCTTCCATACAAACACCGTCAATGTTCTCAGGGCGGGGTGAAAGTCCCCACCGGCGGTAAGGACTCCTAGTTGCGCATGATTCCTTTCCGAAAACCGTTCCGGTTTTCGGGGTCATGCGCGGGGACCCAAGCCCGCGAGCGCTTCTCTGATAGGGGAAGGTCAGCAGATCCGGTGTGATTCCGGAGCCGACGGTCACAGTCCGGATGGAAGAGAACGAACGGCGACGGTCCGCTTTCGCGGCTCGGATTCCGTATCGTGCGTCCTGATTCTGGTTCGAAAAACGGAAGGATGGACCCATGAATCAGCATTCCCCAAAAGACTACGAAACTGTCCGCGTTGCTGTCATTCGCGCGCGCTGGCACGCCGACATCGTCGACCAGTGCGTCGAGGCGTTCCAGGCCGAACTTGCGGTCCTTGGAGAGAAACGCTTTGCCGTAGATGTCTTCGATGTGCCGGGCGCCTATGAGATTCCCCTGCATGCAAAGACCTTGGCCCAGACCGGTCGCTATGCCGCAATCCTCGGCGCCGCATTTGTCGTCAATGGCGGCATCTACCGGCATGAATTCGTGGCAAGCGCGGTCATCGACGGAATGATGAATGTGCAATTGTCCACCGGCGTGCCGGTGCTTTCGGCGGTGCTCACCCCGCACAACTACCATGACAGCGCGGAGCATCACCGCTTCTTCTTCGAGCACTTCCAGGTCAAGGGCAAAGAGGCAGCCAATGCCTGCGTGCAGATCCTGGCCGCGCGCGAACGCATCGCGGCGTGAAATATCCGTCCCCGGGTGGAAATCCCGGTAACACGCTGTACTATCTGCGAAAATACCGAAATCGGGAGGATGCAGGTGCAGACCAAGAAGATCATCAATGACGGCAACCGCACCGTCGACGAGATGCTGGAAGGCATCCTGGCCGCGCATCCCCGCCATCTCAAAAGCGCTGAGGGAAGTCCGCGCTCCATCATCGCCCGCGATGGACCTCGCCAAGGCAAGATTGGCCTCGTCATCGGCGGTGGCTCGGGCCACGAGCCGACCTTCCTCGGTTTCGTCGGCAAGGGGCTGGCCGACGCGGCGGCGATCGGCAATGTCTTTGCGTCGCCGCCGCCGGACCCGATCCTCGAATGCGCCAAGGCGGTCAGCGGCGGCGCCGGCGTGCTGTTCATGTACGGCAACTATGCCGGCGACGTAATGAATTTCGACATGGCCGCCGAGATGGCGGCGATGGATGACATCGAGGTGCGCACCGTGCTGACTACCGACGACGTGGCATCGGCGCCGCGTGACCAGCGGCAGAAGCGGCGCGGTGTTGCCGGCAACTTCTTCATCTTCAAGGCTGCCGGTGCTGCCTGCGACCGGATGCTCTCATTCGATGAATGCGAGCGCATCGCCCGGAAAGCCAACGACCACACTTTCACCATGGGGGTGGCGCTGTCGCCCTGTTCGCTGCCGCAGACCCGCCGGCCGAATTTCGAGATCGGGCCGGACGAGATGGAGATCGGCATGGGTATTCATGGCGAGCCGGGCATTGCGCGCGGAAAACTGAAAACAGCCGACGAGATCACCGATGAGATGCTGGACAAGATCTTCGACGAGATGGCGCCGGCGCGTGGCGACAAGGTTGCCGTGCTCGTCAACTCGCTCGGCTCGACGCCGCTGATGGAGCTTTACATCATGAACCGGCGCGTTAAGCGTCGGCTGGATGACATCGGCGTGTCAGTTCACGCGACCTGGGTCGGCAATTATTGCACCTCGCTCGAAATGGCCGGCGCCTCGGTGACGCTGATGCATCTCGACGGCGAATTGCAGACGATGCTCGACCATCCTTGCGACTGCGCCATGTTTCGCGCCGACTGAAAGCAGCATCCATGACATCTATCGACGCAGCCGATCTGAAAAAAATGTTCGATGCGATCGCGGTGGCGATCGAAGCCGACAAGGACAGGCTCTGCCAACTCGACGGCGTCATCGGCGACGCCGATCATGGCATCGCCATGGCACTCGGCTTTGGCGCGGTGCGCGATGCGCTGGCGCCGCTCGATCTCGCGGCGACCGAGCCGACAGCTCTCCTCAACACCGCGGCGAAATCGTTCCTCAACGCCGTCGGCGCTTCGTCAGGCCCGCTCTATGCAACCGCCTTCATGCGTGGTGCTGCTGCCGTCAAGGGCAAGGCGACGCTGGCGAGCGCCGATATCATCGCCCTGTTCCAGGCGATGGCGCAGGGCATCCAGGATCGCGGCAAGGCCGAGATCGGCGAGAAGACGATGGTCGATGCCTGGCTGCCGGCGGCGCAAGCAGCGGCGGCGGCCCATGCCGCAGGCAAGACCGTGTCCGAAAGCCTTGCGGCGGCGCTTCAAGCGGCCGAACGGGGCGCCGAGGCGACCAAGGACATGATCGCCGCAAAGGGCCGCTCGTCGCGGCTCGGCGAACGATCGCTCGGGCACATGGACCCCGGCGCCGCATCGGCAGTCACCGTCATCGGTGCGATGCGGAAAAGCCTGGGTTAGCCCAGTTTCGCCGCGTCCAGCCTGTCGATCGCCTGGACATTGCCGGCCGACGGTCCCTTTTCGTCGAACTCCGATGCGAGCCAGGCGTCGACGATCGACTTGGCCAGTTCCGGGCCGATGACGCGAGCGCCCATGGTGATGATCTGGGCGTTGTTGGATTTCGCCGCGCGTTCGGCGGAGTAAGTGTCGTGGGTAAGTGCTGCGCGAATGCCGGGCACCTTGTTGGCCGAGATCGAAACGCCGATGCCGGTGCCGCAAAACAGGATGCCGCGATCGTTCTCGCCGTCGAGGATGGTCTGGGCGAGCTTCTGCGACAGGTCGGCATAGTAGCCGGCCTGGCTGAGGTCGCTGACGGCGAGGCCGGGTTTGGTGGCAAGATGCGCGGCGATGACGTCGAGCAGCGGCTTGCCGGCGCTGTCGGCTCCAATGGCTATTTTCATGGTCGTGTCCTTTCTTTGTTCGATTGATTTCAGATCGCCGCCGAGGCGCGTTGGAGGATGTCGATATAGCCTTCCGCCTGCCAGGCCGAGCGGCCGATGAACAAACCGTCGACATGCGGCTGGCCGATCAGTTCGGCGGTATTTTGCGGATTGACGCTGCCGCCATAAAGCACCGGCGGCACGGCCGGCAGAAGATCGCCGGCGATCGTCTTGATCAGGGCCTGCTGCCTGTCGGCATAGTCGGCACTTGCCGGAATGCCCTTGTCGCCGATCGCCCAGACCGGCTCATAGGCAAACAGGATTTTTTCTCCCCTTGCCTCGCCTTCGAGGAATTGCAACGCGCCTTGCACCTGGGCGGTCAGCACGGCATTGGCCCGCCCGTCTTCGCGCTCGGCAAGCGTCTCGCCGACGCAGATCAGCGGTATCAAACCGTGCTTTACCGCCGCCGCGGTCTTGAGGCCGACCGCCTTGTCGGTCTCGCCGAAATGCTCGCGCCGTTCGCTATGGCCAAGCTCGACCAAGTCGAGCCTGCAATCCGTCAGCATCACGGGCGAAATCTCGCCGGTCCAGGCGCCGGCGTCGGCCCAGTGCATGTTCTGGGCACCGACCTTGACCCGCGTCGTCGCCAACGCCTTCTTGACCTCGCGAACCGCCGTGAAGGGTGGGATGACGAAGGGCTGGATGCGGTCGTCGAAACCGGGGACGAATCTTGCCAACGCATCGGCGAAATCGATCGCCTCGGCGAGCCCCTTGTTCATTTTCCAGCTTGTGCCGACCCAGTAAACCATGCGTCCTCCTCAATCCTTCTCGACTATTCTTAGCGAAACACCGGCGCCGTCCAATGCCTCTCGCGTCTGGGCTTCCAATTCGCGACCGGTGAAGACGGCGTCGAACGCCTTGAGATCGGTCAGGAAATGCAGCGCCGTGCGGCCGAACTTGCCGTGATCGACCAGCAGATATTTACGCGCGGCGGCGGCCATCATCAGCCGCTTGGTGTGGACCACTTCCTGGTCCTGGTGGAAGGCGGAAGCGCCGTGAATGGCCGACGACGACAGGAAGGCCACATCGGCGCGCAACGATCTCAGCGTGTCCTCGGCAAGCAGACCGAAGAAACCGTGGAATTTCTTGCTGTACTGGCCACCGAGAGCGATCAGGGTGATCCCTCCAACGCCTGCCAGATCCTGTATGACGGCCAGATTGTTGGAGATCACGGTCAGCGGGCGGAGATCCGCAAGGTGGCGCGCAATGCCGCCGGCCGTCGAGCCGTCGTCGATGATCACCGTCTGGCCCGGTTCGATCATCGCCACGGCGGCAGCCGCCAGGCGCTGCTTTTCCTCGCCGGCCTGCTTCTGACGGTAGCGGAAATCGCTCTCGAACAGGCCGCTGGGCTGGATCGAGGCGCCGCCGCGCACCTTGCGCAGGAAACCGCTTTCCTCAAGCTCGTCAAGGTCGCGATGAACGGTCATCTTCGATACGCCGAAGCGCGAGGCAAGGTCATCGACACTGGCCGTGCCGGTGTCCATCAGAAAATCCATAATGCCTTGGCGCCGGCCGTCGCTCTTCATTGTCCAGCCTGTTTCCTGAATCCGGCTCGTTGCGAATCCACAGTGGGCAAACGGCGAGCCAAGGCTATTATAACAGAGGAAATCGCATAGGCGCCAATTTTTTTGTGATGATGTTACATTTCTTTGGGATATTATTCGCTTCTGATTGCTGTCCTGTAACAAGAATTGCTCCTCGGCGGCATGGCCAAAGGTTGCGGTTCACTGGAAATCCGGCCAGAAGCATCAGTGGGCTGAACGACGATTGGAAGGCCCGTAACCATAGGCTTGAAACCAAATACGGGAGACTATTGGGTGGCTCGCATCACATTGAGACAATTGCTCGACCATGCCGCCGAACACGGCTATGGCGTGCCCGCGTTCAACATGAACAATATGGAACAGGGCCTCGCCATCATGGAGGCCGCCGAGGAGACCAAATCGCCTGTTATCCTCCAGGCGAGCCGCGGGGCGCGGGCCTACGCCAACGACGTCGTGCTGGCCAAGCTGATCGACGCGCTGGTCGAGATCCATCCCGATATTCCGGTCTGCATGCATCTCGACCACGGCAACAACGAAGCCACCTGCGTGACTGCGATCCAGTACGGCTTCACCTCGGTGATGATGGACGGATCGCTGAAGGAGGACGGCAAGACGCCGGCCGATTACGATTATAATTCGGGTATCACGCGCCGCGTCGTCGACATGGCTCACTGGGGCGGCGTGTCGGTGGAAGGCGAGATCGGCGTTCTCGGGTCGCTGGAGATGGGCGGCGGCGAACAGGAAGATGGCCATGGCGTTGAAGGCGCCGTCAGCCACGACCAGCTGCTGACCGATCCGGAGCAGGCGGTGCAGTTCGTCAAGGACACGCATGTCGATGCGCTGGCCGTCGCCATGGGCACCAGCCACGGCGCCTACAAGTTCTCGCGCAAGCCGGACGGCGCGGTGCTCGCGATGAACGTGATCGAGGAGATCCACCGCCGCCTGCCGAACATGCACCTCGTCATGCACGGCTCGTCCTCGGTGCCGGAAGAGCTGCAGGAGATCATCAACAAATATGGCGGCCAGATGAAGCCAACATGGGGCGTGCCGGTCGAGGAGATCCAGCGCGGCATCAAGCACGGCGTGCGCAAGATCAACATCGACACCGACAACCGCATGGCGCTGACCGGCGCGATCCGCAAAGTGCTGACCGAGAACCCGAGCGAATTCGACCCGCGCAAGTATCTGACGCCGGCAATGGCCGCCATGAGGAAGCTGTGCAAGGAGCGCTTCGAGCAGTTCGGCACCGCCGGCAACGCGCCCAAGATCAAGCCGCTGCCGGTCTCGGAAATGGCCAAGCGCTACAAGTCGGGCAGTCTCGATCCGAAATTCGGCTGACGTATTCTGGTTCTGAACAGGAGCCGCATAGGCTCCTGTTCATCTATCCGGCTTTCGGCAAGAGTGCCGCTCTGCCGGTCTCGATGAACGGCGCCCAGTAGTCGACCGATTCGCGTATCATGGCGACGACCTGATGATCGACCGGCTCGCGTTCGCGAAACGACAGTTCGAGGCAGATCTCGTTGTCGACGCCGCCGCCACGGCGAACCGTCTCCAGAAATTTTTCCGGCGTGATGCGGCCGTCCTTGTTGTAGGCGGCAATGAATGGCCAATGGCCGCCCTTGTTCATCGACGACTGCTTGATGTGGATGATCGGCGATACCTTGGGAAACGCTTCGGCCCAGGCATAGGGATCGATGTCGTCCGGATTGCTCGAGGTGACGTCGCCATGGTCGATATCGACCATCATCTTCAGCGGGATAGCCATGCCGGCGGCCTCGATGTCCCGATGCAACGCCCAGCAGCTCTCGATCGTATGGCCGAACTCGCGGCCGACCGACATCGGCTCCCAGAACAGATAGGTCAGCCCGGCCGCCTTCGCATGTTCGGCGACCTCGCGCCAGCATTCCATAGCGATGTCGAGAAGCCGCGCACGGCGCTCGGCATCGTCATAATCCTTGTGGGTAAAGATCGCGAACTGGGTGCCCATGCCGCTGGCGCCGAGCTCGGCCGAAATGTCGGCAAAGGTCTTGAACCAATCGACATAGTAGCGGCGCACGTCGGCGTCGGGATGACCGAAATGGTTGAGCCGTCCGTAGGGGCCGGTCATCCCTGACGTTACGCGCACGCCGGTGCGGTCGAGTGCGGCGCTGAACAGGCGGATGAATTTCGAGATCGTCGCTGACGGCCAGCCGGGATTGACGAATTCATGCGTGAGCTGCACATCCCGGATGCCGATATCGTAGGCGATCGCGTCGATAAGATCGTCCGGTTCGGCGAAACGGTTGACCAGCGGATTGGTGTTGAGGGAAAGCGTAAAGGTCATCAGCTTGCTTTCACCAGCCGGCTCGCGCACCAGTCCTCGAAAGTGGCTCTTTCTGCGGCGGACAGATGCAGCCCATGCTTGGTGCGCCGTTCGAGAATATCGGCTGATGTCAGCGCCCATTCGTGCTCGAACAAATAATTGGCTTCCCGTTCGAAGAAATCCTTGCCGAAGCACCGCCCCAGATCGGCAAGCGCCCTGGCCGCACCGATTAGAACACGCGTCCTGGTGCCGTAGAGCCGGCCATAGTGCTTGACCAGCGATGCCGGCATCCAGGGATATTCGCGGCCGAGATCGCCGAGAAACTGCTCAAAATCGGCGTTGGCGATATCGCCGCCCGGCAGATGCCCTTTCGACGTCCATGGCTTGCCCATTTTCGGAAAGAACGGGGCGATCTTGTCGAGCGCGTGCTCGGCCAGTTTGCGGAAGGTGGTGATCTTGCCGCCGAAGACGGAGAGCAGCGGTGCCTGCTCAGCCGATGCGTCGAGTTCGAAAATATAGTCGCGCGTCACCGCGCTCGGATTGTCGGCGTTGTCGTCATAGAGCGGCCTGACGCCCGAGAACGAATAGATGACATCGCTGCGGGCAAGCTCGCGTTTGAAATAGCGGTTAACCACCCTGATCAGGTAGTCGATCTCGCTGGTGTCCGCCGTCACATCTTCAGGCCGCCCATCATAGGGAATGTCGGTGGTGCCGATCAGCGCCAGATCGTTCTGGTAAGGATTGATGAAGATCACGCGCTTGTCGCTGTTCTGGATGAGGTAGGCCTGACGCCCTTCCCAGAATTTCGGCACGACGATGTGGCTGCCCTTGACCAGGCGCACATTTCGTTTGGAGTTCTGGCCGGCCACGCGGTTGATGATGTCGTTGACCCAGGGACCGGCCGCGTTGATCAGTGCCCGCGCCCGAACCGTCGTCCTGACGCCGGTTCGACCGTCGCGCATCTCCACCGACCACAGGCCGTTTTCACGGCGGGCGGCGGTGCAGGCGGTCCGGGTAAAGACCTTGGCTCCCCGTTCGGCAGCGTCGAGCGCATTGATGACGACGAGACGGGCGTCGTCGACCCAGCAATCGGAATATTCGAAACCGCGCTTGAACGCGTCCTTGATCGGTGCGCCTTCGGGCGCGGTGCGCAGGTTCAGCGTTCGGGTGCCTGGCAGCCGCTTGCGGCCGCCGAGATGATCGTAGAGGAACAGGCCGAGCCGGACCAGCCATGCCGGCCGGTCGTCGGGGCTGTGCGGCAGCACGAAGCGCATCGGCCAGATGATATGCGGAGCCGATTCAAGCAGCACTTCGCGCTCGATCAACGCCTCCCGCACCAGCCGGAACTCGTAATATTCGAGATAGCGCAGGCCGCCATGGACAAGCTTTCCCGATCGCGAACTGGTGCCTTCGGCCAGATCGTCCTTCTCGCATAGAACGACAGACAAGCCGCGGCCGGCCGCGTCGCGCGCGATGCCGGCGCCGTTGACGCCACCGCCGATGACGAAGAGGTCGACGATTTCGCTATCGCCGTTCATCTCGCTGGGCCTTCGATGCGTAGCAAGTCCTTCATGGCTCCTGCGGCTTTCAGCACGGATTGACCGGCGGCAGACCGGCGATGTAGCGGCGCACTTCCTCGGCTGCCTGTTCGGCGGCATAGGTGACGGTGCGCACCGAGGCGCCGGCGATGTGCGGCGTCAAGGTCACGTTTGGCAATTGCAGCAGCGGCCAGTCGGCGGGCACCGGCTCGACCGCGAAGGTTTCCAGCATGGCGCTGGCGATCTGGCCGGACACCAAGGCCTCGTAGAGTGCGTCATAGTCGACCAGCGGTCCGCGCGCGGTGTTGATGAAGACCACGCCCGGCTTCATTCGCGCGATGGTTTCCCTGTCGATCATGCCGCGGGTTTCCTCGGTCACCCGGGGATGAAGCGTGATCACGTCGGAGCGGGACAGAAGCTCGTCCAGCGCGACCAGTTCGACACCACCATTGCGATCGTCGGCGCTCAGTTGCACGTAGGGATCGGTGACCAGGATGCGGCACCCGAAGGCGCGCAACAAGCGGACAACCTTGGTGCCGATGTTGCCATAGCCGATGACGCCGACGGTCATTTCATTGAGCTCGCGGCCGGTGCGGTCGGCGCGGTAGAGATCGCCGCGCCATTCCCCCTTGCGAAGGGCCTCGTGCCCCACCCGGATCAGCCTGGTTTCGGCAAGGATGGCGCCGATGGCGAACTCGGCCACGGCGCTCGCATTGCGCCCGGGAACGTTGACCACCATGATGCCGTGCGCTTTGGCGGCGGCCATGTCGATGTTGATCGGGCCGCCGCGCGACACCGCAACCAGCTTAAGCGCCGGCAGGCGCCGCATCATGGCCTCGGAGAGTGGCGAGAGCTGAGTGACGAGGATTTCGCCATCGCCGATGAAATCCACCACCTCGTCCGGATCGCCAAAATACTCCTTGACCTTGTCGAGGCCGAGCGCCGCATTGCCGAACTGCATCGGCTCGTCGGGCCAGGCGGTCTCAAGCGTGCGGATGTCGAGATTGTCGCCGCAGGCCTTCTCGATTTTCTCGCGAAACACTTCGGGAAGCATGAAGCGGTCGCCAATGATTGCAATCTTCTTTCGCATGCTCGACTTCTCAATTTGCCTTGGATGCGGCCATCGAACGCCAGACCGGCCGCAGCGCTTCATGCGCCAATGTGTAGGACGGAACCGCCCGCTCATAGATCGAGGCAAGTTCCCGGTCGCTCGGTTCCGCCGCACCCAGCAGCGGCGTGACCCATTCGCCGACGCATTCGTCCATCGACTTGTATTGGCCGACGCAGACCGCAGCGATCATCGCCGCACCCGCCGCACCGGCTTCCTCGCGTTGGCTGGTGCGAATGTCGGCGCCGACGACGGCACCCAGGATCCTGCGCAAAGCCGGGCTTCTGGCTGCACCGCCGGTCAGCCGGATTTCGCTCGGCAGCGGCCCCATGGCGGCATAGCAATCGCGCGATGCGAATGCCAGTCCCTCGAAAACGGCACGGACCATGTCGGCATAGCCGTGCCGCGACGAAATGCCGACGAAACCGGCCCTGGCGTTGGCATCGACGAATGGCCCCCGCTCGCCGGCTTCCGACACATAGGGCTGATAGAGCAGCGAGGCCGGCTCGGATGACGATATCCATTCATCGACCAGCGCGATCATCTCGCCATTGGTGCGCGTGATGCCTTGCGAAGCGAGGATGCCGGAGGCGAGACTGAGGACCCAATCGATGTTGAGCGTCGCCGCCATGTTCGACTGCATTTGCGCAAAGACCCCAGGCGCCGGCATCGTCATGGTGTAGCCGGTCGCGGCCTCATTGAGCAGCACTTCGTCCGGCGTCTGCGCAAGCCGCATATGCATGCCGGTGGAACCAATGATGGAGCAGCCGGGCTTGCGCTCGCGATCGAGCAGGCCGGCGCCGAGCGCGGTGCAGACCACGTCGACATAGGCGAGCACGACCGGCGTACCGGCAAGCAGCCCGGTCGCCTCGGCAGCCGCCGTCGACAGGCCGGCGCTATGTCTGGTACCGTCGACGATCGGCGGCAGCAGATGCCTGAGATCGGCGACGCCGAGCACCTCAAGCACATCGTCGCTGTAACCGCGCGTGCGGAAGTCACCGAAGGTGAAGGTCCCTTCCGACGGGTCGGTGGCGCGTTCGCCGGTCAGCTTGAAATAGAGCCAATCCTTGCAGTGAAACGCCGTCGCCGCCTTGCCAAGCATTTCGGGCATGTTGCGCTTCATGAAGGCAAACTGCGATCCCTGCTGGCAGGCGGCCAGACCGCTTCCGGTCTTTTCGAAGCGCAGCCGATCATCGGGTCGCGCGCGGATCTCCTCGACGATCCCTGCAGCGCGCGCGTCGAGCCACAGCCAGCCCTTCGCGACCGGCTCACCGTCCTTGTCGATCAGCCAGGTGCCGTCGCCCTGACCGGTCACGGCGATGGCAATGGTGCGGCTGGCGAGGTCCGGCACCTTGTCGGCAAGTTGGCGCAAGGTGGTCGCGGTGTCAGCCCAGGTGCGCGCCAGATCCTGCTCGGCGCCGCCACCCGGCAACGTCTCGTACCGGTTCGGCACCGCCGTGGCCGCGAGCTGCCGGCCCGCCGTGTCGAAGGCGACGGACTTGATGACAGACGTGCCGGCGTCGATGCCGATCAGCACATCCCGCATCAGGCAAGCTCCATGCCGTGCGAAATGGCCATGCCGCTGGCCTGGTCGAAGACGTGCAGGTTCTTCGGATCGATGCTGACCTTGATCGGCGCGCCAAGCTCCAGCCGGGTCCGGTCATGTTCGACCAGGACCAGCGAGCCGCCAGCGAAATCCGCCGCGATATGCGTCTGGTCGCCGAGCCACTGGTTGGCCGAAACCGTGGCCGGCACGCCGTCCTTCGAGCGGCGAACCGCATAGGGCCTGATGCCGATCACGACCCGCTCCCGTTTGAGCAATTCGTCGCGAACCGAGCCGCTGAACGCGTCCTTGTCATAGTCGAGCGAAAGCCCGTCGGGCAGTCGCAGATTGATCTTGTCGGCAGCCGTGCCGACATAGGCCTCGAAGACATTCATCGGCGGCTCGCCGACGAAGGTGCCGGTGAACAGGTTGGCCGGCCGTTGCTTGATCATGTCTGGCGTGTCGAACTGCTGCAGCACGCCGCCCTCCATCACCGCGATCCGGTCGGCCAAAGCGTTGGCCTCGGTCTGGTCATGGGTGACCAGGATCGCGGTCAAGCCACGCTCCTTGATGAAGTGCTTGATGCGGCCGCGCAGCACGGCGCGAAGCTGCGGTTCGAGCTGGCCCATCGGCTCGTCCAGCAGATGCAGGTTCGCCTCGCGGATCAGCGCCCGGCCGAGGCTGGCGCGCTGCTGCTGACCGCCGGAGATGGAGCTCGGATAGCGCTCGAGAATGTCCTCGATCTCGAGCAGCTTGGCGATGCTGGCAACCTTCGCGTCAACCTCGCTTCTCGGCAGCTTGGCCGCCTTGAGCGCAAACGCCATGTTCTCGCGCACCGTCAGCGGCGGATAGAGCGAATAGCCCTCGAACGCCATCGCTACATTGCGCTTGACCGGCGGCAGCGTGTGCACCTTGCGGCCGGCAACCGAGATGGTGCCGCGCGAGACCTCTTCGAAGCCGGCGATCATGCGCAATGTCGAGGTCTTGCCGCAACCGGACGAGCCGAGCAGTGCGACGATCTCGCCCTTGTCGATTTCGATCGTCAGATTCTGGACGGCATGCACGCCCCTATCGATCGGACCGTAGAACTTGTCGACACCTGAAATGGCGAGTGCGCTCTGGCTCATGCCGCTTCTCCGCTGCGCAAATTGACGACGTTCTTCGAGCCGATACGGTCACCGCTCGCACGATCGAACAAAAGGGCGCTCTTGCCGTCGACGGCGATATGGGCCCTGCCCTCGCTTTGACCCGGTGTCCCGGCCGGACGGGAGACCAGGATTTCGCGGCCGCGCACGGTGCGCACCAGCGTGACGATCTTTTCGTTGAGCGGCGTCTCCGCCTCGACGGTCACCGGAATGGCGCCCGGCGTGCCTTCGTCGACGAAGGTCAGCGCTTCCGGCCGCAAGCCGATCACACAGTCGCGGCCGACCGCCGTCTCGTAAGCTCCCGCCAGATGGACCTGAACGTTCGACAGGCCGACATAGATGCCCTTGGGGTCGCGCGACGGCTTGACGTCGAGCAGGTTGATGGTCGGATCACCGAACAGCCGTGCGATCTCGATGTTCGCCGGCTCACGATAGATCTGCTCAGGCGTGCCGAGCTGCTTGATGACACCTTGCGACATCACCGCGATGCGATCGCCAAGCGCCATGGCCTCCTTATAGTCCTGAGTGACGTAGACGACGGTCGCGCCACGGTCGGCCAGCAGCCTCGGCAGTTCGAGCCGCATCTCGAAGCGCAGTTTGGCATCGACGTTGCGCAGGGGATCGTCGAGCAGGAGCACCGGCGGCGAGCCGACCAGAGCGCGGGCGAGCGCGGTGCGCTGCTTCTGGCCGTTGGACAGCGCCCGTGGCTTATGGCTGAGCACATGGCCGATCTTGAGGAGGTTGGCGACGCTTTGGACGCCGGCCTTGATCGCACTTTGCGACGAGCGGCTGGCTTCCAGCGGTGTCGCAATATTGTCGAAGGCGGTCATATGCGGAAACAGCGCGAAATTCTGGAACGCCATGCCGACGCCGCGGAACTCGGCATCGAGGTCGGTCATATCCTCGCCGCCGATGAAGATCTTTCCTTCATCGGGGTCGATGACGCCGGCGACGAGCCGCAGCAGCACTGTCTTGCCGGCGCCGGACGGTCCGAACAGGACCAGGGTTTCGCCGTCGGCGACGGTCAGCGACAGATTGTCGAGAACAGTCTGGCTCTTGTAGCGCTTGACGACATTTCTCAGTTCGAGGCTGGCCATGAGAACTATCCCTTTACCGCGCCGAGCGACAGGCCTTCGACGAGATAGCGCTGCGCATAGAGGGCAAGTGCCAGCGTCGGCGTGATCGAGAGCACGATCGCCGCCGAGATCTGGCCATACTGGATGCCGGAGGAAGTGATGAAAGCCAGCGCGCCGACCGTCACCGGCTGCTTGTCGGCCGAGGCGAGCACCAGCGCGAAGACGAAATTGTTCCAGGCGAAGATGAAGGCGAGCAGGCCGGCGGCCGCAATGCCGGGGCCGGCGAGCGGCAGCGCGATCTTGCGGAAGGTGGCGAACCAGGAATGACCGGCGATGCGGTAGGCGTATTCGATATCGGCCGGGATGTCCTCGAAATAGCCACGCACGATCCACAGGATCAGCGGCAGGCAGATCAGCTGATAGACCCAGATCAGCCCGATATAGGTGTTGGCCAATCCAAGCTTCTGGAAATAGAGGGTCAGCGGCAGGAGCACCAGCAGTGCCGGGGCAAACCGGAACGACAGCAGCGTGAAAGCGATGTCTTCCGAACCGCGGAACTTGTGCCGCGCAAAGGCGTACGCAGCCGGGACGCCGAGCAGCAGCGCGACTGCGACCGAGGTGACTGACAGGAACACCGAATTCCAGAGGTTGCGCATGAAGGCGATGTCGAGCGTGCCGGCTGCCGTCGTCAGCTTTCCGGTGATGAGCGCGGTGTAGTTGGCCAGCGTCGGCTTGAAGACAAGCTGCGGCGGAATCCGCAGGATCGTCTCGTTGGTCTGGAACGACATCATGAAAATCCAGACGATCGGGAACATGAAGAAGATCACGACCAGTGTGAGTGCCGCGCCGCGCAGGATGCGTTCGAGAAGCGAGGTGTGTTCCATCTCGGCCTCCTATGCCTGGCCGCGGGCGCGTTCGCGCAGCCGCAGCCAATTCTTGATGAAGATATTCGACAGGAAATAAGTGATCGCCCACAGGATGATCATCAGCGCCGCCGAACGGCCGACATTGGTCGACTGGAAGAAGTTGAGGTAGGCCTCGACCTGGAAAACGGTCAGCGTATCGCCCGGACCGCCTTGGGTCATGGCATAGATGATGTCGAACTGCTGGATTGAATCAAGCAGCCGGAACAGCGTCGCTGTCAGGATGTAGGGCGTCAGCATCGGCAAGGTGATGCGGAAGAAGACGAAACTCCTCGGCACGCCGTCGAGTGCTGCCGCCTCGAACGGCTGCGTCGGCAGGCTGCGCAGGCCGGCAAGCAGCAGGATCATGATGAAGGGCGTGTAGACCCAGATGTCGACGAGGACCACCGTGAAAAGCGCGGTCGACGGAGAGGAGGCCCAGCGGAAATCCTGCAGCCCGATCAGGCTGGCGAGATAGCTCAGCACGCCGAAGCCGGGATTGGTCATCAGCTTCCACATCAGCGCGGCCAGCGCGGGCGCCGTCATCAGCGGCATCAACAGCATGATTGAGATGAAGTTGTTCAGCGTCGAGCGCTTCTGCAGCAGCATGGCTATGCCGAGGCCGAGAAGCAGTTCGAGCAGGACGGTAATGCCCGCATAGAGCAGCGATATCTCCAGCGTATTCCAGAACCTCGGGTCAGTGAAAAAGGAGATGTAATTGTCGCCCCAGTTGAACTGCCGCGCCCAAGGCTGGCTTAGCCGATAACGCTGGAGAGAATAGACCACCGATGTGAAGAACGGGATCAGGATACCGATGCAGACGAGCAAGGCCGGCAGGCTAAGCACATAGGGCAGCACCCTCTTGCTGATCCTGAAGCCGGAAGGCCTGTTTCTTTGCATTGTCGCCGCAGTCATCGTGGTGTTTCCGTCATCTCTGTTGCTTCGCCCTGCCGGCCGCCCAGGGAGCTAGGCGGCCGGTTGGGCGAGTGGCGGCACCGCCAGTAGTCGAGCATCGGATTTTCCCAAAACCGTTTCCACCTTGGGTCCGATGCTGCAGGCGCCGCTTCGCTGTGGAATGCTGGCTGACCCGCAAAAGCGGGCCAGCCGTTCGCTTGGACTTAGCCGAGCCCGGCTTCCTTGAGCTGGCCGTCGACGCTGGTGGCCAGCATGTCGAGGCCTTCGTCGACCGGCACTTCCTTGGCCACCATCTTCTGCAGCGTCGCCGCCCATTCGGTGGTCAGATCGAAGAACAGCGGCTGCGGGGTGAACTTGATGCTGGCGCCCGGCGCCGAGACGTCGAACATCTCGACATAGCCCGGATAGCTCTTGTTCAGCTTCTCGCGGAACATCTCGTCCTTCCAGACCGACTGACGGACCGGATTGACGAAATCCATCTTGGTCGCGCCGAACAGCGCATGCTCGGGCCCTGATGCCCATTGCATGAAGTACCAGGTGGCGTCCTTGTCCTTCGAGAAATTGGACATCGACAGCGACCAGATCCAGATGTTGGGCGTCGGCGCCTTGGCTGCGGGATTGGCCTTGAAGGCGGAAAACGCGAGTTTGCCGGCCATCTTGTTGTCGCCGCCATTCATGAAGTAGCCGAGGATGTCGGCGTCGAAGATCATCGCCGAGGCGCCCGCACCGAGATCGGTGCCGACCTGATACCAGGTGTAGGTCGACCAGTCCTTGGGGCCGCTCTCCTGGATCATCTGGACCCACTGCTTGTGGAAGGCCTTGGATTCGGCGGTGTTCATCGCGGCCGACAATTTACCGTCGGCCGAGACGTTCAGGTCCTTCTGGTCAAAGTTGGCGTAAGCCGACAGGAAGCCGGGATGGATCGTCGCCCAGGAGCGCGAGCCACGCACGCCGATGCCGTAGACGCCGCCACCGACATCCTTGGTGAGTTTGGCCGCTGCGGCGACCATCTCGTCCATATTGCCGGGAACGGTGACACCGGCCGTGTCGAACATCGCCTTGTTGTAGGTGATGTTGTTCTGTTCGAAACCCCATGGAATGCACCACTGCTTGGCATCGTCGGAACCGAGCACTCCACCGGGCTGGCCGTTCCAGGCGCAGGATTTCCTGACGCCGGGCAGGAAGTCGTCCCAGGCATAGTTCGGGTTGGTCTTGGCCGGATCCTTGATCCACTCGTTGAGGTCGGTGATCCAGCCGGCCGGGCCGTATGTCCAGGTCATGTAGGCGCCGGTCATGAAGGCATCGTATTCAGGCGAACTGGCCGACAGCGCAGCGGTGACCTTGTCGAAATAGACGTCTTCCGGAAACACGTCATAGACGACTTCCATGCCGGTCAACTTCTTGAAGTTTTCAAGGTTGGCGATCATCGCATCCGCATAAGGATGCTTGTTGAGCAAGAGCTTGATGGTCTTGCCCTTGTGCGCCTGCCAGTCGAAATCCGCGGCGAGCGCGCGGGTCTGCCCCAGATTGAGCAGCGTGCCGGCCGTGCCGGCGGCAAGGCCCATCGCGCCAAGGCCCTTGATCAGCCCACGACGATCGACTTGTCCGCGCAGGAACGCATCGATCAGGTCTTTTTCTTTCTCATGCATTTGTCTTCTCCTCCACAGGGTAGTTTCAATCGAATGGTTGCCGGCTACCCGACCGGCGTCTGCTCCACGAGTGATCGCGCCGTCCGCTCATCGGTGACCAAGCCTTTGAGATAGCGGCCCTCCAACACCGATTTGATGGCACGAACCTTCACCTTGCCGCCGGCAACGGCGACAATCCTGCGATTGCTGATGTCTTCGCGCGCCAGCGCCAGCGCCCGGTCGGAAAGCGTCGTCTCGACCGCTTTTCCAGCATCGTCGAAGAAATGGCCGAGCAATTCGCCGACGCCCCCCTTGCGGCGGATCTCCTCCATTTCGCCCTTCTCGATCATGCCCGTGGCGACCAGCGACGCCTCGCGCTCGGCAGTGCCGATACCGGCAATGAGCAGGTCGGCGGCCTTGCCGAGATCGAAGACCTCGCTGATGCCCTTCTGCCCGAGCAGCACGGTTCGATCCTCGACCGTGTTGGCGAACATCGGCACCGGCATCACATAGGCTTCCGCACCGGTCCGTTCGGCCAGGCGGTGAATGACATCGTGAGGATTGGCCGAGAACTTGCGCGTCAGGCCGCCAAGCAGCGAGACGAAGCGGGTCTTTTCGGCCGATATGCGCGGCAGATATTCCACGCAGGCGGCCAACGTGCGGCCGTGACCGACGCCTATCAGCGTATCCTCGCCGCGTTCGATCTCGCGCTTGAGAAACTGCGCGCCGGCGATACCGAGCGCCTTGAGCGGCAAGTCTTCGCCGTCGAAGTCGGGAACAACCTCGCAGTAATCGAGGCCGTAGCGGCTGGACAATTCGTCTTCAAGCGCGACGCATTCCGACACTTCGCCGTCGATATAGACTTTGACCAGCCCTTCCTGGTTGGCCTTGGTGATGAGGCGATGCGCCTTGAGGCTGGTCAGGCCAAGCCGCTTGGCGACCTCCGACTGGGTCAAGCCGCCAGCATAATGAAGCCAGGCGGCACGGGTCGCCATACTGGTTTCATCGTCGCGCAGGAGGCCGTTTCCAAAACCAACCATTTCCGCCCTGAGATATTTTTATCAGTTGATGCAAAATTTTTCACAAGGCGCTGCCGGAGTCAAGCGCCGCGTGATCCAAATTGCACTGAGGAGGCAAAAAACTGGCCTGCTGGAGAGGCATCATGCAGGCCGGCGCCCGTTTGAAATGCCACACCTGTCGACCTGCCGGAGCCGCGATCAGTCTGCCGCCCTGCTCGCTAATCGGCGCCCAGGGTTGGCTGCGTGGCCCAGCCGATCAAATTTGCGACATTTGCAATTGCCCGGGACCCGAATGGCGGTAGACCTCGCTTGCGGATCAGGCGGATTCGGGCACGTAGGGACAAGGGCCGAGACGTATCGATCTTCACTTCGCGGGAGCTACAATAATTCTTCACAAACGGCTATCTATGCTGGCGACAGGGCGTTTGGTTCGAGTCACGAGGGGCGCGGCTTGGAATTCGATTTGAAGACCATTGAGGCGCTTGCTCCCGATCAAGCGTCGCTGAGCGCCGCCTCCAAGCTGACCAAACGATCGAACTGGCCGCGGCTCGAGCGCAATGAGCATCAGGCGCTCATCTGGGGTGAATGCCAGGGCTCCGGCTCCAATCCTTATCGGGTGGTCGTCGACACAGGCGATCACGGCTACAAATGCACTTGCCCGTCGCGAAAATTCCCGTGCAAGCACACGCTGGCCCTGATGTGGATTGCCGCCACCGCGCCAGCCAGTTTTGCCGCGGCCGAATCCACGCCGGAATGGGTGAATGACTGGCTTGGCCGGCGCAGAAAGACGACGCCAGCGCCAGCGCAGTCGACACAAGGCGCGGCAGCCAAGAGCATCGATGAAGCCGCACGGATGGACGAGAGCGTCGCCGTCGAAGACATTGCGGCTGTGGAGCGTCGCGAGGCAGCGCAGCGCAAGCGGGCGGAGGACACACGACAAGCGGTATCGGCGGCGCTCGATGAGCTCGATCAATGGATCGCCGATCAGTTGCGGCTTGGCCTTTCGAGCTTTATCGACGCGAG
Source organism: Mesorhizobium sp. M0938 (assembly GCF_040319125.1). Lineage (NCBI taxonomy): Bacteria > Pseudomonadati > Pseudomonadota > Alphaproteobacteria > Hyphomicrobiales > Phyllobacteriaceae > Mesorhizobium > Mesorhizobium sp. M0938. Next base: position 121,116 of record NZ_JAMYNS010000012.1, on the reverse strand, counting down.
CAGCGACCGTTGCCGCCGGATTGCCGCGCGGCTGGTCGACATGAAGACGACCGCGCTTGCCGGTCGCGTCGACGAGATCCCATCGCGGCTGATGGCGCTGCGCAGCGAGGAAAGACCGGATGCGGCAATCCGCGAGCTCGGCAAGCTCGTGCTGCTGGCCAAGGCGTGGCGGTCGTCGCCCGACGATCCCGAGTTGAAGCGCCTCGTATCGACGTCCGAAACCCGCGAACAGGTTCTGGCCAATCCGGATGCAAGACAGGTCGAAAGCTTCTGGGAAGTTCTGGGCGAGAAGATCGAGAGCCGCCGCGACGGTCTCGTCAGTCATTCGACCTGGCTGCTCGATCTTAAGAGCACCATCCCGCAATTTGCCGTGCTGCTCGACTATTTTCCGGCTTCTGCCGGGCGCCGGTCCAACGCTTTTGCTCCGGGTGATCGTTTCGATGCACGGCTGGTCTTCTATCCATCACGCAAGCCGCTCCGCGCATTGGTGGCGGAACGCAGGGGTGAAGTGATGTCCGGCGCGTGGCCTGATTTCACCTTTGGCGCTGCAAAGGACCCACTTGCCACGCATGCTTCCCATCAGGAGGCTGCGCCTTGGACTACCGATTGTCCTCTCATGCTGCCGGCTGGTGCGATCCTGGTCGACGACCGGGGCACAGGCTGGTGGCAGGCCGCGGACGATGCGCAAGGGATAGCCTTGCCGATCGCCGGCGCTGTCAATCAGACATTGCTCGGCCTCGACCTTGCGGCCACGGCAGCGCTCTGGGATGGCGCCCGGCTTGATCTTCTGGCGGCGCAAAGCGGGTTCGGGAGGCTTGACCTGTCGTGAATGAGGGCGAGCAAGCAGGCCTGGCGACAATGCGCGATTGCTGGATCACCGGCGGAGCCACTTTCGATCTGGCTCCGACCGCCTGGAAGGCAATCGCCGGCGGCGCAAATGCCGACGAGCAGGAGCGCCGGCTCCTGGCAATTGCAGCGCAAGCGCTCGACGTCGCCTTGCGGCCGGCGGCGCCGAAGACGCTCAAGCGGCGGCCGCCGCTGCCCGGGCTTGCCTTGCCAGTGCTGCCGGAGCGGTTGCGGCCGCTTTTGCGCGCCGCGCTGAAACAAGCCGCCGACGCAAGGCGCAAGACGCGCTTGGTGGCGCTTGTCGCCAGCCGTGGCTACGTGCTTCATCCGATGGACTGGATGCCGTCAGCGTCAGATCAGAACAGCCCGGACGTCTACGCCCCCTGGATCGACTGGCAAGCCAGCGTGGATGGAGAAAGACATGCCCCGCAAGAGAAACTCACGGCGGAAAACTGGGATGAGTTCTATCCCGCCGCGCGCCGCATCGCGCTGGCCGATATGCGCCGGCGCGAACCGGCCGCGGCGCGAATGCTGATCGGGGCCAAGGCCTTGGGCGAACCTGCGGAGGTCAGGCTTGCGCTCATCGAACTCATGCGCTTCGGCCTTATGCCAGAGGACGCGCCGTTCCTGAAAAGCCTTGCCACCGACCGTTCCGGCAAGGTGCAGGAACTGGCTGGCCGGTTGCTTGCAAGGTTGGGCGAGCACGGCCATTCGAGCGAAGGCGGGGCGGAGGATCCCGCAGTCGAACTCGCCGCCTTCATCGGCGAAGGCAAATCCGGCTTCATCCGCCGCCGGACCACCTACACGCCGGCGAAACTCAAATCCCCGGCGCAGGAAAAGCGCCGCGCCGAATTGTTCGAGACCTGCAATCTCGTCGACCTTGCCGCACGGTTCGGCACTACGGAACCCGAATTCATAGGGGCCTGGCAATTCGGCGCCGACACCAATGCCGACATCCTGATCGCACGAATGGTCGCCGCTTCCGGGAGCGACGCGGCGGTGACGCATATGGCGGACATGCTTGTCGCCGATGGCGGCAAACCGGCGCTGTTCGTGTTGCACCTCATGCCGCGTCTGGACAGCCGCAGAAAGCGTCTCCTCATCAGGTTGATCCTGAAAGACTCGAAATATCTTGGTGCTCTCAATCTTGCCGAAGGCATGGAAGCAAGTTGGCTGGAATGGGGCGACCTGACGAATAGCCAGACCCTGCTGGCGTTGCGTTCCGCCGTTGCGGGAAACGACGATGCCGTGCGGCGGGGCGCCGACGAAATGGTGGAAACGATGGGCTTTCTTGCCACTGCGACCACAGCAGCCAAATTGATCGACGAGGTGGTCGCAGCCGGCATGCCGCCCGCGGCCCCATCACTCAGTGTCCTGCGTCTCAATGCGGCGCTGGCCGAATATCAGTCTAGAACCGACACATGATCAATCCGGAGAATTCATATGAACGCTGCCATCCGTCTCCCGGTCGAGCAGGCCTATGCCTCTGAATTGCAGGCGCTGGCGCGTGGTGACGACAGGCAAAAGCCTGCCGGCTGGAGCCTCTCGCCGCAGGCTGTGCTGACCTATCTTCTGGGCGGGAAGGCCGGTGACGGCACGCCGGTGACGCCAAAATATGTCGGTCGTCGCCGACTGATGGAGACCGCGGTGGCAACGCTCGCCACCGACCGCGCGCTGTTGCTGCTCGGCGTGCCCGGAACGGCCAAGTCCTGGGTGTCTGAACATCTCGCCGCCGCCATCATGGGTGACTCGACGCTGATCGTGCAGTGCACGGCCGGCACCGACGAGAACCAGATCCGCTATGGCTGGAATTATGCGCAACTTCTGGCAAAGGGCCCAAGCCAGGAAGCGCTGGTGCCGACGCCGCTGTACCGCGCCATGCAGACCGGCAAGCTCTGCCGCCTCGAGGAACTGACCCGCATGGGCTCGGACGTGCAGGACACGCTGATCACCGTACTTTCCGAAAAGATGATGCCGATCCCGGAATTGAACACATCGATCTATGCCCAGCGCGGCTTCAACATCATCGCCACGGCAAACAACCGCGACAAGGGCGTGAATGAACTCTCCTCGGCGCTCAAGCGTCGCTTCAATGTCGTCGTGCTGCCATTGCCGGAAGACATGGCGGAAGAGGTGGCGATCGTCTCCAAACGGGTCGATGAGATGGCCGGCGGGCTCGACCTGCCGGTGCCGAAGAATGTCGGCGAGGAGATAGCCCGCGTGCTGACCATCTTCCGCGAATTGCGGTCCGGCGCGACCGCGGACGGCAAGGTGACGCTGAAGACGCCCTCGGGCTCGCTATCGACGGCAGAGGCGATCGCGACAATGGTTGGCGGGCTCAGCCAGGCGGCGTGGTTCGACAGCGGCAAGCTCGGCCCCGAAGGTCTAGCCGCCAGCCTTGTCGGCGCGATCGTGAAAGATCCGGTGCAGGATAAGGTTGTGCTGGAGGAATACCTGGAAACAGTGCTGAAGAAGCGGCCGGACTATGCCGGCTACTACGCGGCTTTGAACGCAGCGATCTGACGCCGTGGGACACGGCGACATCGCCTATTTCGGCATACGCCATCACGGGCCTGGTTCCGCCGACAGCCTGGTGCAGGCGCTACGGGATTTGAAGCCGGTCGTCGTGCTGATAGAGGGGCCGATCGACGCCTCCCCGCTGCTACCCTTGCTGGCGCGCCCGGAAATGCAGCCGCCGGTGGCGCTGCTTTGCTATCCCGAGGACGATCCGGCTTCGACAAGCTTCTGGCCTTTCGCTGAGTTCTCGCCCGAATACCAGGCGGTGCTGTGGGCCGTTGGCCACAAGGCGGCGTTGCGGTTCATCGACCTGCCGTCATCGGCGCGGTTTACGGCGGCGGTAACGGATGGCGCGAACAAGACCGACGATCCCGACAGAGCCGAGCCCACGGACGAAGCCGGCGGCGAGGACGGCGAAGCGGCCCCGCATCGGCGTGACCCGATAGGTACACTCGCAAGGGCTGCCGGCTATGAGGACGGAGAAAGCTGGTGGTCCGACATCATTGAACAGAACCCGGAACCCGGCCCTATATTCGCGGCCATCGCCGATGCGATGACGACACTGCGGGACGGCGAGGGTCCGATCGCTGAGTTCGAGGCCCAGCGCGAAGCGCACATGCGGCTCGAAATCGCCGCTGCGCGAAAGGAATTCGACGGACCTGTCGCTGTCGTCTGCGGGGCATGGCATGTGCCGGCACTGCAGGCCACACACTCGCAGAAAAACGATCAAGCCCTGCTCAAGGGGATCGCGCGGCGCAAGAGCACGATGACATGGGCGCCGTGGACGGGACCGCGTCTGGCGCTGGGCTACGGCTATGGCGCGGGCGTCGTCGCACCCGGCTGGTGCAAACATCTTTGGCGCACGCGCGGCCGTCACGATGCGGCAACCCTATGGCTTGCAACGATCACGGCGGTGTTGCGGGCGAAAGGTCACCTGATCTCGACCGCTTCGTTGATCGAAGCGGAGCGGCTCGCCCGGACGCTCGCCGCAATTCGAGAGCGGCCGAAACCCGGGTTTGAGGAATTGCGCGACGCTGCGATTGCGGCTCTGTTCAATGGCGAAGCGTTGCTGTGGGCTCTGGTCGAGGCTGAGTTGCTTCTAGGTGCGGACGTTGGGGAAATTCCACCCGACACGCCGTTGGCGCCATTGATCGAAGATCTGCAGCGCAACCAGAAGGCAGCGCGGCTGAAGCCCGAGGCGCTTGAGCGGGAATTATCCGTAGACCTGCGAAGTGATAGCGGGCTGTTTCGCTCGACACTGCTGCATCGGCTGAACGTGCTTGGTGTGCATTGGGGCAGATTGACGGACAGCGGCCGCAGTCGTGGCACCTTTCGCGAGCGGTGGACGCTGGCATGGGATCCGGAATATTCCGTCCGTCTGGTCGAGCACCTGATTTACGGGCCGACCATCGAAAAGGCTGCCAACGGCCGCCTGATCCAGATGATCGAAACGGCCGCGACCCTCGACACGCTTGCGGCACTGGTCCAGAGCGCCATCACCGCAGGCTTGTCGGAAGCATCGACTGCCAGCCTCGCGGCGTTGGAGGCACGAGCGGCGCACAGCAGCGAATGCCTGGAGATCCTGGCGTCGGTGCCGCCGCTCGCCGACATCATCCGTTACGGCGAGGCTCGCAAGACGGAGACGAACCGGCTGTCCGGCCTCATGGAGCGGCTGATCGTCGAAAGTGCGATCGCGCTTCCCTATGCTGCGCGCGATCTGGATGAGCAAGCCGCCGCGACACTGGTTGGTGCGATGCGCAAGGCCGATGAGGCGATCAGACTGGTCGAGCCCGGGCAAGACGTGCTGGACGGATGGTGCAACGGGCTGGCTGCCGTGCTGGAGGGGTCACGGTCGACGGCGCTGCTGGCAGGATGTGCCGCGCACCTTCTCTACGAGGCCGGTCGCCTATCCGCCGAAGCCGCTGCCGGGCTGCTCGGGCGACGCCTGTCGCCAGGCACGCCGGTGGCCGAGGCGGCCGGGTTCTTCGAAGGGTTCTTCAGCACAGCCGGTCAACGGCTGATTTATGACGAGGGTCTGCGCGGTGCGGTCGATGGGTGGCTCAAATCCCTGGACGAAGATGCTTTCATCGCGCACCTGCCATTGCTGCGTCGTGTCTTTTCCAATCTGGACAGCATGGAACGCCGCCGGCTGATCGAAGCGGTCCTCGGCCGCGCTGCGCGCCTGCCGGCTGGCCTGACGCCGTCGCCGGATGGGGGCGAGGCATGGCGCCGGCACCTGGAGCTGCTTGGACCGTTGCTCATGGGACAAAACGGCAAATGGATGACGAGAGCGAAATGAATGAGCCCGGCCCACTCACTGCCGATGGCGGAAGGGAGCGCCGCTGGCGACTGGCGATCGGCGCCGATGACGAGGCGTCGGCAGCACTTTCCAGCGACGACAAACGACTTTCGGCGGCGCTCGACGCACTTTACGGCGACGGCGCCAACGCGGCGGCCAGCGACCCCCGCAAGCGGCGCGGTGGGCTCGGCCGGTCGGCGCCGCGCGTTGCGCAATGGATGGGCGACATTCGCTCCTTCTTTCCCGCGCAGGTCGTTCAGATCGTCCAGAAAGATGCTTTCGAACGGCTCGACTTGAAGCAGATGCTGATGGAGCCGGAATTCCTCAAGGCGATCGAGGCGGACGTCAACCTGGTCGCCGACCTGGTTTCGCTGCGCTCGGTCATGCCGGCCAAGACCAAGGACATCGCCCGCACGATCATCGCCGATATCGTCGCCAAGCTGATGCAAAAGCTGGAGCAGAAGACCGCCGAAGCGATACGCGGCGCGCTCGACCGGTCGAGGCGCACCAACCGCCCGCGTTCGCGCGATATCGACTGGCAGCGTACCATCTCGGCTAACCTTCGCCACTACCAACCCGAGCACAAGACCATCGTTCCGGAGAAGCTGGTTGGTTTCATGCGCAAGCAGCGCCGGCTGGTCGATCTCGACGAAGTCGTTCTCTGTGTCGACCAGTCCGGCTCGATGGCGAGCTCAGTGATCTACGCCTCGGTCTTCGCAGCCGTCATGGCCTCACTGCCGGTTGTTCGCACCAAGCTCGTTTGCTTCGACACGACCATCGTCGACCTTACCGAGGAACTCAGCGACCCCGTCGAAGTGCTGTTCGGCGTGCAGCTTGGCGGCGGTACCGATATCAATCAGGCCGTCGCATACTGCGCCGACCGTATCGAGCGGCCAGCCAAGTCGCATCTGGTGCTGATCACCGATCTCTATGAAGGCGGCAACGGCCAGGAACTACTGCGGCGACTGGCCGCGCTGGTTCGATCCAGCGTCAATGTCGTCGTGCTTCTGGCGCTGACCGATCAGGGCCGGCCCGGCTACGATCCCACGATGGCAGGTTCGGTCGCGGCACTTGGTATTCCTGTCTTCGCCTGCACACCGGATCTGTTTCCGGATATGATGGCGGCGGCACTGCGCCGGGAAGATATCGGCGCCTGGGCGGCGGGGGCGGATATCAAGCTCATTCGCGCCGACGCCGAGGCGCCTAGGGCAGACGAGTGAGCGCCATGTCCCAGAGGGTTGTCGAGCTCCTGTCGCGGCTGGAAAAGCGGCTGGACAGGTCAGCGATTGTTTTAGCCGACGAGGCAGGACCACGTTACAGGGAAGATCCCGACGGCAAAGCCGGCTCACCGCCGGAGTTCGTGCTGCGTCCGCGTACTGCCGGCGAGGTGTCGGACATTCTGCGCTTCTGCAACGAGGCGGGGCAGAGGCTTGTTGTCCAGGGTGGCCGGACCGGGCTTGCGGGTGCTGCGCGCATCCAGCCCGGCGAGGCGGTGCTGTCGCTGGAGCGCATGACTGCGATAGAGGCTGTCGACCGCGAGGCCGCGACGATCGTCGCCGAGGCCGGCGCGCCGCTGCAAATGGTGCAGGACGCGGCCGATGCGGCTGGCTTGCTGTTCGGCGTCGATATCGGCGCGCGCGGCACGGCTACGGTCGGCGGCAATGTTGCCACCAATGCCGGGGGCATCCGCGTGCTGCGCTACGGCATGTATCGGGCGCAGGTGCTCGGCCTGGAAGCGGTGCTTGCCGACGGCAGCATCCTGACCTCGCTCAAGGGCTTGCCCAAGAACAATTCCGGTTACGACCTCAACCAGCTCTTCGTCGGCAGCGAAGGCACGCTCGGCGTCGTCACGCGCGCTTGCCTGCGGCTGCACCCGAAGCCGGCCACCGAGGTCAACGCCTTCTGCGCGCTTGCGTCGCTCGATGCGGCAATCGCGCTGCTTGCGCTGCTCAGGCAGAAGCTCGGGCCGTTGCTGTCGGCCTATGAGGTGAATTTCGCGCCGCTCTACGGTGCCATGGTCGCCGGGATGGATGCACCGGCGCCGCTGCCCGTGGGGTCACCCGTCTATGTGCTGGCCGAGATCCAGGGCAACGAGCCCGAGCGCGACGGCGACCGATTTGCTGCTGTTCTGATGCAGGCGGTCGAGGACGGCATGGTCGACGACGTGGTCGTCTCGCAGTCGCCGCGCGAGTTCCGTGCGCTGTGGGCGGTGCGCGAGGATGCCAACCGCTTCCTGTTTTCAATGAAAGGCCTGATCGGCGTCGACATCAGCATCCCGCTGGCAAGGATGGGGGCTTTCCTGCAAGAAGCAGAAGCCGCGATCAGGACTGTCGACCCCAGCGCCGACATCTACGTCTTCGGCCATCTTGGCGATGGCAATCTGCACTATCAGGTGCGCACCGTGGATCCGGCGGCGGCGTACGACATCGTCTATCGTGGCGTCGCCGCGGCCGGCGGCGGCGTCTCGGCCGAGCATGGCATCGGCCTCGACAAGAAGGAATGGTTGCACCTAGTGCGCAGCGATACCGAGATCGCGGCCATGCGGCGCTTGAAAGCGGTGTTTGACCCGAACAATATCCTCAATGCCGGGCGGGTCTTCGATCTCTCACCGGCTGAAATCGAAGGCCGATAGCGCCTCTATTTCATGCCCTTTAACCGCGCATGCGCTACTGCGACGCGAGCGGCGAGCGCGGCGTTGTTGCGGACCAGCGCGATATTGGCCTTCAGGCTGCGGCCTTGCGAAAGCTCATTGATGCGGGCGAGCAGGAACGGCGTCAGCTCCTTGCGGCCGATGCCGCGTGTCCCGGCTTCGGCCACGGCCGCGGCGATCGTGCCGTCGGTGAAGGCCGGATCGAGCGCATCCACTTCCGGAATCGGGTTGGCGACGAGGATGCCGGTGCCCGAGCCGATCTGCTCGTGCAGCAGCATGGCCCCCGCAATGTCCTCCGGCGTGTCGAGGCGGTGATCGGCTTTCAGTCCGCTGGAGCGCGTATAGAAGGCAGGAAAATCGTCGCTCTGATAGGCAATCACCGGCACGCGCTGGGTCTCCAGATATTCCAGCGTCTTTGCAATATCGAGGATCGATTTCACGCCGGCGCAGACGACGGTCGTGCCGGTCTGGCCGAGTTCGGTAAGGTCGGCCGAGATATCGAAGGTGGCCTCGGCGCCACGATGCACGCCGCCGACGCCGCCGGTTGCGAAAATGCCGATGCCGGCGAGCGCAGCAATCCGCATCGTCGCCGAGACGGTGGTTCCGGCCGAGCCGCCGCGCACCATGATGGCGGCGAGGTCGCGCCCTGACGCCTTGACCACGTCCTTAGCCGCGGCAAGCCGTTCCAGCTCACGGTCATCAAGCCCGACTTTGATCTTGCCGGCGACCACCGCGATCGTGGCGGGCACGGCGCCGTTCTCGCGCACCACGGTTTCGACGCCGCGCGCGGTCTCCAGATTGGCAGGATAGGGCATGCCATGGGTGATGATCGTCGATTCCAGCGCCACCATCGCGCGGCCGTCTCGAAGCGCTGCCGCGACTTCGTCGTTCAGGTGGAGGAGGGAAGATTTCATCATCGTGTCACTTTCAGGGTCGTCCCACTTTCAAGCGGGAATGCGGTACATGCCGGCGGTGAGGAAGCGCGGCGACAGATCGGGATGGACGCTGGATTCGCTCTCGGTGGTCAGCGTGGCGAGCAGCGCCCCGGCGCGCGCTGCGTCGAGCACGGGATCTCCCGAAAGCACCTTGTACATGGTGCCGGCAATCATCGCGTCGCCGGCGCCGGTGATGTCGACCGCGCGGGCCGGGACGGAACGCATCGTCGCCAAGCCGCTTTCGGTCGCCACCGCAAATCCATGCGCGCCCATGGTCACGATGACCTCGGCAGCACCTGCCGCGCGCAGCGCCGCCGCGGCTTCCTTCGGCTTCAGCCGCTTGTCGGCGTCGGCGATGCCAAGCATCGCGTTGGCCTCGTCGTGGTTGGTGAACAACAGGTCGATGCCGGTCAGGTCCTTCGGCAAGCGTGCGGATTTCGGCGACGAGACCGTGTCGACGGCGAGCTTGAAGCGCGCGCCCTGTTTGCGTGACATCAGCGCTTCGATCGTCGCGGCCGGCAGGTTGCAGTCGATGAACACCCAGGTCGCCGAAGCGAGATGCGGCCAGAAGCGGTCGAGATAGGATGGCGAAAACAGATCGAAGATCTCCATGTCGGCAATGCCGAGCACGAGATCGTTGTTGGGATCGAGGATGGCCGCATATTCGGCCGTCGGTCGTTCCGTGGTGGTGATGACCTGGCTGACGTCGGCGCCGAGGTCGCGCAAATGCCGCACCAGCGAGCGGCCGGTTTCATCGTCACCGACAATCGAGACGAAGCTGACGTCGACGCCGAGGCGGACAAGGTTCTCGGCGACGTTGCGGGCGACACCGCCGAAGCTGCGATAGCCGTCGACCGGGTTCGACGTCTCGAAGATCAGATCCTTCTTGGCGTGGTATTTGCGGTCCAGAACCGCGCCGCCGATGCAGATCATACGCTTGGAGGCCGGCAACACATAGCCACGGCCGAGAATGTAACCCTTGTTGACGAGCTGCATGATGTGGGCCGCGACGGTCGAGCGGGCGATGCCTAGCGCGGTTGCTATGTCCTGCTGGCCGGCGAACGGGTTCGCCGCGATGAGATCCAGAACCGCTTGTTCCTGTGCTCCAAGGTCGTCCATCACTTCACCGGCCTGTTCGACTGAAGGCCTTCTGATATGAAGGACAACAGATGACTTTGTCAACATTTGTTTGCGCGGGAGGCACAGTGATGCCGGTCTAGCGGGTGTACTGAGCAGAGCGGTGGCTACGGCACCAGCATCAATGCGCCCGTGGTCTGCCTGGATTCGAGGTCGCGGTGGGCCTCGCCGGCATTGGTCAGGCTGTAGCGTCTGGGGGGCTCGATCCTGACGACGCCTTGCCGTAGCGCTGCGAAGAAACGATCGACGTGCGGCGAAAGCTTTGCCGGAGTGTCGGTATAATGGGCGTAATTGGGACGCGATATGGTGATCGACTTCGATGCAAATCGGCCGATATCCCAGTTGCCGACCGGTCCGGAGGTTTGCCCGAAACTGACGAGATGGCCGCGAATGCCGAGTGCCGCTAGTGAACCGCCGAACGTGTCGTTGCCGACCGCGTCATAGGCGACATCGGCACCAGCGCCGCCGGTCAGGCGCATAACGGCTTCAGCGAAATTATCGCGCGAATAAACGATGACGTGATGCGCGCGAAGACGTTCGACGATCCGCGCCTTGTCGTCGCTCGATACCGTGGCAATGACCGTTGCCCCTAAATGGCGGGCCCACTGCACCAGAAGCTGGCCGATACCGCCGGCGGCGGCGTGAATGAGAACGACGGAGCCTGGCTGCACGGCATGGACGTCGTGCAGCAGGAAACTCGCGCTGACGCCTTTGAGCAGGCTCGCGGCCGCGGTCTCGTCGGAAACGTCGTCCGAGAGCCGGACCAGCAGATCGGGCGCCATGTTGCGCCGCTCGGCATAGGCGCCGACCGGCGGGCAGGCATAGGCGACGCGGTCGCCGGCTGAAAAGCCCAAAACCTCCGAACCAAGCGCTTCAATGACGCCTGCAGCCTCCATGCCGGGCACATCAGGCGGCTGCAGGAGGTCGAAATAGCCGGTGCGGCAATAGACGTCGATGAAATTGACGCCGATCGCCGTATGACGAATTTGCACCTCGTTCGGCGCGGGCGGCGGCAATGCGATGTCTTTCAGCTGCAGCACCTCCGGCCCGCCATATTTTTCGACGAGGATCGCCCTGGTTCTCTCGATCTGGCCCGAAGTCGTGGCTCCGGAAGATGTGGGCCCGGAAGATATTGCAGGCGCGGTCCGCGGCAGGGCTGCCGATGGTGTCGGAGCGACCACCGGCGCTCTCGCATGGAAAGGTGCGGTTTTCGGCTTTCGACGCAAAAGGCTGCGAATAGCCTCAAAACCGGCTTGGTAGATGCCCTCGGTGACGAGCTTGACCAGCTCGTCGCGACGATGCGCGGGTGGATGGAACTCGGACCGCCACTCCCAGAAAGTGGCGTTGCCGTCGGTCACCGGCTTCAGCCGGATCGATGCGACATAGCCCATCAGCGGCAGCGGTGCTTCGAGCAGGCAATAGCTCAGCCGAAAGTCCTTATCGGACAGCGCCAGAAGCTGCTCGCGCAATTCGCCGCCGTCGGCCAGCCGGAAATGACGCACCGACCCCACCGCATCGACCGGCTCGCCGCCATCGATCTCGCTGAACGCGATGGCCGGATGCCAGCGCTCATGACCGTTGAAGTCGCGCAGGATCGACCAGACGTCCTCGATCGGCGCATTGATGATTGTGCTCTGGCGGACTTGAACCATAGCGCAGGCGTCAGCGCCCGAAGCGCTGCTTCAGTGCGCTGAGCGCAGCCTGGAATACGCCGGTGCCGATCTGGTGCGTCAGCGTTGCCTCGCGTTCGGGGGCGCAGTCGAACTCAGCCTGCCACTCGGCCAAGGTCAAATTGCCATCGGTGATCGGCGTCAGCGACAGCGTTGAGATGTAATTTTCCACCGCCATCGGGCTTTCCAGGATCGCGTAGCTGCAGGACAGGTCATAGTCGGACAGCGCCAGCAATCTTTCGCGAATCCGCCCGCCATCCCTGAGCACGAAATTTCTGATACAACCGATCTGGTCGGGATGCGCATTTTGCTCGATGCGGCTTTCGGTGACGAACGGCGCCCAGCTTGGCAGCGCGTTGAAATCGCGAACGACCTTCCAGACCTCCGCCGCCGGCGCAGGAATGACCGAGGAAACATAGACCTTGGTCATGCCAGGCAGCCGCCAGCGTGACACAAGCGGCCGAGACATTCCGATTCGATTGCGCACCGCATGGACTGCACGATCAAGTCAGCGGTCGCGATCGTCATCGTCGTCCTTGCTGATCTTGCCCTTGCCTTTCTTGTCGCGGGTCAGGCTCGAAATGTCCTTGGCGTCACGCAGCACATCGGTCATCCGCCCGAGCGAACCGCCCTCGATGCCTATCTCCTTCATGAGATTGTCGATCATCGGCGCCTGTACCCGATAGCGCAGCGCCGAATCGATCACTTCGTCGGTGACGTTGCGGTTGCCTCCGGGCCCGCCATTGATGCCATCGACATGCAAGATCTTGATGCCGTCGATCTTCTCCATCGGCTTGACGCTTTCGCGGATGATGCCTTCCATATGGTCGAGCAATTTGCCGCGCAGACGGCCGGCGCGAGCCTCATCGGAGAGCAGGTTTTCGGCCTCGTTGAGCTGGCGGTGACCGGCGGCGTCGACCTCGTAGCGCTGGGCCGCGGCAAGGGCGTGAATCTTTTCGGATTCGGCCGAGGCGACGGCGGCGATCTTCTGCGCTTCGGCGAGGCTTTTGGCAGCCTTCATCTCGGCATCGGCCGCCGCGGTTATGCGCAGGGCCTCGCGCTCTGCCTCACGGGCGGCGCCGATCAGGTCGGTCAATTTGCGGCGTTCGGCGATCTCGCGTTCGCGGGCAGTGAAGGCCTGCTCCTCGGCTTGGATGGCCTTGGCGCGGACCGCTTCCGAAGCAGCGATTGCCGAAGACCGCTCCTGCGTCTTCTTGGCGATGTCGATGGCCTTCTGGATCTCGGCGATCTCGATCTTCTGGTCGCGGTCGACACCAAGCTGGCGCAGGTCGCGGTCCTTGATCAGCCGGGCTTCCTCGATGCCGCGCTCGGTGGTGATGCGGGCGCGCTCGACTTCTTCGCTGGCCGATATCTCGGCCTCTTCGAAAGCCTGGCGCTTGGCGATCTGCAGCGCTTCGAGGTGACGTTCCCGCGCAATCCTCACTTCATCGATGGCGCGCTCCTGATCGATACGGGCCGTTTCGGTCGTCTGGTTCTCGACAATTTCGGCGCGTCGCTTTTCCGCTTCGGCCCTGGTGACCTCGAGCGCTTTTTCCGCCAAGGCGATCTGACGTTCGAGCTCGGCGATTTCGAGCGCCTTCTTGCGCTCGATCTCCAGTTGGCTCTGCGTGCCTTCACGCTCGATGCGCGCCTTCTCCAGCGCAAGCTCGAGCGCTATCTGCTCGCGCTCGGTCAGTTCGCGCATTTTCATTTCCGTCTCGTCGAGCGCACGGCGTCGGGCAATCTCGCGGCGCTGGGTGTCTTCTTCGTTCTTGATGCGCTCCTCGGTGATGTTGCGCTCCTGGTTGAGGCGCGATTTCTCGACCGCTTCGCGCGAAGAAAGCTGCGCCTGCTCCGACTCCTGGTCACGCAGTGCGCGCTCGATGGCGAGTTCGGAACGCTGCGAGGCGCGGCGTATCTCGACTTCGCGCTCCTGTTCGAGGCGGGCATATTCGGTGTCGCGGTCGATCTCCAGCACCTTGCGCTGGGTATCGAGGTTCTGGTTGCGGATATCGACCAGCGTGCGCTGCTCGATCTCGTTGCGCATCCTGCGCCGCGTCTCGATCGATTCGGTGAGCTGGGTCAGGCCTTCGGCGTCGAAGGCGTTGGAGGGATCGAAATATTCGAGGCTGGTCTGGTCGAGGTCGACGATGGCGACGCTCTCCAGTTCGAGCCCGTTGGCGGCGAGCGATTCCGAGGCGAGTTGGCGGACCTTGGCGGCGTAGTCGCCGCGCAACTCGTGCATCTCCTCGAGCGTCATCTGGGCCGCGACCGTGCGCATGGCGCCCGCAAACTTGCCTTCAAGCAGTTCGCGCAGACTGTCGGGCTGCAGCGTACGGCGGCCGAGCGTCTGAGCGGCTGCGGCAACCAGCTCGCGGCTCGCCCCGACACGGACAAAGAACTCGGCGACCAGATCGACGCGCATCCGGTTTTTGGTGATCAGCGCAAAACCATCTTCGCGGCGCACCTCGATGCGCGAGACATTCATGTTGACCGGCGTGATTTCGTGCAGCACCGGAATGACGAAGGCGCCGCCATTGACCACCACCTTCTCGCCCATGAAGCCGGTGCGCACGAATGCCGTCTCCTTGGTCGAGCGGCGATAAAGCCATCTGAGAACATAGACGGCGATCACCACGACGATCGCGGCAATGATCAGCCACAAAAGGAAAGCGCCAAAGGTCTGCGCGGCCATTCTTTCTACCCTCCCAAACAGGATGCGGTCAGCCACCGGCGACCGGCATCAATTCCATAATCCGCCAACGCGAAAACCATCACGCCCGCCTCTGCAATTTCGGCGTGATCGCCTGGAACGCGTTGATGGCTGCGTCGACGAAAGACGGTTCGTTGATGTTCGACCGGACGCGCTCGACATGGCGCAGCGGCGTCTGGCGGACGGTCTTCTCGATCGCCTCGAACAGCGCATTGTCGGCCTCCGGATCGTGAAACGGCTGGCCTGGGGCGTCGAGCATCGACACGCCGCCCTCCGGCAGCAGGAACCGCACCGGGCCATTCATCGCGTTGAGGCGGGCGCCGATCCATTCGCCGAAGGCGCGGTTCTCGTCGCGCGTGGTCCGCATCAGCGTGACGTTCGGATTGTGGATGACGAAGTTACGGCTTCTGAATTTCTCCGGCACCGTGTCGCGCGGGCCGAAATTGACCATGTCCAGCGCCCCGGTCGAGCCGACATAGGGCAAGCCGGTACGGATCGCCGCGCCAAAGCGGTCGTCGGTCGCCGGGAACACGCCGCCGACAATCATGTCGGCGACTTCGGTCGTGGTCAGGTCGAGGAAGGCTGAGAGATGCCGGGAGTCACCGAGATTTTCCATGGCGCGCCCACCAATTCCGGTGGCATGGAAGACAAGACAGTCATAGTCCGCTTCAAGACGCTTGGTCGCCGCCTGCACTGCCGGCGTGGTGACGCCGAACATGGTGATGCCGACGGCCGGACGCGCCAGCTTGCGTTTGGCCTCCCACGCCTCGGCATTGGGAAGCTGCGCGACCATACCCGCCATCGCATGCGCGGCGTTGGAAAGCACCTGTTCGGTGATCGAGTTCAACCCCTGAACGTCTGCCACCGAATGGAACATCATGATGTCGGCGCCGCCGACATATTTGGCGACGTCGCCGGCGGCGACAGTCGAGACCATCAGCTTAGGTATACCGACGGGCAGCCTGCGCATGCCAGCCGTGGCCAGCGTGGTGCCGCCGGAACCGCCCGCCGAAATAACCCCGCCGATGCGCGGCTCGCGCTCGATCCAGCGCGCAAAGGCTTCGGCCATGGCGCTTACCGAACCGCCGCGATCATTGATGAAAACGGCCGAAGACCCCAGCGCATGCATGCCGGCGACCTGCATGGCGGGAACATCGGCGCTCGACGGCTTTCCCGACGTCGACAGGTCGACGGTGCGCACCGGTACACCTAGCGATTTCAGGCGGTCGGCGACGAAGCGCAATTCCTTGGCCTTGGTGTCGAAAGTGCCGGCGACCAGAACGGTCCTGCCGATACGTTCGGCGAAGGGAATGGCGAAGACCTTTTTCAGCTCGTCCTGCGGCGCTGCCTTCTCGACCGCCGCTTGCCGCATCGCCGTCACCGGCACATTCCAGCGGTTCGGCAGTTCGGTCACCGGGCGGTAGATGCCGTCTCGCGGAGCAGCGTCCTGCGAAGCACCTCGATCGATGCGATAGACTTCGGCCAGCTGTTGTTGCGCCTGTGCCGCCGCCGCTGGCGTCATAGCGGACTCGTCTGAATGGCGGCCGACACCGAGCAGTCGCTGCTGCAGTTCACGGTCGGCGGCAAGTGCTGCGGCATCCATGACCCGGTTGATGCGCCCGTTGACCATAATGGCGACGCGATCGGACACAGCGGTGGCGACGCCGATATTCTGTTCGATGACGAGGATTGCCATCTCGCCTTCCTCGGCCAGCGTCACCAGCATACGCTCGACTTGCCCGACGATGACAGGTGCGAGCCCCTCGGTCGGCTCGTCCATGACCAGCAGCTTCGGATCGCTCAACAGCGCGCGCGAGATCGCCAGCATCTGCTGTTCGCCGCCGGAGAGCTGCGATCCGCCATTGGTCCGGCGTTCGGCGAGGCGCGGAAAAATCTGATAGACGCGCTCGACCGTCCAATTCGCATCACGCCGGTTGCCGGCCGCGAGGCGCAGATGCTCGTCGACCGTCAGGCTTGGCCAGACGCGCCGGCCCTGCGGCACATAGCCGACGCCGAACCGGTGAATCTCATGCGGTTCGAGTGAGGAAATCTCGCGGCCGTTGACCCGGATCGACCCGGAGCGCGCGCGCTTCAGCCCCGTGATGGTGTTGCAGAGCGTCGTCTTGCCCATACCGTTGCGGCCGACGACCGACAGTACGCCGCTGTCCAACGTCAGTGACACGCCCTGCAGCGCATGGCTCTCGCCGTAATAGACTTGCAAATCCTCTATTCTGAGGACCGCCTTCCCGGACGGAGGCGTTGGGCCGAACGGAGATATGGGGCCGGCAGGAACGCGGCGTTCAGCCATGCTTGCCTCCGAGATAGATTTCCTGGACCTCCGGATCAGCTTCGATCTCTTGCGGCGTGCCCTCCTTGAACAAGCGGCCATTGTGCATCATCGAAACATACTCCGAGACACGCAGCGCAACGTCGAGATCGTGTTCGATGATAACATAGCCGATATGCTTCGGCAGCCCATTGAGGATCGCCACCAGATCGCGGCGCTCGGTCGGCGACAGCCCTGCCGCCGGTTCGTCGAAGAGGATGAAACGCGGCGCACCAGCCAGCGCCAATGCGATCTCCAACTGCCGTTGCTGGCCATGGCTGAGCGTCGCCACCAGCGCGTCGCGCCAGGCTTCCAGATGCACAGCGTGCAGGATCGATTCCGCCTGCACCCTGTTGACGTCGGTGGCCTTGGGTCGAAGCAACGAGAACCGCCGGCGCGACACGCCCCGGCATGCCAAGAAAATGGAATCGAGGACCGACAGGCCCTTGAACAGTTGCGAAATCTGATAGGTGCGCCTCAGGCCACGCCGGATGCGTTCATGCGGCGGCAGGTCGGTGATATCCTCGCCGAAAAAACGGATGCGGCCGGCGGTCGGCAGAAAGTCGCCGGTCACGGCATTGAACAGTGTGGTCTTGCCGGCGCCGTTGGAGCCGAGAACCGCGCGCCGTTCGCCGGCCGCGATCCTCATATTGATGCCCGAGAGCGCCACCAGAGCACCGAAATGACGCGCAACGCCGTCCAGTTCCAGTGCATAGGCACCGGTTCCCTGCAGACGGGCTGCCATGTCGTTTTCGGCCACTGGCGATCGCTCCTGCGTTACGGCCGGTTACGGGCAGCTCGGATTATCGCGACTGACGGCGCCTAGCGCGCTGAAATCCGCCTCCGGTATTCCGAGGGTCTGGTTGACCTGCGGAACAACCTTGATCAGCTTGTTCATGAGATTGCCATCCGAACCTTCGGTGACCTCGGTCAGGTAGATATCGGCGATCGCGTTACGGTTCTTGTCGAGCGAAACCTTGCCGGTCGGCGTCTCGAACGAAAGCGTCGAAAGCGCATCTCGCAGCTTTGCACCGCCATCGGACACGTCGCCCCCAACCTTGTCGAGGCCAAGCAGCGCGGCTTTCATGTTGATGTAATAGGCATGAGCAAAGAGCGAGGGCGACGGGAAGGCGCCGGGCTGTTTCTTGTACTGCTCGACGAATTTCGTCCACGACGGGGAGTCGTTGGTATCGGCAGTCGGGCCGGCGGCCGGCGTGCCGATCAGGACGTCGCGCAACTTGCCCTTCGAGGTCAGCACGGTCTGGTCGACGGTAATGGAGCCACCGATCAAGGGTGCCGAGCCGCCGGACTGCTGGTATTGCGTCAGGAAATTGACGGCATCGGCGCCGCCGAGTGCGACATAGATGGCGTCGACATCGTCGGGAATGGCGGCGATGACGGAGGAGTAGTCTTTGTTGCCGATCGGCACCCAGGACTTGGACGGCACCTGGCCGCCGGCCTTGCAGAACTCGGCCATGAAGCCGAAGACCTGCGTGTACGGGAAGGAATAATCCTCGGCGACGGTGGCGACCCGCTTGTAACCCTTGTCGGTGAAGGCATAGGTGCCTAGGCCCGCCATCCACTGGGCGCCGTCCGTTCCGAAGCGGAAGAAGTTGTCCGCCGGATTGCGGAATGTCGTGTCCTGGGCTGCCGAGGCGCCATTGAGGAATGTCACGGTCGGCTGGGTCTTGGCATAGTCCTTGACGGCCAGACCCTCATCGCCCGAAAGCGGACCGACCAGCACCTTGACGCCGTCCTGCTCGACCAGCTTGCGCGCTGCGCGCACGGCGCTGTCCGGAGAGGCGTCGGACGATCCTTTGACGATCTCGACCTTTTTGCCGGCGACCATGCCGTTGACCTCGTCGAGCGCCGTCTTCGCGCCACGCTCTCCATCTTCGCCGAGTACCGTGAATGGGCCCTCGAAGGTGGCGAGCAGGCCGATCTTGATCGTGTCGTCGGCAGCAAGCGAAAGCGACGGAGCGACCAGCCCAGTCGCCAGCGCCAGCGCAAGCAGTGTGCGTCGATGTATCCTCATGTTTTCCTCCCTTTGATTGACGTTTTCGCAGTGGTTCATTCCATCCCGGCGACTAGGGGCCGGGACGCAAGGACTCCTGGGCAAGATGCGGTTTGATCCTCCCCCACAACCCAAGAATTCCGTCTGGCGAGACGAAGACGATCACCAGGAAGACAAGGCCGATCAGCGTGTTGAAACGCTCGGCTCCGACGATGTCGATGGCGAAGGTCTGCATCAGGACTACGACGAGCGCGCCGAAGAAAGGGCCGATCGGATGCCGCAAACCGCCGATGACGGCGATGATCAGCACATCGAGCGCTGCGTCCACGCCGATGGTGCCGGGCGAAACGCGGCCGTTGAACCAGACCAGGAGCACACCGGCCAGACCGGCAATGATGCCAGCGAGGAACCAGGCGAAGACTTTGTGCGCGGTGACGTCATAGCCTAGCGCGCGCATCCGCCGCGGGTTGTCGCGGATCGCCTGCAAGGTCAAGCCGAAGGTGGAGCGGGAGCCGTAGAATATGGCCGCATAGGACAGGACCGCAAAACCGAGACAGAGGTAATAGAAGGCTTTCGGATCGCGCCAGTTGACGCCCCAGAACGAGGGAGCGTGGATGCCGGCGTATCCGGAATGGCCATTGAAGATCGCGTAGTTCTGCTGGGCGAAATAGTAGGTGGCGGTGGCGATCGCCAGCGTGATCATGATGGTGTAGATGCCTTCGGTGCGCACCGAGATCCAGCCGATCAGCGCCGATGCCACCGCGGCCGCCATTACAGCGAAAGGCGCCGCCAGCCACCACGGCCAGCCGAAGCCGAGCACGTTCGAATTGTTGTTGCCGAGGATGGCGATGGCATAAGCGGCGATGCCGGCGACGGTGATCTGCGCCAAGCTGACCATGCCGCCATAACCCGCCAGCATCATCAGCGACAAAGCAAGCATGCCGAAGATAAGCGAATAGCCGCCGATCTGCGTCAGGAAGAAATCCGATGCCACCAGCGGATAGAGGACTAGGGCGACGGCCAGGATAATGTGGCCCGGGCCGAGCTTTTCCAGCCATGTCTGTTGGGGCGCTCTGGCATCCGCGGCAAGGGTCAGGCTCATCGCGCTTTCCCCATGATGCCTTGCGGCCGGACCGCCAGCGCCACCACCATGATGACGAAGGTGAGCACGATGCCGTAGGTCGGGAAATAGACGAGGCCGATCTGCTCGGCGAGGCCGATCAGCAGTGCGCCAATGGCGGCGCCTGATATCGAGCCCATGCCGCCGACGATGACGACGACAAGCGAGGCAAGCAAATAGCGGACATCTTCGCCCGGCGCGACCGAGAGCGCCGAACCGCCGACGACGCCGGCAAAGCCGGCAAGTCCAGCGCCGACAGCAAAGACGATGGCAAATACTGCATGCACGTTGACGCCGGAGGCCGACAGCATGGCGCGATCATCGACGCCGGCGCGGATCATCATGCCGACGCGCGTCTTGTTCAGCATCAGCCAGAGACCGACGCCGATGACGATCGCCGCCGCCAGCACGACAAGGCGGTAGAGCGGATAGGTGAGAAAAACCGATGCGCCGTTCGATCGCACCGCGGTGATCACCGGGAGCGTCAGTGCACCGTCGAGCCATTCCGGCACCGCGATCTGATAGGTGCCGCCGGCCCAGACGGCCAGCATCAGGTCGGCGGCGACGATCGAGATGCCGATGCTGACCAGCGTTTGGCGCAGGTCGTCGCCTTCCAGGCGACGGAAGACGAAAATCTGCATGACGACGCCGACCGCCGCCAGAACGATGAAGCCGGCGGCGACACCCAGCAACCAATAGCCGGTGCGGTTCGCCACTTCGTAGCCGATATAGGCGCCGAGCAGATAGAGCGAGCCATGCGCAAGATTGACATTGCGCATCAGCCCGAAGATCAGCGTAAAGCCGCTGGCAACCAGGAAATAGAGGCCGGCCAGTGTGACCCCGTTGAGGATCGCGCTGACGAAAGCCTTCTTCGAGATCAGGATGGCGTTCAACCAAGCCGGCCAGACGGCGAAGACCAGCCATGCGACGAGCGCGGCGGCAAGCAGCCAGAAAAGGCCCCATGCCTGCCGGCGCGTCATGCCGCCACCCGCCATCGACGAGGAGGATAGCTGGGACGACGACGATGGCTGGTCGAGGATGCTCATGCCGTCAGCCGGCGGCGCTGCTCGTTCAAGCGCGGTGCCTTGTGGAACTTGCCGTCCTTCATGATGGCGAGGATGCGGTTCTTGTCCTGCAGGATGCGCACATCCGAAATCGGGTCGCCGTCGATCAGCAGGAGGTCTGCGAGATAGCCTTCCTTGATCATGCCGAGTTCATCACCCATGCCCATGATCTGCCCGCCGTATTTGGTCCCGGCCTGGATCGCTTCCATCGGCGAGAAGCCGAGCATCTCGACGAAGGTCTGAATGTCCTTGGCGTTGGTGCCTTGCGGCGTCCAGGCAAAACCATAGTCGCCGCCAATGCACACGCGGATGCCGCGCCGGTGCATCTTCTTCATCGTGTCGACGCACATTTCGAGCTCGCGCTCATATTCGAGCGACAGCGGCGATCCGGGCTTGATGCCCCACTGCTCGGCATGGCGCGCGGTGTTGATCAGCCAGGCGATGCCGGGTGCGACGAAATGCTTGTCCTTCGCCGCCTCGAGCATGTCGAGCGATTCTTCGTCGGCAAACGAGGCGTGGTAGATGTTCTGGATGCCGTGGCGGATGCATTGTTTGACCGAGCCGGACGAACGCGCATGGGCCGACAGCACCTTGTTGCGGCAGCGTGCCTCGGAGGCGGCCATGGCAACCTCTTCCTCCGACATCGGCGTCTCTTCGGCGCCCATGCCGGTGATGCTCTCGCCGGACAGATTGAGCTTGATCGAATCGACGCCGTATTTGATCAGCTGGCGCACTGTGCGGCGGATCTCTTCGGGGCCCGAGACGACGATGCCTAGATTGAGGCCTTCATGCGGGATGTGCGAAGGCGCGGAATCGCCGAGGCCGCCGACGGTGGTGATTTCCGGCCCCGCCGCGAGGTAACGCGGGCCCGGGAAGCGACCCTGGTTGATGAACTTCTTGGCAACGACGTCGAGGCGGGGCTTGGCGGCTGCCGCCCCCCTGCCCGCCGTGAAGCCGGCATCGAGCACCAGCTTGGCCATCTCCATGGTGACCAGCATGTGCTCTTCGACCTCCATCATCTGGATCGGGTCGATGCCGGGTGCGTTGTTCCAGGACAAATGCAGATGCGCGTCGATCATGCCGGGCATCAGCGTCGCGCCCATGCCGTCGATCGTCGTGACACCTGCGGGCGCGCCAGCATAGGACGATGATGCAGAGGAGGAGCCAAAGCGCGACGAGCCCTTGGTGATCTGCTTGATGCGGTTGCCCTGGACCAGCACTTCGCCGGTGTATGGATACTCCCCGGTCGCATCGAGCACACGCACATTGGTAAAGAGCGTGTTGCCCGAACCGTTGCCGTTCCAGCCGTCGTCTGCCATCAGAAAACCTCCCAAACTGTCGAGCGCACTTTTTTACGCCCGAATTCCGATCCTCACCTATCAACGCGTCTCAAAAAATCGGCGAGCTTCTGGCTGCTTTCGCGGGGGCACTCCACCGTCGCCCAATGTCCGCACCGATCGAGAGACGAGAATATGGCCCCCTTGATCCTGTCGGCAAGCGCCTGGCCGACGCTCATCGGGTTGACCGTGTCGGCATCGCCGGTGACCAGCAAGGTCGGCGCCGAAATCCGCCTGACATCGACGGCCGTCGCCTTAGCCAGGGCTTCGCAGGTGCGGGCGTAGGATTCCGGATCCTGCCTGGTGATGGATTCGCGCACGAAGGCGACGGCTGCGGGCGACGTTTCCCTGGTATGCGCCGACAGCGCATTGGCGACGATCTGGTCGGCAATGTCGGCCATACCGCCCGAACGTGCCAGCCGTGCCCGGTTGCCAAGGCCTTGCCGCGTCGCCTCGACCGGCTCGGCCAGTGCACCGAACAGCGCCAGCGAACTCACCAGCGACGGCTGCGTTGCCGCAATCTGCTGACACACGATCGTGCCCATGGAATGGCCGACGAAATGGGCTCGCGTCACGCCCATGCCAGCCATGGCGCGAATGACGGCTTCGCTCATGATCTCGATCGTCAGCGGCTCGAGCGGCCTTGCCGAGCGCCCGGAACCCGGCAGATCGAGCCGGATGACACGGTAGGCCGAGAGCGTCTCCATCTGCGGCTGGAACATGTTCGATGTCCCGCCGAGGCCGTGGATCATGACGACCGGGTGACCCTCGCCGTTGACTTCAGCAACAATCTGGCCGACGGTGACAGTCGTCATTGGACCCGCTCCACGATCCGGTTCTCCAGCGTGCCGATGCCGTCGATCTCGACCCGGACAAGATCGCCGGCCTTGAGATATTTCGGCGGATCGAAGCCGATGCCGACGCCAACCGGCGTGCCGGTGGCGATGATGTCGCCCGGCTTCAGGGTGATGCCTTGCGACAGTGTCGAGATGATCGTCGGAATATCGAAGATGAGCAGCGATATTTTGGAGTTCTGGCGAAGATCATCGTTGACGAAACAGCGCACCGAAGCGTTTTCCAGATCGAACTCGTCCTTGGTGATCGCCCACGGCCCCATCGGGCAAAAAGTATCCTGCGACTTGCCGATCAGCCACTGGCTGTATTTGCCTTGCAGATCGCGCGCGGTGACGTCATTGACGATCGTGTAGCCCCAGACGTGATCGTAAGCGTCCGCCTTCGAAATGCCGCGCCCGCCTTTGCCGATGATGACGGCCAGTTCCGCCTCATAATCGATCGCCGTCGACACGGAAGGGTCGATCAGCACGCTCGAATGCGTTGCCACGACCGATTCCGGGACTTTCGAGAAAATGATCGGGTGCTGTGGAATGGCGCCTGAACCGGCGCTCGAATCGAAGCCGCTACGCGCAAATTCGTGCGCATGTTCGTAATAGTTCTTGCCGACGCAGAAAATATTGCGGGCAGGCAGCGGGATTGGCGCCTCGAGTTCGACCTGCGCGAGCGGCAGCGGCGAAAGCGTCCGCGGCATCCCGGCCCCGTTCCGCCGCAATAGCGCCAGCACTCCCAATTGTGCCTGCTCGACGGGGATATCAAAAGGAGCAACCGACTGACTGTCGAGGTCGACAATTCCGACGCGACGTTCACCTGCGATCGAAAATGTCGCGACCCTCATCCCGTCTCTCCTTGAACCTTTTATGAGCCAATGTCCGCTCTTTCACTACACGCTACCGCCGATTGGTTTAGGTCGCAAGAGGAGTTTCGGGGAGAATCCGATAAAATCCGCCAAAATAGGCGCCTGGATTCGCCCAGGCGCTAGACCAACGGTGCAGACGCTGATATTATTGGCTCAATATTGGATCAGATAAGAGCATTTGCCGGATGCCCAAGCTCGTCGCCAACGACATCGCCACAATGCTCAAGAAGCGGATTTCATCCGGGGAATGGCTTGAAGACGGCAGGATGCCACCCGAGCGCGATTTGGCGGTCGAGTTCGGCGTCGCGCGCAATACGGTGCGGCGCGCCGTCGGTTTCCTGGAGGACGACGGAACGGTTGTCCGGCATGTGGGAAGAGGCACCTTCCTGACCGCAACCAATCCGGGCTCCATCGCAGCGACAGTCGCGCGGATGGAGGGCACCAGCCCTGCCGACATGATGGAGATCAGGCAGTTGCTGGAACCGGCCGCGGCGGCCTTCGCCGCGACCAACGCCAGCATGGCGGAGCTGAATGCGGTTCGTGAAGCACACCAGACCGCATGCGAGGCCGAGGACATGCCGAACTTCGAGCATTGGGACGCCGAATTCCATCACCGCGTTTTTGCATGCTGCCGCAATGATTTCCTGAAAGAGATCCATAATCTCATGCGCACGATCCGCAACCAGTCGCCCTGGTTCGAAATGAAGAAACGTTCGTTTTCGGAAGAGCGGCGGCAAACCTATTGCAACGAGCATCAGAGCATATTGGACGCATTGCTGCATCGTGATCCGGAAGGCGCCAACCAAGCGATGCTCGCCCATCTCAAGACAGTCGAACGCAACCTTCTGGGCCGGTAGTTCCGAAAGCCGCACTCCTCGGCGCGAGTCCAGCTTCTTGAAGCGCGGCCGAGGTCGACCGGCTGAGATAATGCAACGGCGCGGTCCGCCATTTGAAACCGGAATGGCCGACACGAAACCGAGCCGGCTGGTACTGGTTGGCACTCGGCGTGGCATCACATTACTTAGGGCCGACGGCAAGAACTTTGAAAGCAGGCGGATGGGCCAACAAGAATTGATGTCGAAGCTGGGGCGGTTGGTTTCCGAGGAGCGGAACCCAAAGACGATGGATATCGACCTATTGCCGACCATCGAGGTCCTGCACAGGATCAATGACGAGGACAGCGGCGTTCCGGCCGCCGTCGAGAAGGTCATCCCGGAAATTGCGGCGGCGGTAGACCGGATCGTTACTGCGTTTCAAAAAGGTGCGCGGCTTGTCTACATGGGCGCCGGCACGAGCGGCCGACTGGGGCTCCTCGACGCCTCGGAGTGTCCGCCGACATTTGGCGTGCACGAGGACATGGTGCTCGGCCTGATCGCTGGCGGCTCCAAGGCGCTGGCGCGGGCTGCGGAAGGCGCCGAGGATGATCCGAAACAAGGCATGAGAGCATTGCAGGAGATCAAGCTGACCGCCGACGATGTCGTGGTCGGTATCGCCGCCAGCGGGCGCACACCTTATGTGATCGGCGGCTTGACCTATGCAAGGCAGGTGGGGGCGACAACCGTGGCGCTCTCCTGCAATCCCGGGTCGACCATCGCGGGCATTGCCGACATCGCCATCTCTCCGCTTGTCGGCCCCGAGGTTCTCGCCGGCTCGACCCGGTTGAAGTCCGGGACGGCGCAAAAACTGGTTCTCAACATGCTGACGACCGCTAGCATGATCCGCATTGGCAAGAGCTACCAAAACCTGATGGTGGATCTCAATCCCAGCAACAAAAAGCTCCTCGCCAGAGCGGCCCGGATCGTGATGCAGACGACCGGTTGCGGCGCACGCCAAGCACGACAGGCGCTCGACCAGACCGGCAATGACGTGAAGCTGGCGATACTGGTGACGATGACCAGCATGAGCGTCGAAGAAGCGCGCAAGGCGCTTGGCAATGCCGGAGGTTTCCTGCGAAAGGCAGTAGGCGAAAAGGCGTTGTGAAGCCGTGCCGATACCGGGCTGTGGATCGACTTCGACAAGGCAGGCATGGACCTTGCCCACCAGCCGGATCCATCCGACACATCATTTCAACAACGGAATCGCAGCTCTTCGCCAATCGGTCGGCGACCTCGTCAACGGAGCCTAACAAATCATGATTGCGAAAACTGGGGAACCAATCTGGGCCGTCGGCCTGATGACCGGCACCGTGCTGGACGGTAATATCGATGTTGCGCTGATCAAGACCGACGGCGAACGGATCGAGGATTTCGGCACCTACACGCTCGCACCCTACCCCAGATCGATCCGGACCCTGCTGGAGGAGACGCTGGATCAAGCCAGGGCATGGAATTTCACCGGACCGGAGCCGGCGATCTTTCGCGAAGCCGAAGAAGCCCTGACGCGCGCCCAGTCCGCAGCGGTCAAGAACCTGGTCGAAAGCTACGGGCTGACGATGACCGATATCGGGGTCGTCGGCTTCCATGGCCAGACCGTGCTGCATCGCGCCCCGCAAGTCGGCCGGCTCGGCCAGACCCGCCAGCTTGGCGATGGCGAGTTGATGCATGCCATTCTGGGTACCAAAGTGGCCTATGATTTCCGCTCGGCCGACATGCGCGCCGGTGGGCAAGGCGCGCCGCTGTCCGCCGCCTATCACGCCGCGCTGCTACGCGATGCCGACGCCAGCGGCGACACGGCCGTGCTCAACCTCGGCGGCGTTGCCAACATCACCTGGTGGGACGGCAAGGACAATGTCGTCGCCTTCGACACCGGGCCGGCCAACGCGCCGCTGAACGATTTCATCAAGGCGAAGAGGCTTGGCGAGATGGACCGCGACGGTGCGCTCGCGCGGACCGGCACAGTGGACGAAGCCCGGCTGGCCAAACTGTTGCAGCATCCCTATCTGGCCAAGCCCTATCCAAAGTCGCTGGACCGGTTCGATTTCGGCGCGGCCATGGCGGATGGGATGAATGCTGAGAATGGCGCAGCGCTGCTGACGGCATTCACCACTGCTGCCGTCGGCAAGGCGCTCGACCTCCTTCCGCACCGGCCGAAGCGGCTGGTGGTCAGCGGCGGCGGCCGCCACAACCCGACGATCATGGCCATGCTTGCCAGCCGCGCCGGCGTCGAAGCCGTGCCGGCTGAGGCGTTCGGCTGGAAAGGCGATGCGGTGGAGGCGGAGTGCTTTGCCTTCCTTGCGGTTCGCGTGCTCAGGGGCCTGCCGATCAGCTTCCCGACCACCACCGGTGTGCCACAGCCGATGCGCGGCGGACGCCTCGCCGGCTAACTAGAGCAGATGCTCTGAGCCAACAATTTCTTCTGCAGGAAGACGCGGCTGCGGCCAACGGGGAAATCGGGAAGCACGCCGAAAGGCCGATAACCCTGACGCTCATAGGCCTTGGCCGCTTTTGGATTGAACGTGTCGATCAAGGCGCCGTGACAGCCACGTGCGACGGCTTCCTGTTCGGCTGCGTCCAGCATCCTGCCGGCCATGCGCTGGCCGCGCAATCGCTCATCGACCCACAGCCATTGCACATAAAGCCAGCCCCAGGCGGTGTATCCCGAGATGCCGGCTACAACCGCACCGTGCTCGTCGCGCACGAACACGGCGAGCGCCTCTCTGTTGGCCGCGCCGATATCGCTGTCGTTGAACGCGCTGAGCCGCTCGCCGAGAAAAGCGAGCTCTTTCGGCGAAGGGTCGGCGGTGATTTCAAGCGTCGTGTTCATCGCATGTCCAGACGGGTTCACAGCCGGATATCGGTATACAGCGCCGTCCGGGCGCTGTGGCACCTTCATTTGCATTTATCGAAGGGCGGGAGCGGCGCGCAAGTTTTGCCGCCGCGTGGCGCAAACCGGCGACTTGCGATAGTCCGCGACTACCGCGGCGAACGCCACGCCGCCGCCGAAGCGGCAACCAGCATGAGCAACGCTGCGACCACGGCCGATGCCGCAAAACCAAAGCTGGAATAGAGCGGTCCGAAGGCCGTGGTGCCGACAAACACCGCGAGATAGGTTACCGCGCTGTTCAAACCCATGATCGTGCCGCGCCGCGCCGGATCGAGCGCCGAGAGGCGCATCACCAGGACGTTCAACCCGAAGTGATTGGCGAGGCCCCAGCCCGCGACCATCGCGATGGTCAAGCCGAAACTGCCGCTCGATGCGGCAAGCGCGACATAGACGATTGCGACCAGCAGATAGGCGAACGGCATGACGCGTCGCGCACCCAGGCGATCGATGACGCCGTCAAGAAGTGCCGCCATGCCGAAGCCGGCGCCATAGGCGAGCGCGGCCAACCCGTTGGCACTGACCGGCCGTCCCAATCCATTGTGGAGATGATCGCCGAGATAGCCATAGACACCGTAGAAGGCGGTCATGAAGGCACCGCAGGCGACCAGAAGCGGCACTATACCGGGAACGGCCAAGGCGCCGAGCGGCGTCGGCGCCGGACCGCTTTTCCTGACATCGCTCAGCGACGTCAGGGTAAGACCGGTCAACGCGAGCGCCGCAAGCACAGCGACAGCCGCAAAAACGGCGCGCCAATGCAACAGGTCGGCAAGCACCGCCGACAATGACACGCCGGCCACCATGCTGAGCGTCCAGCCGGTCAGCACGACGCCGATCGTTCCGCTTTCGCGGCCAGGCGGCGCGATCGCCGCGGCGCTGGCGTAGATTGCCGGCATGGCGACGCCGGCGGCGATACCGGCAAGAAGCTGGGCCGCAACAAGCGCCGTTACCGTCGGCGCGGCGGCGCTGGCGAGGAGCGCTATCGCCAGCAGCAGTAAGGCCCCTTGCAGCATGCGGCGAGCGCCCAGCCGGTCGATATAGCGTGCCAGGAACAAGGCGCTTGCCGATGTTCCGAGGCCGAACGCAGCGGACGCGATCATCACGGCCGGCACGCTCGTCGCAAATGACGCAGCCACCGCCGGTGCTATCGGACCGAGAACCAGCGAGTTGGAGCCGATCACGGCGATGCATCCGGTGAGCAGGTAAGCAAACGCCGGGATAGGAGGCCTTGCCGTCAATGTTGCGACTTGATCACTGTTCGTCATACGGCGATAATGGCCGTATTAAATTCTGTATCAATAAGGAATTTCATTATGGACGGAGAAACAGATGGCATTCCGCAGAACAGGCCTGCCGCCCGGGACATCGACGCCACCGACCGAAAAATATTAGGCGTTCTGGTCGACGACGCCACGATCAGCTATGCCGAGCTCGGCGAACGTATTGGCCTGTCACCGCCGGCAGCCCATGAACGGGTGAAGCGGCTTCGGCGCAGCGGCGCCATTCGCAACACCGCGGCGATCATCGATCCCAAGGCGGTGCGCAAGCCGCTGCTCGCTTTTGTGCACATCGACACCAAGGGCTGGGGAAAGACCCCCGAGCTGATGGCGATTTCCGAGCACCCCGAAGTCGAGGAAATACATTCGGTGGCCGGCGACACATGCATGCTGATCAAGGTTCGCACCGAGGACACGCGGGCGCTCGAAGGCCTGCTGTCGCGTCTCTACGAAACGCCCGGCGTCACCTCGACGCGAAGTTACGTGGTGCTGTCGACCTATCTGGAGCGGCCGGTGCAGCCGGGGATCACGACCGAATGGCCGACGCCCCGGCACATGGCCAAGCCGCTGTATTAGCTCAAACGATCTTCACGCGCGTATCCAAAATCGTACCGGGAACGTCTTAGCTATCGGGCCTTGCGACGATCGAGGGACCGGTTCGTTCGCCGGTTCTCGATCATGACGGGAAGGCCTGCTGCGCAACCGGAGACGTGCAATGAGAAAACTGATCGTGGGCAGCTTCGTTTCGCTGGACGGCGTCATCGAAGCACCAATGGACTGGGCTTCGCCTTTCTTCGACGAAGAAGGCAGGGAGCATTCTTATCAAAAGGCTGGCGAGGCGGATTTTTTCCTGCTCGGTCGCGTGACCTATGAAATGTTTTCGGCGCGCTGGCCGCAGGTCAAGGGCAGCAAGTATATGGATCGCATGAACGGGCTGAAGAAGCTTGTCGCATCGCGCAGCCTCAAAGACGTGAGCTGGAACGCGTCGCTGATCGAGGGTGATGTCGCCGCCGAAATCGCTCGGATCAAGCAGCAGGCCGGCGGGGACATATTGAAATATGGGGTGAGCAATCTCGACCAGACGCTGCTCGCCAATAAGCTTGTCGATGAGTATCAGCTCTCCATCGTGCCCACCTGTGTGGGTCATGGCAAACGCGCATTCCAGGATGTCGACCCGTCCCTGGTCAAGCTGGAGCTTGTGAATACGCATCGGTTCGAGAACGGCGTTATCACGCTGACCTATATCCCACGGTGATCCGTCACTGGATATTGATGCGATGAAGATGCAGCCAAGAAACGACCCAACCGGGCTTTTTGACGTCCGCTACGCCGCCTTCCTGGAGACGGTCGCGCATTTGCGTGGACGATTGCATCGCTACTGCGCACGCATGACAGGTTCGACGCTTGATGCCGAAGACGTCATGCAGGAAGCGCTATTCGAAGCCTATCGGAAGATCGAGAAACTTGACGATCCGAGCGCCCTTCGCCCTTGGCTGTTTCGCATTGCGCATAATCGCTGCATCGATTTCCTGCGAAGCAGACAGGCGCGCGAGCGTGCGGAGGCCAGCTTCGTCGAAGACGAGATCATCCTGCCGGTCGAGCCGGCGGGCCAGGGCGCCGATCGCGCGATCGAACGGCTGGTGATCCACCTGCCGCCCAAGGAACGCGCCTGCGTCCTGCTCAAGGATGTGTTCGACTATTCGCTGGAAGAGATTGCGGGCCTCGTCGACTCGACCGTGGGTGGCGTCAAGGCGGCATTGAGCCGTGGCCGCTCCAAGCTGGCCATGCTGCCAAACGAACCAATCGTCCGTTCGGAGTCCCAGCGCGATCCCGAGCTTTCAAAATTGCTCAACCGCTATGTCGAACTCTTCAACCGCCGTGACTGGGACGGCGTGCGGGAGTTGACCAGCGCCGATGCCCAATTGCGGGTCGCGGATTGCTTCAACGGCCGGCTGTCGGAATCGCCCTATTTTGTCGAATACGAAAATGCCCAAATGACCTGGAAGATTGTGACTGGCGAGATCGATGGCGAAGCGGTGCTGCTCGTGCTCCATCGCGGCGCAGACGGTTGGAAACCAGCCCATCCGGTTCGGATCGAGGCGGTCGACGGAGCCATAAACCGCATTGCCGATTATTACGCCTGTCCCTGGATGATGCCGGCGGCCAGCGCGGTGGTCATTTCCATCCCGGACTAACCGGCGAACGCCCGGGTACAAACAGGACGATGCAAGTGTCCGGCATCAACCTCAATGAAATGATGCCGGACAGATATAGGCGCCTTACTGAAGCTTCGCCTGCAGGGCGTTGACGTCATCCGTCGTCATTTCGCCGTCGGTCGTCACCTTGCCGTCGACGATCTTCCAGAGGCGGAACGGGCCGGTGATGTCGCCGTATTTGTCGAAGGCGACCGGGCCGATGACGCCTTCGTAGCGGATCGGCTTGCCATCCTTGATCAGGCCGAGCGCCTTGGCGAACTCGTCCTTGCCGGCGTAGATCGGCGTGCCGGCCGGGTCGACCGCCTTGTACATCGCATCCTTGATCTTGGCCGGATCCTCGGAGCCGGCAATGGCGATTGCCAAGCCGACGATGGCGCCGGCATCATAGGACCGGTCGGCGGCCGGGTTCGACGGTTCGATGCCCGAAAATTCCTTGTAGTTCTTGGTAAAATATTCGGTCGATGCGGTCGGACTGGTGCCCGAGGAAGTGCCATAAGCGTCCTTCAGGTAATCGGCGCCGACGGATTCGATGAAGTCCGGGCTGTTCATGCCATCATTGAGCAGGAATTTCTGGACACCGCCCTGCGAGATCCAGGTACGGGCGATGGTCGCGCCGTCGACGGGCGTGCTGACGAGATAAAGCCCGTCGGGCTCGCCGGCCATTGCCGCCGTGACTTCGGACGCATAGCTCGACTGCTTTTCATTGTAGGGCGTGTCGGAGACGATGGTGCCGCCGAGCGCCTTATAGGCGCGCGAGAATTCCGCCACCATGTTGACGCCGAAGTCGTTGTTGACGTGGATAACCGACAGCTTCTTGAAGCCCTTGTCGATGGCGTATTTGGCTGCGGCGACGCCCTGCAGCGCATCCGAGGTGATGGTGCGGAAGAAGATGCCGTTGGTCTTGCCGTCGCGCCCGAGCGCCGTCAGCGTCGGTGACGAGGAAGCGGGCGACACCTGGACGATCTTGGCCGGAGCGGTGACCGATGTCAGGATCGGAATCGACACCGAGGAGATGATGCCGCCGATGATCACCGGCACCTTCTTGACCTGCACAAGCTGGGTTGCGGCGTCGACTGCAATGTTGCCCTGACTCTGGCTGTCACGCGTGTCGGTCGCCAGATCGCAACCGCGCACGCCGCCGGCGTCATTGATATCGCGGAAGGCCATTTCGACCGACTTGGCGCCGGCCTGGCCGTATTCGCCGGCCGGGCCGGTCAGCTCCATGACGAGGCCGACCGTGATCTTGCAATCGGCGGCTTGCGCTGCACCGGCCGCTGTCAGCAGAGCCAGCGCGGTGGTGATCTGAAGTATCGTCTTTTTCATTGTTGTTCCCCTTTCGTTACACGACTCTCATTGATGTCTTGAGCCTGTTAGCCTTCCGGCACCTGCAGCCAGGTTTCATGCAGATGTCGCCATTCAACGCCATTGGGCGCCGATGAACTGGTGGTGAAAACGGCACTCGAGCGACGGCGGCTGTGCTTGCCGGCGCGCTGCTGTGTTTCAACGTAGCAGAGGACTATCGCGTCGTCGGCCTGCCAGCCGGCCTGGATATCCTCGATCGAAATGGTGAAGTCGTCATCACAGGTAGCGCGGCTTACCCTGACGTGGTCGAGCACTGCGTCGCGATCGAGGATCTGGCCGTCCGGCGCAACCATCTGGAAGCCTTCGGCCATGACGCGTTCGAAGCGGCTGAAATCCGCCCTGTCCGCGCTCCCTGCAACGAACCAGTCGACGAAGAAGCGGTGAAGATCGACGACCTCGGCGCTCGCGCGGGAAAGCAGAGAGGGTTTTTCGTCCATGGCGGCGCTCACATCCGGCCTGCGTTCAGATTGTAGTGCATGATCGAGCCATGGCGGCCGTGGCGGTCGCGCTCCAGCGTGTAGACGTCACCCAATGGCCCGCGGCTTTGCTCGATCACGGCGGCGATCCGCGCCCGGTCCTCGGCATCGAGCGCGACGTCCATGATCCCGGCATTGGCAAGGGCGTGCGCCTGGTTGCGGGCGCCGACGATGACGGCCGCGACTTGCGGCTGCTCCAACACCCAGGCGCTGGCGACGGTGGCTATGTCGACGCCGTGGCGGTCGGCGACGGTCTTCAGTGTGCGAAGCAGCTCCTGGAAAAGCTCCCAGCCGCCGAAATCGTCGATGATCAGCTTGTATTTGACCAGCGACCGGTTTTCGAGCGGCGTCTGCGGCTCGGCGACATCAAGCCATCTGTCGCTGAGGAAGCCGCCCGCCACCGAACCATAGCAGAGGAAACTGACGCCGTTTTGCTTGGCGAGTGCCGCAAGGCTGTTGGCCGGCCGCTGATCGAGTACGGAATATTGCAGCTGCTGGCTGACCAGCGGCACGCCGGCGGTCAGGATCTCGGCCAAATGCGGCGTGTCGAAATTGGTGGTGCCGACATTGCGCACCTTGCCTTCGAGGCGGAGGTCGTTGAGCCAGCCCATCGCGTCGATATAGCCGGGCAGCGCATAATCCCACCAGTGGAACTGCACGAGATCGAGCCGCTCCGTCTTCAATCGCCGCAGCGACTGGTCGACGATGCCTCTGATGTAGTCGCGGCTGATATTGGAAAGCCTTTCCAGGTCAGGCACCAGCTTGGTGTGAACCTTCATTTTGACGGCGGCATCGAGACCGCGCTCATTGGCAAGCCGCAGCCGCGCCGCGCCGATCAGTTCCTCGACGCCGGTATAGATATCGGCGCAATCATAGGTTCTGATGCCGGCATCGAAAGTGGCGATCAGGTCGGTCACCGCCTGTTGGCGGTCGATCGCGCCATGCCCGCCGGCCAGCTGCCAGCCGCCGCGAATAACGCGCGAGATCGTATAGCCGGGGCTGAGCTCGAAAGCCTTGGCGGTCATTTCTGGTCATTCTCCTTCGGCAGCGGCACCGCCGTGGTTTCGGCATGGCTGAACCGCCGCTTGCCGGTCCTGACGATCCTAAGTCGGCTGGCGCAATTGGGATCGGGACAGGCGATCTCGGCGTCTGACGTCATCCAGTCGTTCTTGTGAGTGGGGCGCTGTTTGGCCGCGAGCAGCGGCAGCACGGCTGATATCGAATAGATCGAAAAACCCTGCCCTGCCGGCATCGACAGCATCTCGCCCTTGAGTTCGAAATAGTCACCCGCCTTGGCGCCGCAATAGATCGGCTTGCCCTCGGGGATAACCGCCTCGACACGAAGATCGAAGAGTTCGAAACTGTCGTCTGGTCCGGCCATTCAGATCTCCACCCGGGTAAAGGTGATATCGCAAGCGCCATTGCGGCGGATCACACCGCAGGCGGCGGCGAAGCGGTCGCGCTCCTCGGGACGCACCTGCGCGACCACGCTGCCGGCAAGCCAGCCGATCGGGAACAGCAGGCGCGCGCCCTGGCCATAAAACAAGCCGATGTCGAAAATCGCATTCGGATTGCCGCCCCACATGCGGGGCGGCACGTAGGATAGCACGATGTCGCCCGGCTGCGGCGTCAGCGTTGCATTCTCCGCCGGCAGGGGCCTGGCATAGGTTTGGCCCTCAAGATCCGCTGATGGAACCGGGCAGGAGATTTCCGGCCCCGTCCACATCGCATGGATGCCGGCAACGACGCGCGGCTGCTCGAGATAGGCCAGCAGAAAGGCAGCGTTGTCGGGCGCCTTTTCAGGCAACAGCAGCGCCGTCACGGAAAGGTTCGAGCGTGGCTCGGTGATCCCGATAGCGGGCATGGTCATGTCTGGCCTTTCGCCGATTGCAGCTTGTCGCGCAGGAAGGCGAAGGGCCGGCTGATGTCGGCCACCAGCGCCTCGCGCGCCGCTTGCGCATCCTGCCTCGCAAGCGCTGCGACGATGCTACGGTGATAGTGGGCGGTATCGACCTCGCCGGCGTCGGAAAAGGCGTAGATGGCGACGCGGATGCATGGCCCGGATTGCAGCCAGAGACTCTCGATCATCGGGATCAGCACGGCGGAGCCGCAGCAGCGGTAGATCTCGAAGTGAAAGCTCTGATTGAGCGTCGCTTCGCGGTCGATATCCTTCTTGTGCTTCAGCGCCCGCATCTCGTCCCACTCGCCGAGCATGGCCTCGACCGAAGCAATCTGGCGCGGGTTCATGCGCGTGGCGGCCAGCGCGATGGCTTCGCCCTCGATCAGGGAGCGGGCGCGCAAGAGATCGTCGATACGCTCCAGCGTGATCGGCGGCACGCGCACGGAGCGATTGGGAAGCGCCTCCAGCGCCTTCTCCGTGATCAGTCGCCCAAGCGCCTCGCGCACCGGCATGGTGCTGGTGACCAGCGCGTCGGCAAGGCCGCGGATGGTGAGAACCTGGCTTGGCTCGAAAAGGCCGCCGATCAAGGCCCGGCGCAGCTCCGAATAGACGCGATCCTGCACGGTCTCGCGGCCGACCGGCGTAAGCTGGGCTGCGATCGTTTCGTTGTTCCGTTCGATGGCGGCCTTCTGCATGGCATCCCGGTTTTTGGCCGTTTCCAATCCGTTTTCGGCTTGCGGAAGAAATTAAAGCCGAATAGCGTGATCAAAGCAAGTGTGATCACAAATCAAATTATAGGCGGCGAAGATCGCTTTCGGCCAGAGGGATTGATGAGCGACGCGACAGAACGGCAGGAGGAAATCCGCACGCCGGTTCTGACGGCCAGGAACGTCGTCAGGCGCTTCGGCGGCCTCGTTGCGGTCAACAATGTCTCGTTCGAGGTTCGGCCGAGTGAAATACTCGGCCTTATCGGCCCGAACGGCGCCGGCAAGACGACGATGTTCGACCTGCTGGCCGGCAGCATCCTGCCGACCAGCGGCGAAATTCTCCTCAACGGCGTACTCGTATCGGGGGAAGCTGCCCATCGCCGCATCGGCCGCGGCCTTGGCCGCACCTTCCAGATCCCCCGGCCGCTGCCCAATCTGACGCTGATCGAAAACGTCATGCTGGCCGCGCAGGGACAGGCCGGGGAGCGGCTGCTCGCCAATTTCCTGACGCCACGGCGGGTCGCCGCCGAAGAGCGGACGGCCGAGACGAGGGCCATCGAATTGCTTGAGCTCGTCACGCTTGCCCGCCTGGCGCACGAACCCGCGCGCGTGCTTTCCGGTGGCCAGCGTAAGCTGCTCGAACTCGCCCGCGTCATGATGGCCAACCCGGCGATCATCCTGCTCGACGAACCGGCGGCCGGCGTCAACGCGACGCTGCTCGAAGTCATCATCGACCGCATCCGCGACATCAACAGGAGCGGCATCACCTTCCTGCTGATCGAGCACAATATCGACATGGTGACGCGGCTTTGCCATCGCGTGCTGGTCATGGCGAGCGGCCAGCTTCTGTGCGAAGGCAGCCCGGACGAGGTGGCACGCGACCCGCGTGTCATCGAGGCCTATCTCGGGGGCGCGGCATGAGCCAAACGGTTCTCGATGTCCGCGATCTCGAAGCCGGCTACGAGCCCGGCGTGCCGATCGTGCGCGGCGCCTCGATCACCGTGGACAAGGGCGAGATCGTCGTCGTTCTAGGCCCTAACGGCGCCGGCAAGTCGACCCTGATCAAGGCGATCGCCGGCCTTGTCCCGGTCACCGGCGGCACGGTCCTGCTGGACGGCAGGGACATTACCGCGGCGCCCGCCCACACCATGGTCCGCCTCGGCCTGGCATTCGTGCCGCAGACCGAAAACATTTTCCCGCTGATGTCCGTCGAGGACAATCTGAAGGTCGCCTGCGGCATCCTGAAGCCGCGCGAGACCCCTGCCCGCGTCGAGGAAATGTATGCGGCCTTCCCCGATCTCGCCCGTCAGCGCAGGACCGTCGCCGGCAACCTTTCGGGCGGACAGCGGCAGATGCTGGCTGTCGCCCGGGCATTGATCGTCCATCCCAAGGTGCTGGTGCTCGACGAGCCGTCGGCCGGCCTGTCGCCGAAATTCGTGGCGATGGTGTTTGAGATGCTGGCCGGTATACGCATATCCGGCGTCACTATTCTCCTGGTCGAACAGAACGCCAAGGCAGCGCTTGCCATCGGCGATCGCGCCTATGTGCTGGTCGAAGGCAAGGACCGGCACGAGGGTGTCGCCTCCGAGCTCTGGAACGATCCGGTCGTCGCCGAGCTCTACCTTGGCCAGCGCCGCCTCGATCCTGAAAGAGACCGGCCCTCCGGCAAAGGAAGTGCGGCATGAACCTGCAATTTGTCGTCGACGGAATGCTGGCAGGTTCGATGATCGGCCTCGGCGCCATCGGCGTGACGCTCACCTATTCGATCCTGCGCTTCTCGAACTTCGCGCATGGCGACTTCATGGCCTGGGGCGCCTATGCGACGCTCGCCGTCGTCAGTGCCATCGGCGCGATGTTCGGCAAGATCGCGCCGATCGCTCCCCTCTCCTTCGGCTGGCCGCTGATCGCCGCGGTGGTGCTCGGCATGGCGATCACCGGCCTGCTGGCGCTGCTGCTCGACTTGGTGCTTTTCGCGCGGCTGCGCGCCAAGGGCCAGGCGATCATCGTGGTGATGGCGAGCTTCGGCGCCTCGATGGCGCTGAGAAGCCTGCTCGAATTCATCTTCACCTCGCGACCGACCTATTTCAGCCGGGCGATCCAGATCGCCATGCCGGTCGGCTTCGGCATTCGCATCACCCCCGACCAGATCGCGCTACTGCTGCTGACCGCCGTTCTGGTGCTCGGCGTGCATCTGTTGATGACCCGCACCCAGACCGGCCGTTCCATGCAGGCATTGAGCCAGAATGCGGCATTGGCCCGCATTGTCGGCATCGACGTCGCCAGGGTCGTGCGCGTCACCTGGATCGTCGGCGGGGCGCTGGCCTGTGTCGCCGGCGTCATGATCGGCATTCTCATCCAGATCCGCCCATTCATGGGCTTCGACATGCTGCTGCCGATGT
The DNA here is from genome assembly GCF_040319125.1 of Mesorhizobium sp. M0938. Classification (NCBI taxonomy): domain Bacteria; kingdom Pseudomonadati; phylum Pseudomonadota; class Alphaproteobacteria; order Hyphomicrobiales; family Phyllobacteriaceae; genus Mesorhizobium; species Mesorhizobium sp. M0938. The sequence continues at coordinate 82,681 of NZ_JAMYNS010000012.1, read as the reverse complement.
TCGCGGCCGCCATCCTCGGCGGCATCGGCAGCGTGCCTGGCGCCGTTCTCGGCGGCTTGATCATCGGCCTCGCGGAAGCGGGCGCGGTGCAGTTGATCGGCGCCGAATGGCGGGCGGCCGTCTCCTTCATCATCCTGATGACCGTGCTGTTCGTGCGGCCCATCGGCCTTTTCGGAGTGAGAGAACGCTGATGGATTTGCTCGGCTATGGCGCTTTCTTCCTGACCACCGCGCTGATCTTCTCGCTCGTCACGCTCGGGCTCAACCTGCAATGGGGGCTGACCGGGCTTTTCAATGTCGGCCTCGCCGGTTTCGTCGCCATCGGCGCCTACACCTCGGCACTGTTGACCACGCCCGATGATGCCGCGCGCCTGGGCGGCTTCGGCCTGCCGATCCTTGTCGGCTGGCTCGGCGCCATGCTGGTAGGCGGCATCGCCGCCGCGATCACTGGCATCGCCACGCTGCGCCTGAGATCCGACTATCTGGCAATCACCACCTTCGGCGTCGCCGTCGTCGTGCAGCTGGTGGCGCTCAACGCCCAAAAACTGACCGGCGGCCCGTTCGGCATCGGCTTCATTCCGCGTCCCTTCGGCGGCCTCGCCGAAACGCCGTTGCTGTTCAACCTGTCGAACCTTGCCGCCGTCTCGGTGGTGACACTGATCGTCTATCTCGCGCTGGAGCGTCTGTCGCGCAGCCCGTGGGGGCGCGTATTGAAGGCGCTCCGCGAGGATGAGCAGGCCGCGATATCCCTGGGTAAAAGCGCGCGGTTCTATCGTGTCCAGGCCTTTGCCGTCGGCGGGGCCATCATGGCACTGGCCGGCGCGTTGCAGGCGCATTTCACAGGGTTCATCGCGCCGGACAATTATTTGCCGGCACTGACTTTCCAGGTCTGGGTGATGCTGATCGTCGGCGGCTCGGGCAGCAATATCGGCGCCGTCACCGGCAGCATCCTGGTCTGGGCGATATGGGCCGGATCGGGAGCCTTGACCAGCGTCTTGTTCTCGCCGGAACAGCAGGCACGCGCCGCCTCGCTGCAGATCGTCGCGATCGGCGTGATGCTGTGCGTCATCCTTCTGGTCAGGCCGAACGGCCTGTTTGGCGACAGGCCGCGGCGTGCAAGGTTCGGCAAACGTGCGAAAGAGGCTCCGGACGAGAGCATTGCCAAGTCATGATCGACGTTGCCGCGTCACCCGGCGTTTCCCTTTGGCATGCCGTCAGCCGCTGTCGCCGGGACCGGCCCGCGCTCGAAGGCGCACTCGATGTCGAACTGGCAATCGTCGGCGGCGGTTTCTCAGGTCTTTCCACCGCGCTGCACAGCGCCGAGAAAGGCATCTCGGTCGCCGTCCTCGAAGTGGAAATCATCGCCTGGGGAGCAACCGGCAGGAATGCCGGCTTCGTGGTGCCGAATTTCGCGAAAAGGGATTCAGACGATATCATTGCCAAGCTCGGCCCCGAACGCGGCGAACGCCTCATCGATTTCGCGGCCGACAGCGCCGACCTGGTCTTCGACCTGATCAGGCGGCACGGCATCGAGTGCGATGCAGTCCAGAGCGGATGGATACAACCGGCCCATTCGCAGGCCGCTCTCGAAAAAACCAGATCGCGCGCCGAACAATGGGCGAGGCGCGGAAGACCGGCTATTACGCTGGACAGGCGGGCGGTCGAAGAGCTGACCGGCGTTCGCGGTTATGTCGGCGGCTGGATGGACCGTTCGGGCGGCGTCCTCAATCCGGTCGAATATGCGCGCGGGCTCGCTGATGCGGCGGAAAAAGCCGGCGCGCGCCTCTTCGAGCATACGCGTGTGATATCGATCGATCGCGCAGGGGATGGCTGGGTCTTGAAGACGGCGTCGGGCTCGGTACGCGCCGGAAAGGTGCTCATTGCCACCAACGCCTATGGCGGGCCGCTAAACCGCACGCTTGAGCGAACCTATTTCCCGCTGAAAATCTTCCAGATCGCGACAGCGCCGCTGCCGCGCGAATATCGCACTCGCCTGCTTCCCGGCGGGCAAGGCGTCGGCGACACCAGGCGCAATCTTTTCACCTTCCGCTTCGATGGCGAAAACAGGCTGATAACCGGCGGCATGCATATTCTTGGTCCCGGTGCCGACGCGCGGGTGCCGCATGCGATCTGGCGCCGGCTTGCAAAACACCTCGATCTCCCGGAAATCCCGCCGCTCGCCTACAGCTGGTCGGGGATGGCCGCCGTCGAGCCCGACTTCCTGCCGCGCCTCGTCGATCTCGGGCCCGGACTGATCGCGGGCTTTGCCTGCAACGGGCGCGGCATCGCCATGACGACAAGCATGGGCAAGGTGCTTGCGGATTGGGCTGATGGCGCGAAACCGCAGGACTTGCCGCTGCCGTTTGCGCCGCCATCGCCGATCCCGCTCCACGGCCTGATGCGGCATGCACCAAACATGCTGCTTCCCCTAAGCATGCTGCGCGATCGGCTGGATGAGGGGCGCTAGTCGACCTCTCTCAACCAAGCTCCAAGGTCGTTATCGCAAAGACCCCTGCCTGCATGAGCTGCGGCGCTTTTCCCTTGTACATTCGAGCCGTTTCGAAGCCCGGCTGGAAACCCGCCGACGTCAGCCAGGCTGCAAAGTCCCCACTGGTTTCGGGAACGTCGAGATGGATATTTCCGGGTCCGGAGACACCGGCGAGCGCGGCGAAGAGACGGCTTGCCGCATCCAGGCTGTCGGCAAAGAGCGGGCCGATCTTGCAGCCGTCCCGGCATCGGCGCGCGACGCCGTATCCCTCGATCGCGCCGTCCCTGACGATCGCAAGCGCCATGTGCGGCGGGCGCAGCCATTGTTCGAGGAAGGATCGCCTCGGAGCGGGAAAGAACCGGCTATCGTAATCCAGGACGTCGGGCACGAGTTCCGGGCCTATGGCACGGATGTTGCTGTCGGCGGCTGCCGGAACATCTGGCGATCCGACGAATCGGATCGTCCGGTAGACCGGCGCAAAGCCCATGCTGCGGTAGTTGGCCTGCTGTTCGACGACACCATCGAGACCGATTGTGCGGTTGCCAAGCCGCGCCATGCCGGCATCCCAGACCGCTTTGCCGTGACCCTCGCCGCGCCTGTCAGGCCGACAGATGTAGAGGCCGATGAAGCCAAAATCGTCGCCATAGGCGACGGCCGAAATACCGGCCACCATCTCGCCATCGACGAAGGCGCCAATGAAGCCTTCTGGATCCGCCGCGTGGAACGCTGCGGCATCGCCGAGGCCGGGATTCCAGCCCTCCGCTGCCGCCCAGTCCACAAGCGTTTCCACTTCCTCGAGTGCGAGCGTTCTGATGGTTCGGGACATTGCGATCACTCGGCGGCAACTTCAATGCGCCACGATACGGCTTTGCCAATGGGTTTGCATAGGCGCCACGCTTGGCCATGCCGGCGAAGTGCTGTGAACCACGACGGAATCCGTAAGTCATCCGTATGCGCGGGCGTGTCAAAATCTCGGCCGATAAGCACCATCATGCGTGCAGAACTGCCGATGCAGGAAACGTCGCGATGCGAAAGGGCCGTACAGTACCCCGAGCTGACTTTGCCGGAATCCGTCAGCCCCGGCGATGGTTCGCGCTGTCTGGGTTTTCTTCTCTCTGGAACATGGCGACGGCGGCGATGCTTTTCGGCCTGCTGCCGACTCCGGCACTTGCTGAAGACCAGATCCCCAATTGGCGGCTGAGTGCTCGTGTCGTCGCGGTCGGGCTGCCTGAGGTGGCCGGCGTGCGCGAGGTGGGGCGCTTTCATATCGGCGGGCCGATACCGGGAAATCCGGAATTCCTGATGGCAACGCACGAAGGGCGGGTGCTCGATCCGCTCAGGGTTCTCGTTGCCGTGGGCAGCAACTTCGGCGCCCCGCCGGGCGATCCGGCACTTGAGGCCGGAGCGATCCTGTCCATCGACCCGCGCGCGGGCAAGTCTGCTGGCACTATCATCGTTCCGCAAGACCTCGCCAGCAACGATGGAGATGCTAGGGTTCAGCTCTACACGACGCAGAGCGAACGGTTTCTCAACCGGCGCTACAATGCCAAGGCGCGAACCGCGCGCTTCGCCGCTGCGTCCGGACCGCGATATATTTCGATCAACAACGCGTTCGGAAGGCCCTGGGTCGCGAATGCGCCGACCGGGGTGGCTGGTGAGGGCAGCGTCACGGTCGTCGATCCCGACGGTGCGCCACTCGCCAACGCGCCAAGCCGCGAGGCCGGCGGCGTGTTCGCCGGCCGGCAAACCGATCGCGAGCAGAGGCCGAAAGCACAGCCCAGCGGCTGGCTTGGCAAGCTGCTGAACTATCAGGCAAGCGGCCAGCTGACATCAGGCGGAATGCAGACGGGCGCGCTCGGAACAGCGTTTCTCGGTCCGTCGCCGGACGGCAGCGGCTTTGCCGTGTTCGCCGCCGTCACCGCGGATGGGAGCGTGGTTCAGATCCATGTCCAGAATGGCGTCGACGGCTTGGCCGGCCCGGGCGCGGTGAGCGCCGGCCTGGGCACGGTGAGCGTCGGCCACGGCATCGGCGACGATCCCGGCGTCATCGGCGTTGCCTTCAAATGGAACCCGGACCGCGTTCTCTACGTAGCCGATCCCGGCCGTGACCGGCTGGTGCTGCTTGAACTGGAGGACGACCGGCGGCATTTCACGGTCGCCAGGACCCGCACGATCCCACTGCCGGAATTCGACCGCCCGGTCGACGTCGCCGCTGCCATTCCCGAAATTGCCAATCCGCGATTTTCGAGCCACACGACGCTCGCCGGCGGTTCCGATCTGTTCGTCGCCAATCGCGGCGATGGCACGTTGCTGCGTCTGAGCCAGGACGGCCGGCCCCTCGCCCGGGCGACAATCGAGATTCCCGGTCTTGGGTCGCTCGGACCCGACCGCCTACGCGCGATCGCGACGTCGGCGGACGCACAGCATATCTGGATAACGATTGGCGGCGAGGTTCCGGGATTTCCGGGCCTCGAAGGGGCGCTCGTCGAGGTTGGGGCCTTCGACGAGCACGGCGCGGCGGCAGCGACGCAGGGGACACAGAGCGCTGCCGCCGACGCCAATCTTGCGGCGCGCGGAAAGCAGGTGTTTCAGACCGACTTCACGCCGCAAATGGGCCTCGGTCCATTGTTCAATGCAACGTCCTGCGTAGCCTGCCATCCCGGCCCTGGCGGTGCTAGCATCGATGAAAGCCACTTTGCGCGCAGGATAGCCCATATGGATCCGGGCTCTGGGCGCACGGTTCCGATCGATCATCCCAACAGTCCGGTCGCCAGACGCCATGCGTTGCGCGATGGCATGAGGACCGTGTCGGCGGCAATACCAAGCCAGGCCAATGTGATTTCGCTGCGCATGCCGCCCACTCTCTACGGCATCGCTGGAATCGACGAGATACCCGACAGCGTCATCGAAGCGCAGGCGGTCAGCAAGGGCGTCGTCAGGCCTCAGGCGGATGCCTTGCGGGTGTTCGACGGCGCTGGAGCGCTGCACCGCCGCGATCCGGACCGATGCTGCCACATCCGCAAGGTTCTGCCGCTCGAAAATAGCCTGACTGGTTTCAAGGCCTGGATTTCCGGTCGCAAGCGATATCATGGCGGGCTTCGCGCGGATGTTCCGACACTCGAGCAGACTGACGGACGCCTGAAGATCGATCCGCTTGCCTGCTTCACCCGCCAGCAGATCGAGGCCTATCTCGACCGTTATCATCTCCCCCGACATCCGCTCCTCGAAAAAGGCTATCTCTCGATCGGCTGCGCGCCCTGCACGGTCGCGTGCGGCGGCGCGGACGATCCGCGCGCGGGCCGCTGGAGCGGACTGTCGAAGATGGAGTGCGGGATTCACCGGTCGCCTGCTCCCCCTTGCAATTCGGCCCGGCCCGCTTCCGATTCCCGGTAGGTCCACAGCCCAAAGTCGGCCATTGCCGCTTCATCTGCGAAGCCACTGGGCATGATTAAAAACTAGGCAAATCCGCGAAAACTAGGAGATCAGCTGTCTGGAAACTAGGTGACCGTACCGATGTGCGCCGATGCTGCCGCGCGCAGGATGAGCTTGTGAATTTCGAAGGGACTGCCAGGCAGCCCATGAGCTCGCCAATCGGAGAAGATAGCAATGATCCGATATTCTACCCCATTTGGTCGAAGGTGGGTTGGGGGATCCACCGCCCGCGCATTCCCTCTCGCAATTCGGCCCGGTCTGCTGCCTGGTCCGCACCCCCAGAATCGGCCATTGCCGCTTCATCCGCGAAGTCACTACGAATTGTCGCGTGATTACGCTACCCTAAGGTCAATCTGGGCGGCGGGACGGTCATGGCGGCACGACCGACGCTCTATGATTGGTCGAGCGGGAGCCCCCATGACCCCCCTAGACACCGTTGAAGCCGATGCGAGACGTCCGCTCTCGGACACAGGCCGGATCGCCAAGCTGGCGGCGCCACGCAGCGCCAGGATATTGAGGCGGAACCGCGTTCTCGAAGCGATCGATCTGAAGTCACGATCGAGCGTATGCTGGGTGGCCGCGCCGGCCGGCTACGGCAAGACGACGGCGGTCATCGACTACCTCGAAAGCGTCGAGGCACCGCATGTGTGGTTCCGCATCGACGAGGGCGACCAGGATATTGCGCGCTTTTTTCAGTATCTGGGGCAGTCGATCGCCTCGCCTGCGGTCGGAAGCATGCCGGTCTTTGGCGTCGAATATGCCGAGCAGCCGAAGGAGTTCGCCAGGCGGTTCTTCAGAGCCTATTTCACGCGGCTAAGGCCCGGCACCATCCTGGTCCTCGACGACTTGCATGACGCCGACACGCCCGAATTCCGGGCGGTGCTTTCCGTGATGTTCCGTGAACTTCCCGAGACGGTCCGCTGCATCTGCGTCTCGCGCACGCTGCCCCAGGAGGAGCTGGGTGACCTGGTTCTCAAGGGCCAAATGGCCATTGTCGATCGACGAGCGCTCGAATTCTCGACATCGGAAGCGCGCGACTTCATCAAGCTGCGTTCCAAGAACGGCGCCGTTTCAGTGGACGTCGAAGCGGCACGCGGCTGGGCGATCGGGCTGGCTCTCCTCGCCGATCACGGCTCGGCAGTCGGACCCGACGACACGAACGGGGCAGCACCCGGCGGGCAGAATGCGCTGTCGGACGCCCTCGGCCGACATTTCTTTCTTTCCCTCCCAGCCGCCGATCAGGACATGCTGCTGAAACTCAATCTCCTGCCCGAAATCAGCGCCGAACTGGCAGACGTGATGATCGGGTCGGGCGAAGCGGGAAAGCTGCTAGACAGGCTCTACAAGCGGCAACTAATGGTCACCCGAACGGAAAACAGCCGCGACGTCTTCCACCTGCACGACCTGTTGCGAGACTTCCTCGACCGACGCTTCGCACAGCGTATCTCGGCGGAAGAACAAAAATCGCTCAAACAAAGGGCGGCAAAGGTCCTCGCGGACGCCGATCGTTATGACGAAGCCATACACCTGGCCTTGCAGGCAGAGGACTGGGAGCGGGCGAGCGAGCTCATGCTAAGCCGGGCGGAAGCCGTGCTGACGCAGGGACATCGGACAACCTTCATCGAATGGGTCGGCCGGTTGCCGGAAGCTTTCCTGAACGGCTGGCATTTCTATTGGCTCGGCGTGGCCCACATGCCGGACGACGCCGCGGCAGAGCACTGGCTGTCGAAGGCATGGCAGGCCTTTGGCGAGGCCGACGATCAGCGCGGGCTTTGCCTTACGGTGTCGCGCGCGGTGCTGGTCAAGTCCGACAGCTGGCGAACCTATGAGGGTCTTTCGGCCTGGACCCGCCGGGCGTTCGAAATCATCGAGCGCGGCCTGCCGGAACTGCCCTCAAAGGAAGCTATGCTGGTGCGCATCGGCATGGTGCGGGCGCTGAATTTCGGCGACGACTACTATGGCAACGGCCCGGCCGGACAAGCGCTGGAAACCGAACTTCTGGAGCGGTTGACCCGGAATCCCGAGCACGATCCAAGCAGCTTGCGGCTGCTTGCCAGCGAATCCCTGATCGAGCATTCGGTATCGACCATGCGGGCCGATCTGTTCACGAAGGCCGTCGACAGCGTTGTCGAGGATTTGAGCGACAAGGAGGTGCTGCCTTGGGTCCTCGGCATGTGGCTGGTCGAGTTTGGCGCCAAAAGCGGCCGGTATTTCCCCTACAAGAGGCGAGGTTTTCCCTATCCTTCGGCCGAAGCGGCGTTGCGGGAGGCAATCGCCATCGGTGAGCGCGAGTCGCTCAAGGGCGTGGAGTTTGGTGGCCTCTATCATCTTCAGATGCAGATGAAGTTCCGCAACGACTTTGCCGAGTTCCACCAAGTGGTCGAGCGTCTGGCAGAGACGGCCGACAGCCGTTTCAGCACGCAGGTCGCCGTCGTCGCCAATTGCTACGCTACGCTTCATGCCAGGCAAGGCGATTTCGCGGCCGCCTATCAGGATTGCGAGCGCTTCATGGCGGCGAGCGAGGCCGCCAACGAGCCGATGGTCGAGCGCTGGGCGCACTATATCACAAAGTTCCAAGTGTTGCTGGCCGACCGGAAGCCGCGCGAAGCCGCCACTTTTCTCGGCGATCTGCTGCCGCGGCTGGACGGCGGCGCCCGCAAACGGACCGAGATATGCATTCTGGCAGCAGTCGCGCTGGAGAACCTGTGGGACCAGAATCCGCACTATGGCGACCGGCTGAAGGCCTTTATCGAAGCGATCCGTGACGTCAGCTGGCCAATGGTGCTCCTCAACGTTCCTGACTTGCTCGCCGAACTGCTTGGCGACGCGCTGGACCGCGGCATCGAACCCAAACTTTGCCGGTCGCTGATTCAGGAACGCCGGCTGGACGCGCCGCAGCGGCGGCCTACGGCCTGGCCATGGCCGCTCAAGGTCCACGTTCTCGGAGGCTTTCGGCTCGAACTCGATGGAAAGCCTCTCCATCTCGGTGCCAAGCCACCGACAAAGGCCCTCGACATCCTGCGAGTGCTGGCGATCTCGAAAGACAACACCTGCTCGCTGGAGACGCTTCAGGACTGGCTGTGGCCCGACCTCGACGGCGATCAGGCGCGGGCGGCCTGCGAGCAGGCGCTGCATCGGCTGCGTAAGCTGCTGGGGCGGACCGATCTCATCGCGCAGCGCGAAGGCAAGCTTCGCCTGGCGTCGGACAAGGTCTGGGTCGACCTCGCCGACTGGGATGCCCGGCTGAAGGCCGTCACGACCGCCAATGGCGACGCGGCCGGACTGCGCGCGGACGCCGAGGCGCTCTTCCGCGCATTTCCCGGCCCGCTGTTTCTGCACGAGCGAGCCAGTTTCTGGTCGTTCGCTGCCGCCGAAAAAGTCCGTCGCGATCTGATCGATTTCGGATTGCGGTTCGGCCAGCGGCTCGAGGCGGCCGGCAACGCCCATGAAGCGCGCTCGATCTATCTGGGGACGTTGGATCTTTATCCGGATGCCGGACCCATCTGCAAGGCGCTGATCAAGGAGCGGCTGGCACGCCGTGATTTCGAAGCCGCGGTCGACGACTATGCACGTTACGAACGAGCGCTGGATGCTGCCGGCGAAGCGGCGCCCACCGCGGAAATACGTGCCTTGGTCGAACCCTATCTCGTGCGGCACACGCGCTGAAGGCGATGTACGGCGCTGTCTCGCAAAACAGCGGACTATCGTTGGTCTGGCGGTCAGCTCAAGCCCCGTTCAGGATGTTTGCAGCCAGGAGAAGGGCTGCCAGGATAAGAACGAGACCTGCGACCGCATCCATCCGCTTGCGGTAGATCGGCCGGTCGAAACGGCGGGACAGGCTCACCCCGGCCAGGCTCCAGCCATAGAACTTGATCGCGGAAGCCGTGAGGAATCCGGCTGCGAACCCTGCCTGTTCCCCGCTGCCGTAGCTGAACGAGAGAACGCCGACGAGAAACATCGCCTCGAACCAGGCCAGTGGATTGAGCCAGGTGACGGCAAGCATCGAACCTATCGCACGCAATCGGGATTTGCGGCCTGACGCAACAGTCTCCATGCTGGATGTCCCGTTGACCGCGAGCAAGGTGCGCGCGCCCCACCAGGCGAGAAATCCGGCGCATGCGGCCTGCAGCATGCCGGAGACCGCGGGATTGCCGGTCAGCAGCGTTCCAAATCCGCCGATTCCCATGGTCACCAGGGCGATCTCCGAGACGTAGCCCGTGGAAGCGACCGCGAAAGGATGACTGCGCGTCAATCCTGCCTGGATAAGCATTAGGTTCTGGGGCCCGAGGGAAAAGATCAGCCCCAGGCCGAACACGAAGCCGGATAGCGTTGCCGGCGACAACAGGGCGTCGGCCGTCATGCGACGTCACCCGGTTTTTTCGATCGCGCGTTTTTGTGCATCTGCGGCCTCCTACGCGACGCAGTGTGGAAGGCAGGCGCATATGGATCGCTTACGGCAAAGCCGGCAGTCCCGTTCCAAGTTCACGATTCGAGAACCGACAGCTGATATGCCGAAACCGCACGAAAAAAGGCCGGGCTCGAATGCGGCCCGGCCAAAAGAAGGTTACAACCTTCAGAGGGGAACACCGTTCAGGGGAATGGGAGGAAACCGCCGAACGGTTTTACTTTTTGAACTTTTTTGGGAGCGCTGGCGACGAATAAAATTCCAAAGCAGCCGGAATGACGAAAACTTCTGTTCTATTGCTCCGACGCTTCAGACCGGTAACGTCCTCGTCTCGAGGAGATCTGCATAGTGCCGGCGCGCCACGTCAGGATGCGAGCGCAGGCGGCTTTTCAGCACATTGGTCCCGACATCGCGAAACAGCGGATTGTCCGGGTCGCTCGCCGGTCCGCGTGCTTCGGCAGCCAGTTCTTCAGGCAGAGTGAGCAACGGGATCGTCGCATCGAGCCGGGCGCTGAAGAAGAACGGAACTGAGATCCGCTCGACGCCGGCCGGCGGCGTGACGACACGGTGCACCGTCGCCCTGAGATAACCGTTCGACGCCAGTTCGAGGAGCTCGCCGATGTTGACCACCAGCGTTCCGGCGATCGGATCCACATTCACCCAGCTTCCGTCATATTCGACCTGCAGCCCCTTGTTCTCGCCCTGAAGCAGAAGCGTCAGGAACCCGCCGTCCTTGTGCGCGCCGACGCCTTGGTCGTCGCCGGTTGCGTCGCGTCCGGGATAGCGCACGATCTTCATGCGATGGTTGGGCTCACCGCTATAGATCGGATCGAAAGCGTCCTCGGCCTGGTCGAGCGACGACGCGAATGCCTTCAGCAGGCGGATCGCCACCGCCGTCGCCCTGGTCTGCCATGCCAGCAGCGCCGGCTCGAGTTCCGGCAGGGCCGAAGGCCATTGGTTCGGCCCTTGCAGCCGCGTCCAGGCAGGAATGCCCCGCCCCTGTGGAATGGGTCGACGCTCGACGCCGATGTCGAGCTGTTCGCGCCAGTCGGCCTTTCCCCTGGTCAGTTCGCCACCGGTGCGCGTGTAGCCGCGGAATTGCGGGGACTTGACCATTTCGATGGCCAGCTTGTCGGCTTCAGGCAAGGCAAAGAACCGACGCGAGGCATCGAGCACCTCATCGGTCTCCACGGCTGAAATTCCGTGGCCGCTGAGATAAAAGAAGCCGACATCGCGGGCCGCCGTCCGCAGGTCGAACAGAAAGGTCCGGCGCTCCGACGCGCCCTGCTCAAGACGGCTGAGATCGAGCACGGGTACAATCCTGGCCATGGTCAACCTCCTTCTGCCTCAGGCTTGGATCAGGCCCCTACGGTGACACGCAGGTCGTCGCGATCAAAGCAACGCTCGACCCAATCTCGATGCGAATGGAAGAAAGTCAGCGCTGCGTTTGATGACCGGCAGGCAAATAACGTTCGAACGGACGTTGCGAAACCGCTTCCTACCACTCGTGTTTCTGAGGCAGACCGTCGGTCAGATCGTAAAAGTCGGATTTCGAGCCGACATAGATGTGTTCGCCGAGACGAAGGCCGGTCGGCCGATCGAGGGTCCCGACCGTGATATATGTTTCCACGCCCGGCGCGGCCTTCCAGAACAAATTGCCGCCGCAACGTGAGCAGAAACCGCGTTGGACATTTTCCGATGACTGGTACCAACTCAGGGTCTCGGAGGCCGAAAGCCTGAGGTCCACCGACTTACAAGCTGCCATGGCGGCAAAGTTGCCGCTGGTGCGCGAACATTGTGAGCAGTGACAGGCGATCGGCTGAACAAGCTCGCCTGCGATCTCGTAGTGCACGCCGCCGCAGAGACAACGTCCCGTCGCCATCCGGTTCTCCGTGATCCACCCCATCGAGTGGCGCAGTTGGATTGTATGGCATTGATCGTCTCGGCGCCAGCACGGCCGCTGTTGTGCCAGATGGCGCCTTGTGACGACGACCTACCTGAACTTCGGAAACGCGCCGCCAGCCGGCGCATTGGCCCAACTCTGCAAGGTCTGGCCGCCATCGATCAGCCAATCCGCGCCGGTGACGTGTCTGGCCTCGTCGGAAGCCAGGAAGGCCACGGCGGCCGCGACGTCGTCCGGCTGGCCTATACGGCGCAGCGGAATCCGGTCGGCGAAATGCTGGACGCTGCTGTCGAAGTCACTGCCGCCGGCTGCGGGCACGCCGAGCGTCGTTTCGATAACGCCGGGGCAGATGGCGTTGACGCGTATGCCGTAGGGCGCGGCATCGATGGCTGCGACCCGCATCAACCCGACCACGCCATGCTTCGAGGCGACGTAGCCGGCGCCGCCGGAGAGCACATCCCAACCGGCCATGGACGAGCCCATATTGACGATCGAGCCGCCATTGCCGGCCGCGATCATCGCCCGAAGCGAAGCCTGCAGGACGAGGAACATGCCACGCAGGTTGATGCGGATGATGGTGTCCCAGTCCTCGACAGGCAGCTCGTGAACCGGCGCGACGACGCCGGAAATGCCGGCATTGTTGAACACGGTATCGAGCCTGCCGAACGTCTCGACCGTGGTTGCAACGGCGCGCCGCACATCTGCCTCGTCGGCGACGTCGGCTTCGACCGCGATCGCATGCTCGCCGAGGGACCGAGCCAGTGCCTGTGCCGCAGCGCCGTTGCGGTCGACAATGGCGACGCGCGCGCCTTCGTCGAGGAAACGCCGCACAGCCGCGCTGCCGATTGCGCCGGCGCCACCGGTGACGAGCACGCTTTTTTCGTCGAATCGCTTCATTTGCCAGACTCCGGCTTTGGGTACGAGCGCCACGAATGGCTTGGCTCGAAGCCGATCGTTTCGCGCGCATGGCTCGTATCGAGCACGGCGCCGTAGCCGGCGACCGGCCGCGACAATACGGCATCCGGGTAGACGCGGCGCACGAGCGGCTCGGTTTCCTCTTCCATGAAGGTGTCGGCTGCGCTCAGCAGGACGCGAAGATGACCGTCGCCTTGCCATTCAAGGGCCTGCAGGAAGCCCTGCCCCGCGTCACGCGCGTCGAGATAGCTCCACAGGTCGCGGGCGCTGTCGGCGGTGGCGCGGCGCGGGCCGACGCCCGCGAAAAAGCTGGCCGGGGTCTGGATCCATGGCATACGAATGCTGACAGCCGAGAACGCGCCGCGGCGCACCGCAGCGTCGACGATCTCCTCGCCGAGCCATTTCGACAGGCCGTATGGATCCTGCGCACCGACCGGATGGTCCATATCGACCGGCAGGTAGGATGGGCGCACCGGCTTCTCGAAGAAAGGATAGCCAAAAACGCTGAAGGAAGAGGCATAGACGAAGCGCGTGGCGCCAGCCATGACAGTCGCCTCGACGACATTGTAGGCGGTCGCGATATTGGTCTTGAACACCTCGCTGCCGGCTCGTCCGGTCGGGCGCGGGATGGCCGCGACATGCACCACCGCGTCGCAATCGCGCACCAGCTGCAGCGCCGATCCCAGGTCCATCAGGTCGGCGGTCGCATGCCGCCATGCCACGTCACCCGGCGCTACGGCATCAATGCCCAGCACATCATGGCCGGCAGCGACGAGCGCCGCAGCCACATGACGGCCAAGCAGACCGCTGGATCCGGTGACGATCGTCTTCATGTCTCAGCCCTCGCGCAGCAGATTCAGCGAATTGAATATCGTTGATGGTCATACAAATCGAACACCCGATTGCGGAACCTTGTCAATGGTCATTTCGCATCGGAAAACGGCGCAGACCTTTGTCGGTGGGGCCTACGCACTCTCGGCGACCAGCCTTTGTCCCTATCGGGATTGACTTCGCATCTGCGACGGTTTTTTGTATGAGTATCAACGATCGACCAAAGGAGCTCGCCATGCCCGTGGACAGTTTTTCCTCACATCGGCACGATGACGCGATACGCCTCGATCGGCAACGCGCAGCAATTATCGTCATCGACATGGTCAATGAATTTTGCAAACCCGGCGGGGCCATGGTGCTGCCGGGCTACGAGACGCTGGTTGCGCCGCAATTGGCGATCATCGAGGCCGCGCGCGCCGGGGGCGTACCGGTGATCTGGGTTCACGACGCCCACCGGGCCGGCATGCGCCGCGAGCGCGAATGGCTGAAGCGAACGCCGCATTGCGTCGAGGGCAGCTGGGGGCCGGAGATCATCGAGGATCTCGGTGCCCGCGACGATGAAATCCACGTGATCAAGCGGCGTTATTCGGCATTTTTTCAAACCGATCTCGACCTGACGCTTAAGGATATGCAGGTCGAGCAATTGGTCATCTTCGGCGTGGTCACCAACATCTGCGTGCGCTCGACCGTCCATGATGCCTTTTTCCAGGGTTATGAAGTGGTGGTGCCAAGCGATTGCTGTGCGGCGACGGGACCGCGCGAGCAGGAGAGTTCGCTCTACGACATAGCGACGCATTTCGGCGTGGTCAGCGATTCGGCAAGCGTCGTCGCAGCCCTTCGCGACGGGACGTCGCTTCAACCGGCGAGTGTTGCGGCTTGAGCTTTTTCGAGCCTGCGGCATCCGAGATAGCGACCAGAGGAGTCCCGGCGTGACGACTGACATCGAATCGCAACCCGAAAGTGCGGCACCCAAAGGGCCGGGCGACAGTTCCAAGCCGCTGAGCCGCGAACAAGTGCTGCAGCGATATGCCAAGACCGGCTACGAGTTGGACCGTCATCCGGCGCACGTGATCCGCCGGGCCCACCAGCGCGCGACGCTGCGCTTCCAGCAAGTCATGGCCGGCGAGGATCTTTCACCGACGCAATTCGCCGCCCTCGCTACCGTACTCAAGCATGGCGAGGTCTCGCAAAACCATTTGGGACGGCTGACCGCGATGGACCCCTCGACCATCAGCATCGTCGTTCGCAAGCTTCTCAAGAACGGACTGATTACCCGCAGCGCTTCCGATACCGACCAGCGCCTGTCGATGATCGCGCTGACCGACAAGGGCACCAGATACACACTCGACCGGCTCGAGCGCAGCGTCGAAGTCGGCCGGCGTTTTCTGTCGCCGCTTTCGCCCGCCGAACAGGCGACGCTGCTTCGCCTGCTCAACCGAATCAATGACGACGATCCATCGAATGGCGACGGCGGAAAATAGCGCGCGTCCCAAAACATTCCCCTGAGATAACAGACGAGGTGCCGATGTCGCTCGACCCGAAATCCAACACGCTTGTCGTGCGCAACATCGGTCTTGTCCTCTCAGGCGATCTCGGCCGCCCGATCCTCGACGCCGACACGATCGTCGCGGTCGATGGCAAGATCACCGCGATCGGCAAAGCCGGCGCGCTTGACGTCGGTGCAGCCGACACCGTGATCGATGCAGGCGGCTCGGCGGTCGCGCCCGGGCTTATCGACAATCACGTCCATCCGGTGGCCGGCGACTGGACGCCGCGGCAGAACCAGATCGGCTGGATGGATTCGACCGTGCATGGCGGGGTCACCACCATGATCTCGGCGGGAGAGGTCCACACGCCGGGCCGTCCGCGCGATCTGGTCGGTTTGAAGGCGCTGGCCATCGCGGCGCAGAGAACCTTTTCCAATTTTCGCCCGAGCGGCATGAAGATACTGGCCGGTGCGCCGATTCTGGAGCCCGGCCTGGTCGAGGAGGACTTCCGCTACCTCGCCGAAGCCGGCGTGACGCTTGTCGGCGAGGTCGGCCTCGGCGGCGTCAAGGACGGGCCGACCGGACGGCAGATGGTCGCGTGGGCGCGCGAATACGGCATGACCTCGATGACCCACACCGGTGGCCCGTCCCTGCCCGGCTCCGGCCGCATCGGCGCGGACGTCGTGCTGGAGGTCGATGCCGACATTGTCGCGCACATCAATGGTGGCCCGACGGCACTGCCCGAAGCGGAAATCCGGCAGATCTGCGAGAATGGCTCGCGAGCGCTGGAAATCGTCCACAACGGCAATCTACGGACCGGACTGTTCGTGCTCGACCTCGCCAGGCAGCGCGGCGAACTTTCGCGCATCATCGTCGGCACCGACAGCCCGGCCGGGTCCGGCGTGCAGCCGCTCGGTATCCTGCGGATCCTCACCATGCTGGCTTCGCTGGGTGGCGTCGCGCCGGAAGTGGCGTTCTGCTTCGGCAGCGGCAACACGGCGCGCGTACGCGGATTGCATGATCGCGGCATGATCGAAGTCGGCCGCGCCGCCGACCTGATCTTCATCGACCAGGCGATCGGCGGCGCCGGAGACGGGATGCTCGACAGCGTGGCGCAGGGCAACCTTCCGGGAATCGGAATGGTCGTGATCGACGGCGTGGTACAGACCCGTCGAAGCCGCAACACGCCACCGGCAATAAGGGTTCCTGAAGTTATTCAGGGATAGCGACGTTTAGCTGACGCCATCCTTGCCAATGATCTTGTCCTTGGTCAGCCCGCCGACGCGCGGATGGGGCCTGCCGGAATCGGTCACCGCTATGGCGACGACGATCTCGTCAGCACGTGGCGCATCGGGAATGCGAACCTCCATGCCGTCAAAATGGCTGCGCACCCGCGCCGCATCCTTGTGGCCGAGCGGAATGTCGAGCGGCACGCCGAGACCGCCACGTTTCTTCGACGAGGGAATGAGCGCGGCACCCTTGCCGAGCACATCGCGAAACGGGGCGCCGAGCCTGGGGTGAAGGATGGCGGCGGCATGCTCGAGTTCGCCGTCGGCTCCGACGGCGGCTGCCTTGCCGAAGCTTTCGATCCGGTCGCCGGGAATGCCGAGAGCGGCGACCGCGCGCTTCGGCAAGACGTCGCCCAGCGCTTCGCCGATGTCGCTCAGCATCGACAGATCTTCGACGTAGGTGCCGGCATAGGGATTGCGGATTACGGCTACGGCCGCCGCTCGGCGGGTCGGCGGATCGACGGGCCGCCCGCCCTCGATCAGGGTTTCCTCGACGATGGTGATGATCCGGCGGATTTCTGCGCTCATCTCAATCCGTCCTCACCCTTGATGTCAGCGGCTGCAAGGCCGCCGACCCGCGCATGAACGCGCGCGCCTGTCGTCATCGCCAGGATGACCGCCATCTCGTCTGCGCGGGGCGCATCGGTGATACCGACCTCGATCGCGTCGAAATGGCTGCGCACGTAAGAGGCATTGATGTGCGTGATCGGAATGTCGATCCGGGTTCCGGGGCCGCCGACCTTCTTGGTCGAAGGCACGATTGCCCTCGCGTTTCCGAGCAACTCTCGCATCGCGTAGCCCCCGGGGTTATGCCAGAGCGCGCCGTGTTCAAGCTCACCGGCAGCACCGACGATGGCGCCCTTGCCATAGCCCTCGATTGCCAAGGCGCCGTCGCCGATGGCATCGATCAGACGTCGCGCCATATCGAGACCGAGCGGCTTCAGATCGTCCATGAAGCCGGTGATTTCCTCGACATACCGCCCGGCAAAAGGATTGGCGATAATAGCGACGATCGCACCGCGCTTGAGCGGGCGTGCCGCAGGTGGCCCGCCCTCATGGAAGATCTCCTCGACCTGAACCAGAAATTTCCTGACTACCACAGCCGGCATTGTCCGCTCCTTATCTCGTCGTTCACGCAAACTCGTTAGAGTACCAACAATTATCCCTGGCCGGGATTTGTCAAGCTTCGACATGGAGGGAACGAGAAAAGGCGCGACGAAACTGCACCGGATGACGATTGACAGCCTGCGGGGCCCCTCATAAACTCATATGACCATCAACGAAATAGCCGTTGTCTCGGCATACAAGCGGGTGGTCAAGGCATGGCTTCAAAAGCTGAAAAAGCTAAAGGGGAATGACATGAAAAGGGCGCTCAAAAGTTTGTTCATGGCCGGCACGATGCTTGCCATGTCGTTCGGATCCGCCGCGGCGCAGGACAAGGTGTCCGTGGCCGCCATCTCGGGATATTTTGCACAGGGCTTCGGTGTTTCCATCGTCAACGGCCTCAACAAGGCCAAGGACGAATTCGGCATAGACCTCAAGCTGGTCGACACCGGCAATCGCGCGCTCGACTATGAGGAGCAGTTCGAGAACCTGGCCAAGGCCAAGCAATACGACCTCATCTTCGTGATGGGCTGGGAACTGGTGGACTCGTTGCAGAAGGTCAGCAAAGCCTATCCCGACCAGCGCTTCGTGTTCATCGACGGTGTGCTCGACGATCCCAACATGATCTATGCCAATTTCGCGGAGGAGCAGGGATCCTTCGTCGCCGGCGCACTCGCCGGCATGATCGAGGGCAAGGGCAGCGAATTCCCCAAGATCGGCGACGGCATGGCGATCGGCTTCGTCGGCGGCCGTGATATCCCCGTGATCCGCAACTTCCTCGGCGGCTACGAGCAAGGCGCGAAATATGCCGCGCCCGACGTCAAGGTGAACTCCGTCTTCGCCGGGACGTTCGACGATCCGGCCAAGGGCAGCGAGCTTGCCCAGGCGCTTTATGGCCAGGGCGCCGACATCGTCTACAACGTCGCCGGCCCGACAGGCGAAGGCGTGATGCAGGCAAGCGCTGCGGTCGACAAATACTCGATCGGCGTTGACATCGACATGTGCGGCACGGCCCCCGGGAACGTACTTGCAAGCATGCTGAAGCGCGGCGACATAGCCGTCTACACGCTGATCAAGGACGAAGTCGAGGGCCGCAAGGTGACCGCCGGCACCCGCACCTTCGACCTCGCTTCGGGCGGCGTCGAGGTCAAGATCTGCGACGATATCGCCCCGACGATCCCGGCGGACGTGACGACGAAGCTGGACGAGATCAAGAAAGCCATTCTCGACGGCAAGATCGAGATTGCCAAGGCGAAGTAGGACAACAACAGCGCATCCTCCCAAGAAAGCGCTTGACTGATCCGCTGCGATTTGCGGCGGATCAGCCTCAATCTGCGAGAGCCATGGTGTCGAACGCATCGGGGTCTTCGAACCCCCACAACACCGGCAACAATGCGGCTGGCCCCGATGTCGCTGGCCCCGATGTCGCTGGCCCCGATGTCGCTGGGATGGCCGTCGCGCTGACGGGCATCACCAAGCGTTTCGGCGCATTCATCGCCAATGACGGCATCGACCTTGCCGTGCGCCGGGGTGAAATTCACGCCATCATCGGCGAGAACGGCGCCGGCAAGACGACACTGATGAACATCCTGTTCGGTCTCCTGCAGCCCGACGAGGGCTCGATCCGGCTGAACGACGAGGAGATCGTGGTCGCCGACCCCGCCGTCGCCATCAAAGCCGGTCTCGGCATGGTCCATCAGCATTTCAAGCTGGTTCCCTCGCTCTCGGTCGCCGACAATGTTTTCCTCGGCATGGAGATTCGCCGCCATGGGCTGATCGATCACGCCGCGCAGATTGCGCGCACGCGCGAACTGTCGGAGCGTTTCGGGCTGCGGGTCGATCCGACGGAGCGCGTCGGACTGCTCTCGGTCGGCATAGAGCAACGCATCGAGATCCTGAAGGTGCTGGTACGTGGCGCGCGCACGATTATCCTCGACGAGCCGACTGCGGTGCTGACGCCGCAGGAAAGCCGCGAGCTCTTCCAGACGCTGCGCAGCTTCGTGGCGGAGGGCATGACGGTAATCTTCATCTCGCACCACTTGGAAGAGGTGATGGAGGTCTCGGACACCGTAACGGTGCTGCGCAACGGCCGGAGGGTGGCGACGCGCCCAACCGTCGAGCTCAGCAAGGACGAACTGGTGCGCATGATGGTCGGCCGCGAGGTCAGCTTCGATCGCCGTCCGCGCGAACCGCAGCACGGCGAAGTGGTCCTCGAGGTGAAAGAACTGTGGGCGCGCGACGACCGCCGCCTGCCGGCAGTGCGCAACGTCAGCTTCAAGGTCCGTTCCGGCGAGGTGGTGGGGATCGCGGGCGTCGCGGGCAATGGCCAGACGGAACTGGCGGAGGTGCTTTCGGGCCTGCGACCGGCGAGCCATGGCGTAGCCCGGCTTAAGGGCCGGAACCTCGCCTCCCTCTCCCCGGCCGAAATCCGCCAGGCTGGCCTTGCGCATGTGCCAGGCGACCGGATGGTCCGCGGGGTCGACCGCAATGCGTCGATTGCGGCAAACATGCTGATGGGCCGCCAGCACCGTGCGCCATGGAGCCGCGGCGGCGTGCTCAACTGGAACGCCATCGGCCAAAACGCCTCCAAGCTGATCAAGGATTTCGATATTCGCGCGCAAGGATCAGGCGATGCCGTCAAGCGGCTTTCGGGCGGCAATATCCAGAAGGTCGTGCTGGCGCGCGAGTTCACCAACGGCGCCGACTTCCTGCTGATCGATCAGCCGACGCGCGGCGTCGACATCGGCGCGCAGGAAGCCATTCATGACGAGATCATGCGCCAGCGCGCAGCCGGCCGCGCCATCCTGCTGATATCCGTGCAGCTCGACGAACTTGCCGCCCTTGCCGATCGCATCCTGGTGATGTTCAACGGACGGATCATGGGCGAGGTCGTCGGAGACGATGCCGACGAGGATCGCATCGGCATGATGATGGCAGGCGTGGCCGTGCCGGAATTCGCCACGGAATCTGCATGATGCCGGAGTCTCCATGATGAACGACAGCTTGCGTGCCGTTTCCGGCCAGATCATCGCCGTCGTCGTAGCGCTGCTCATGGGCGCGATCATCATCCTCATGGTCGGTGAAAGCCCTGTCCGTGTCTTCATGACGCTGTTGCGTGGTGCCTTTGGCGACCAGGCAAAGATTGCCGGGACGTTGCTGCAGACGACGCCGATCCTGATCTGCGGCATCGCTGCCTGCGTCGGCCTGCGGGGCGGCATGTTCAATGTCGGCATCGAGGGCCAGCTTTTCCTCGGCGGCTTTGCTGCCGCATGGGTCGGCTTCGCTTTTCCGCTGCCCGCGGGCATTCACATGCTGGCAGCGCTGGCGCTCGCGGTCGTGGCGGGTGCTGCCTGGGTCGCCATCCCGGCCTATTTCCGCGCCCGCTACAACACCAACGAAGTCGTCTCGACGATCCTGTCGAATTACGTCGCGGTGCTCCTGACCTCCTATTTTACCATCTTCCTGTTCAAGCGGCCGGGTGGCTGGTCGGAGACGCCGCCGATCCTGCCGACAGCCTATTTGCCCGGGATCTTTGACTTCTCGCGGCTGAACTGGGGACTGGTCATCGGCCTGGTGCTGGCGATCGGCGCGGCACTTGTCTTCCGCTATACCAGTTGGGGCTACGGCGTGACCATGGTCGGCTCGGCGCCGAAATTCGCGGAATATGGCGGCATCAACGTGAAGCGACAGGGCTTTGTCGTCCTGCTGCTTTCGGGCGCCATTGGTGGACTGGCCGGTGGCGTCGAGACGCTCGGCGTCCATCACCGCTTCATGGAGGGGTTTGCTCCCGGTTTCGGTTTCGACGGGCTGATTGCTGCTCTACTCGCCAATGGCTCGCCGGTCGCCACCATCTTCACCGCGTTGTTCTTCGGCGCCCTGCGCAACGGGTCGCTGCTGCTCGAGGTCGATACCGGCGCGTCGCGCGAGATCATCACTGTGATCCAGGCGCTGATCATCCTCAGCGTCTCGGCGCAGGTTCTGGTCAGGCGCCGCGGCGACAGCCAGGCTGGGGAGCGGCGATGGAAATTCTAGACAAGCTCGTCAACGTCGCACTGATCGCCGCGACGCTTCGCACCACCGCGCCCATTCTCCTGGTCGCGCTCGGCGGCTCGTTCACCACCAAGGCCGGTATCTTCAACATCGGCCTCGAAGGGCAGATGCTGGCAGGCGCCTTCTTCGCCGTCCTCGGCTCGATCTGGACGGGTTCCGCGCTGCTGGGGGTCGCTTGCGGCGTAGTGGCAGCGCTCGCCTTTGCCTTGGTTTTTGCGGTTCTGGTGGTGAGTTTCCGCGCCAATGAAGTGGTCGTCGGGCTGGCGCTCAACATCCTGGCCGGCGGCATGACGATCTCGCTGATGAAGGCGATCTTCGGCACGCGAGGCTCCATCGTCGGTCAAGGTATCGTCGGCC
Organism: Mesorhizobium sp. M0938; assembly: GCF_040319125.1. Lineage (NCBI taxonomy): Bacteria > Pseudomonadati > Pseudomonadota > Alphaproteobacteria > Hyphomicrobiales > Phyllobacteriaceae > Mesorhizobium > Mesorhizobium sp. M0938. The sequence continues at coordinate 60,421 of NZ_JAMYNS010000012.1, read as the reverse complement.
TGCCGAAAATCCAGATACCCGGCGCCCGCGACCTTCTCGGCTCATGGGCTTCGCTGATCTCCGGCTTCACGCCGATCGTCTATGTCGCCTTCATCGCGGTGCCGCTGCTGGTGCTGTTCTACAACCGCACCCGCCTCGGGCTTTACATCCGCGTCGTCGGCGAGAAACCCGAGGCCGCCGAGGCGCTCGGCATTTCGATCACGCGCGTCCGCTACATCGCGTCGCTGCTGTGCGGATTGCTGGCGGGGCTGGCCGGCGCGCATCTGTCGCTCGGCTACATCACCATGTTTACCGAGAATATGTCGTCGGGCCGCGGCTTCATGGCGGTCGCAATCCTGATCTTCTCCAACGGCGATCCGCTCAAGGTGCTGGCCGGCTGCCTGCTGTTCGGCTTTGCCGATGCCTTTTCGCTGCGCCTGCAGACGTTCGGCTTTCCGTCCTACCTGGTTCTGACAGTTCCTTATGTCGTCGCACTCACGGCGCTGTTCGCCCTCTCCTACCGGGCGCGGCCAAGGATCATCATGGAGACGCTGGCCTCGATGCAAAGGCTGCTGTCGGTGGACAAGAATCCCGGGCCTGACGGCAAACATCCCTTATGAAGGAACCATCCATGGAACGCATAATCCTCGACGTGGATTCTGCAGGCGACGACATTCTCGCCGTGCTGTTTGCCGCGGCCAATCCAAATCTTCGGCTCGAAGGGGTGACCACCGTGACCGGTGCTGCCGGGCCGATCGAACAAGTCACCAATGTCGTCCTCAACACGCTGGCGCTTGCCGGACGCGACGACATCCCGGTTCACGCCGGGGCATGGCGGCCGATCGTCGGCAACGCCAAGGCCGACATGGAAGCGCCGGTCCATTTCGAAAAGCGGCTCGTCGCCCGCTTCGGCGACCGCCTGAAGAAATTCAACCCGCCGGCGTCAACCCCGTCGCGCCAGGCAACGCCTGGGCACGCGGTCGACTTCATCATCGAAACGGTGATGGCCAATCCCGGCGAGATCACGCTGGTGACGACAGGTCCGCTGACCAATGCAGCGATGGTGTTGCTGCAGGAGCCCCGCCTGACGGAGGCGCTCAAGCGCCTGCTGGTGCTCGGCGGCAATTTTCAAACGCCCGGCAACATCACGCCGCTATCGGAATACAACATCTGGGCTGACCCGGAGGCCTCGCGCATCGTGCTGAACGCCGATGTCGAGAAGATCCTCGTGCCGCTCGACATCTGCGAGGACAACCGCGTCGCCGCCTCGATGCTGACGCGCGACGACCTTGCTGACATGCAGGCTGGCGCCAAGGACAATCCCGTTCTCGAAATGATCGCCGACAGCTTTCCGATCTACATCGACATCTGGCGCGAATTCTTCGACCTTGTCGGGTTCCCGATGGACGACGTGATCACCGTGGCGCTGGCTTTCGATCCAGGCCTTGCCACGACGACCGAGCCGCTTTTCGTCGACGTCGTGCTGGACGGGCGTATAGCGCGCGGACAGACCGTTGCCTATCGCGGCCGGCAATTGCTGCCCGGCGGCGGACCGAAGACCACCCGCATCTGTACTGACCTCGACGGGCGACGCTTCCTCGACATGTTCAAACAGACTGTCGCGCAGTACGAGCGGGCGGCGTGAGGGACGATACGATGACCACTGCAACTCCCATCCTGTTCGATTGCGACCCGGGTCACGATGACGCCATCGCGCTGGTCATGGCGCATCGCTCACCGGCTATCAAACTGCTTGGCGTCACCACGACCTGCGGCAATGCCGAGGTCGAAAAGACAACCGCCAACGCGCTGCGGATACTCGAATTCATCGGCGCCGGCGACGTGCCGGTGGCGCAGGGCTGCCATCGTCCATTGGCGCGGCCCTTGGTTCTTGGCACCGCCGACGGGCCAAGCGGTCTGGAAGGCTCGCCCTATCTGCCGCAGGCGACGATCAAACCGGTCAAGCAGCATGCGGTCGATTTCCTCGCCGACACATTGCGCGCCTCGCCCGAGCCGATCCTGCTCGTCGCCACTGGACCGCTGACCAATATCGGCCTTCTGATCCTCAAGCATCGCGACGTGCTGCCCAAGATCAAGGAACTGATCTGGATGGGCGGCGTGTTCTACCGCAAGAGCGAGATCATCACGCCGACCGAGTTCAATGCCTTCTGCGATCCGGAGGCGCTGAAGATCGTCCTGGACAGTAGTGTGCCGATCCTGATGGTCGGCCTCGATGTCACCATGCAGGTGCTGATCGAGGCGCCGCAATATGCCGAGCTCGCGACGATCGACACGCCGCTCGGCCGGCTCGTCAACGACTGGCTGCTGTTCTACGAGAAGCTGCACCGCAATTCGATGGGCGTCGGTGGGGCGATGCACGATCCTCTGGTGCTGGCGCTGGCTATCGACCCGACGCTGGTGCGCACGCGCCCCGCTCACATCGGCGTCAATCTGTCGGGCACCTACGCATTCGGCGCGACCGTTGCCGATTTTTGGGGCGAGCGTGGCGAAAAGGACAATGCGCGCATTGCGCACGAAGTCGATGCGGACCGCTTCTTCAAACTGATGTTCGATCTGCTGCGGGATTAGGCTGGGCGGTGCCAAGGCGCTAAGCCCGACTCGGTGTCTCAGGTCGCTCTGTCCGCCTTCATCCTTCATGGATCGAGCGCGCTGCTGACAAGGCAATACGCGCCATAGCTGCCTCTTGACCGTTCGTCGCCACGGCATTGACAAAATATTTTGTCAATGCAAAAAAAAGAGAATGCTTGAGCTCGACGTCATTGAGCTGCCGGCAGCGGCGGCGCTGGCCCTGGATCCGATGAAAACCCTCCTACTCCAGGAGCTTGCGGCACCTGCGTCGGCCGCCTCGCTTGCTGGGCGGCTCGGCCTCACGCGGCAGAGAGTGAACTATCATTTGCGGGCGCTGGAAGACTGCAAGCTGGTCGAGCCGGCTGAGGAACGCCAATGGGGCGGCCTGACCGAACGCCTGATGGTCGCAACCGCAGCGTCGTATGTCGTCTCACCGGCGGCGTTGGGCCCAATTGCAGTCGATCCGGAACGCACCAACGATCGTCTGTCGGCCAGTTATCTCATCGCCTTGGCGGCTCGTATCGTTCGCGAAGTCGGTGGCTTGTGGCGGACCGCCCGTCAAAGCGACAAGCGTCTTGCGACGCTTTCGATCGACACGGTGATCCGGTTCAGATCGCCCGCCGATCGCGCGGCTTTCACCGCCGATCTCACGAGGGCCGTAGCGGCGCTCGCGGCTCGTTATCACGACGAGAATGCGCTCGGCGGACGGCCCCATCGGCTCGTGGTGGCGTCGTATCCCGCCCCTGGCGACGCCAAACCCTGAAAAGGAGTGTCCCATGCCAATCAAGAAAGACGAAACCGGCAAACGCTGGGTCGAGATGGAGTTCATTGCTCCCGGGACACCCGAGCAGGTGTGGCGGGCAATGGCGACAGGTCCCGGTAACACTGCCTGGTTCACAAAAACCAGCATCGAAGAACATGTCGGCGGCAAGCTTCATTTCGACTTCGGTCCCAACGGCGCCTCCACCGGCGAAGTGACGATCTGGGAGCCGCCGTTCCGTTTCGGCTATGTCGAACGCGACTGGAGCGAAGGGGCGCCGCCCGTCGCAACGGAGATCACCGTAACCAGCCGGTCGGGTGATCGCTGCGTTGTTCGCATGGTCCATTCGCTGTTTGCCTCAACCGACGATTGGGATGATCAGCTAGAAGGATTCGAGGGCGGCTGGCCCAGCTTTTTCGAGGTGCTGCGCGTTCACCTCTCGCACTTCGCCGGCGAAAAAGCCGCCAGCTTCATCGTCATGACCAGCACGGAGGCCGACCAGCTCTCGATTTGGAGGCGGCTCACCGAGACGCTCGGTCTCGCCGGCGCGAATGTCGGCGAGGAGCGGAAGGGCCCGCAACAGCCGGAGAAATTGTCCGGCATAGTCGAATGCGTGCGGCAGGACGACAAGCAGCGCTTCATCATGCTGCGCCTGAATACGCCTGCTCCCGGCATCGCCCTGATCGGAACCCACGGCTCCAACGGCGGCGCAAATGCCAGCATGGCCCTGTATCTTTATGGCGATGACGCGAAGCAGCGCGCCGCGCAGAGCGAGCCTAAATGGCGGAACTGGTTTGGCGAAACGTTCAAGCATCCAGGCTGACGGATGGCCCGATGAACTCTGCCATGAATAAACCGGACGATTAGGGTTTTTGCGTCCAAAAACTAGCGCCATTCCTTGATCTCAGCCTCCCACGGATATACATTTAGCTCGACGTATATCCATAGGAGAGAGTGATGCAGGTCGCCAAATGGGGCAACAGCCTCGCCATCCGTCTTCCGGCCGTTGTGGTCGAGGCCCTCGAACTCAGGGAAGGCGATGAGATTGAAATCCATGTCGCCGATGCCCGACGTTTCGGCGTCGCGCGCAAACCTGCGCGCGAGGAATTGCTGAAGCGACTTCGCGCCTTCCGCGGCCGCCTTCCCGCCGATTTCAAGTTCGACCGGGATGAGGCGAATGCCCGGTAGCTTCTTCGACACCAATGTCCTTGTCTATATCGCGTCGGGCGATCCCGTAAAAGCCGACCAGGCGGAGATGGCCATCGCCGCTGGCGGTGCGATCAGCGTGCAGGTTCTCAACGAACTCTCCAATGTCGCCCGCCGCAAGATGAGGCTGTCGTGGATCGACACCCACATGTTTCTGTCCACGCTGCGCGGCCTGTTGACCGTCCATCCCCTCACCGTCGAAACGCACGAGACAGGACTGGCGCTGGCCGAGCGTTACAGTTTTTCCATTTACGACGCCATGATCGCCGCAGCAGCGCTTCATGCTGGCTGCGACACGCTGTGGTCAGAAGATATGCAACATGGGATGGCGCTCGACGAAGGGCTTCGTATCGCCAATCCGTTTCGGCCAAGCGCCTAAAAGAACGACCCGGAATCTCTTAGTGGCCATTCAGTGACAGTTCCCCAATGGTAAACATCCTGCGCAACTTCCCGACTGACGGCATAGCCGTGCGTAGCTCCTCAGGTGGATTGAAAGGCGGACAGGGCCGAGACGACAGCCAGGACAGCGAGCACGGCACCCGCCACCCGGCAGATAACGCGGTGACGCCGCATTGCGGCTGCGCGCACGACTGGGCGCGAAAGGACAATGGCCAGGAATCCGTACCAGCCAATATCGAAGATCGCGACGACGGTCGCCACCAGGAGCATCTCGCTCGAGTTCTGGATCGGCAGCATCAGCCCCATGAAGGCGACCGCAAAGAAAGTGGCGGCTTCAGGCGAAAGAAAGCTGATGAGAAACCCTCCGGCGAACAAGCCGGCCTGCCGTTTGTGAGGCGTTTCGTCCGTGGCAGGCGGCGCTGTTCTGGCGATGCGCAGTGCCATCCAGCAAAGGACTGCCGCCCCTGCGATCTTGACAGTCGGCATCGACAGGGAGGCCGCAAGGTGAACGGCGCCAAACGCCACTAGGACCGCCAGAACGGCGGTTCCGGCGCCGATGCCCGCCAGCAGCGGGATCGTCCTGCCGAAGCCATGCAGCGAGGCGAGGCTGCCGGTAGCCAGTCCGATCGGCCCAGGCGTGATCGTGATCACCGTGTAGGCCGCCAGGAATTGGAGCATCGCCGTCGACAAAAGAAGCGAGCTTGACATGGCACCCCTCCCTGATTGTTGCGTTCCACCGCTACCCGAAGCGGGCTGGCGGGTACGCAAATCGCGCCCCATGGGCGAACGGTTTCGCGGGCATGTTCTTGCTTTTGCGGGATTACCCAATTTCTTGCGGTTCTGGCGCGTCGGGGACTAAGCGTTCTTTTGCGCGGCGCACCGAGGTTTCATGACGTTCGCCAAGCGACGGGAAGCGGTTGAGGGCCTCGGGCTGAGCGCGTTTGGGATCGACCGCATCGCCATCCGTCTGGTGCTGGCTGCGAAGCTCGCGACGCTTGTGAAACGTGAGCAGGATGATAACGATGCAGCAAACGGCGTTGATCGCGAACACCGTCACCATCTGCCAGTCCCCCACCGCTACGAGGGCGTAAACGACGGTGGAAAGATGCGATGCGGCGAAAAGGCTCCAGGTCCAATAAGAGACCGCAGTCGCACCGTTCGTATCCCGGATAATGGCTGCCATCTGAGGAAAATATGCGAGAACACGAACCGCGTTGAATGAAGTGAAGGCAAGGAGCGCCATTTCGATCCTGGTCATGGGAAACCTCGTGGACTCCGGGAAAGCACTCGATGGCCGCGGTTCGCCAGGCTTGGCCTGTCGGCGGTTCTCGACCGAGGACTCGGCTGGCCTGCATCGCCTCGCCCTTCGAGACCGCACTAAACGGCTGAACTACCGGCTCACCGTTGGAGAGCGCCTTGGATCGATGCTTGTTCCATCGGATCGGCCACCGGAGTGGCGGCGGGCTCGCTCACGAGAACCGTGGCGCCGTCCCGCACGATCTCGAAATCGAGAGATGGCTGGCCGACGGCTTGAGGCACGGAGATCATCATGCGTTGCCCCGGTCCGAGCGTGGAGACGAACCGCATCGGCACTGCATCGCCCGCGGAAGCCAGAGTTGCAACGACCCGGTAGCCGTCTTGCTCGACCGTGTAATAGACGGCACCTTTGACGTGGCCGAGGCGGATGCTGTGGCCGTTCCCCGGCCCAAGTTCCGAGGTTGCGGCGATGCCCGTGGTGGCGAGCAAGATCGCTGCAAATGCAGTAGAACATCTGACCATTGCCGTTTCCTCCGATTGGCGAGCTCATGGACTGCCTGGCAGTCCGTTCCAAACTCATGAGCTCATCCTGCACGCGGCAGCACCCGCGCACATCGGTACGGCCACCTAGTTTCCCGGCAGCTGATTTCCTAGTTTTCGCAAGCTTGCCTAGTTTTCACGGACTTGCCTAATTTTCACCGGCTTGCAGTGCGCCTGTCGGCGGCAAAAGCCAGGGCTCGCCGCGAAGGCGGAGCAGAATTTCCATCCGATTTGCTGCGTTGAATTTGCCGAGCACGGCGGAAACCTGGTGCTCGACTGTCCGCGGCGAGCGCGACAGGCGCCGTGCCGCCTCCTTGTTGCCCAGACCTTGAGCAATCATTGTGAGCACCTGTTGTTCTTGCCTCGTCAGGCCCAGTGGATGCTGCCTGGCCACTGTGTACGGCCCCCGACGCTGCTTCGGCAGCTGATTGGAAGCCCCGATGCGCTGCGCCAGCTTTCGCGCCAGCGCTGCGGCGGGGCGCGCTTCGACGCCTTCGAATGTGGTCACGGCGCGGGCCAGTGCCGCGCCGGCATCGTTTCCGCGAGCCTGCATAAGGGCGAGCGCTGACTCATAGGGAAGACCCAGGCGGGACCATTCGGCCGAGGCCGCCATCGGGTCGCCGCGGAGTTCCAAAGCTTGCGGCAAAGGAATACGGGCGATCGGCACCGGCAGGGATCCCGCCATTCCGCAGCGCTGCCACCAGACTGCCAGTTCGCCGATATCCCACGGGCGGAAATTGTCGAGGTCCATTTCGGCAAGCGCCGTCAGCGGCTCCCGGCCGGCGCCCGGCTCCTCGGCAAGCCAGGCAGCCTCGGCCAACGCCAAGCGAACTGGGATAACACGTTGAGCCTCGCCGGTCGTCAGACCCTCCTTGAGCGCCTGCTCCAGTAACGCCGGGCCATCAGGCTCACCCAGCCGGACCCTCACCCTGCCGAGTTCCGTCAGTGCCGGCAGGTGCATCACCATCGGCAGCCGCTCCAGATTCATGACGCCCTGGGCAATCGTTTCGGCTTCGCGAAAGCGCCCCTGCTCGGTGCGAAGCTGTGCCTGCCGGCCGAGCAGGTATTGCGCCGCCGAATCGAGGTCGTGCCTGGCGCAGTGGGCAATCCCTTCGGCGAGCAGCCGCTCGGCCAAGGCGAAGTCCTTGGCCACCACCGCGCATTCGGAGAAGTTCGTGTAGGCTCGCGACGCATGGTCGTGAAACCCGTGATCGAGCGCCAGGGCAAGGCTTTCCTCCAGCCGCTCGCGACCGCCCGGGCGGTCGGCGAACATCAGCGCTGTGCCGACATTGTTCAAGGCGTGGACGCGTGTCTCGACCTCACCAAACCGGTCCGCCAAGCTGATCGCGCGCTCGCCCCACTCGATCGCCTCGTCGAAGCGATAGTGCAGCATGTGCAGCTGCGAGCGCGTGCTGTAGGCCATTGCCAGCTCCGGTCCTGGCGGCAGGTTCTCCACTTCGCGCACGGCCTGATCCGCGTAGTCTTCCGCCTCCTGACCCTCTCCGCGGCGCCAGTGGAGACGCGACAGCCAGCGCAGATTGGCCCCGACCTTGTCGATGCGCCCAAGCTCCCGCCAGATCGCAATGGCGCGATGCCGTGCCTCGATGATTTCGTCGTAGACGAACTGTGACAGGCCCGCCTCGTAGGCCCAGTCTTCACAAAGCTGGGCAGCCAGCGCCGACGGAGCCTCTGAAACGTATCTGAGTGCGGTCGCCAGATGTGAAGCCGCCTCTCTATGCGCGCCCAGACGTGCGGCCTGGCCGGCGGCCTGCGGTGCAAGCTCCAGGACGCGTTCGCCGTTGTCGGCGCCTCCGGCATGGTGCACCCGTCGCGACAGCAGGGCGCTTGCCTGCGCCGCCGGAAGTTCGGAGAGTGCCGCTTCGACTTTCGCATGCAGCGACCGTTGGACCGACGGGGCGAGCCGGTCGAGCGTAGCTTCCCTGGCAAGCTCGTGGCGAAACGTCAGCGCGCCCTGAGCATCCCGCCGCAGCAATCCCCGTCCCACACACTGATCCACGAGAACTTCGGTCTCGTCTCCGAGAAGTGCCCGGATCAGCCACGGCTCAACGCTGCCCGGCATGATGCTCATGACCTCCAGCACCTCGCGCTCTCCCGGGGTCAGGCGCGCCAGGCGCGACCAGACTGCGTCGCGTATGGAATCGGGCACGCGCCCCGGTTCGGCCTCACTGCTGGACAGGAGTTCTGTTACGAAGAAGGGATTGCCCTCGGTGATGCGATAAAGCCCGTCGACGGAGCGGCCGGCCTGCTCGGCCAGCACCGTCACCGCCTGGGCCGACAGCGGTTCCAGCGTCACGCGGCGCACCGAGGCGGACGGAAGGTCGCCGAGCACGTGGGTGAGAGGATGATCGGCACTGATCTCGTCTCTGCGCATGCTGAGCACCAGCATCGTGCGAAGCAGGGAGACGCGGCGACCGAGGTATCTTACCAGGTCAAGTGTCGCATTGTCGGCCCAATGCATGTCCTCGAAAATGAGCACGGTCGTGCCCCTGGTGTGCTGAAGCGCGTTCAACAACGCCGGAAAAAGCCGCTCCGGCGCGGCGGTCTCCTCGAGCAGCGCCGCCACGCGGAGGTCTAGCAGGTGCGCCATGTCCTGAAGAGGACCGAGCGGACGGGGTGTGAAGAGCGCCTCGCACCAGCCCCACAGCATCCGGTAGTTCCCGTCAGCGCTTTCCGCGAATTCGCGCAGGAGGGAAGTCTTGCCTACGCCCGCTTCGCCGTCCACCAACACGGTGCCGCCGTGTCCGGCTGCAGCTCTCTCGGCCCTGGCCAATAAAATTCCAAGCGGCCCCTCTCGCTCAAGCAGCATAAAAGCTCACGCCTCCATAAGCTTCGAAGGTACAGCAGTAAGCCTCGAGTGCAACAACGTCATTTCATGCGGATTGATCGGCCTGACGGTTTTCGTCTATTTCGGCTCGAATCACATCCTGCACAGCCGCCAACTGCGCCAGGATACCCTGATACCGCCGCCGAGGAAAACCCGTCGGCTCAGGCGCTAAACGCTGCCTGGAGGCAGTTTGCTCGCATCGTGAAAGTGACTGCCGGCAGGCCAAGTCGCTTCGGCTGGTCTTCCCGCGGATCTGATCGACAGCCGGCAATCAGGATTGCGGAAGGATGACGACATTTTCGGCGTCCCAGAAGATTTCTGCCGTCTCACCCGGTTTCGGCAGGCTTGTGCGGGTACTCCGTTGGACCTGAACGCGAACGCGGGCGCCGTCAGCCAAGCAGATTGTATAGAACGACCTGCTGCCGATGAAGATGACATCCTCGACCCGCCCCATCGCCGATTGCGTGGTGTCGTTGTCCCTGTTGAAGCGGAAGGACTCCGGTCGGATTGAGACGATCACCTTGCCGCGCAATTCACCGGCGGGAACGATAGTGCTGTGAAAGCGGAGCCCCGATCCAGCGATGGCTGTTATGCCGGAAACGCCATCGTTTGCCAGTGTCGCCTCGAACAAATTGGTCTCGCCGAGGAATTTGGCGGCGAAAAGCGACTTTGGCGCTGCGTACATGATTTCGGGCCGGTCGATCTGTACGATGCGGCCCTTCTCCATGAGAACGACGCGATCCGAGAGGATCATCGCCTCGTCCTGGTCGTGCGTCACATAGACGAAGGTGGCGCCGGTCTCGGCGTGAATGCGCTTCATCTCGACCAGCATGTGCTGGCGGATCTTCAGATCGAGTGCGGCGAGCGGCTCGTCGAGCAGCAGGACTTTCGGACCGTTGACCAGCGCCCGGGCGAGCGCCACGCGCTGGCTCTGGCCGCCGCTCAACTCGGTAATGTAGCGGTTGGCGAAGCTGTCGAGCTGGACGATGTGCAGCATGCGCTGGACCCGCTCGCGGATTTCCGCCCTGGGCGTGCCCTTGACCTTGAGGCCGAAGGCGACGTTCTCGAAAACGTCGAGATGCGGAAAAAGCGCATAGCGCTGGAAGACCATGTTCACGGGCCGCCGCTCGGGCGGCTGGTCGGCACAATCCTTGCCATCGATCTTGACGGTACCCGCAGTCACTGTCTCGAAGCCTGCTATGAGCCGCATCAGGGTCGTCTTGCCGCAGCCGCTGGGACCAAGCAACGTGACGATCTCGCCCTGTTCGATGGACAGGTCTATGTCGCTCAGCGCCTGAAACGAGCCGAACATTTTCTGGGCCGCGGTGATCTCGATCACGGGCGGGCGGGTTGTCATGCCTGTCGATCCTTATGACACGGTGCGGCCGGCGACGGCCGATCTTCTGCGCAGATGGCCGATGAGCCAGGCAGCGAAGAGGATGGCGATGGAGAACACCAGCGCCAGCGTGGAGATGGCGTTGATGAGCGGCGTCACGGTGCGGCGCATCATCGACCAGATATACATGGGCAGCGTCGTCTCGGTGCCGGCGACGAAGGAGGTCACGACGAATTCGTCGAAAGACACGGCAAACGCCAGTATGGCCGAGGCGATCAATGTCGGTGCGATCAGAGGCAGCGTCACCTTGCCGAAGGTCTGCATCTGACTGGCGCCGAGGTCGCGCGATGCCTCCTCCAGCGATGGATCGAACAAAGCAAGCCTGGCGCGCATCGCCACGATCAGGATAGGCAGCGCCAGCACCACATGCGAGATGACGATGGTAACCGTCGAGAGCTGGACGCGGGCCTGCGCGAACAGCACCAGAAGCGAGACGCCGACAAAGAGGCCGGGCAGTGCGATCGGTGTCAGGCACAGCACCTCCAGCAGGGCGCGGCCCCGATGCCCCAGGCGAAGCCAGGCAAGCGAAGCCGCCGCTCCGAGGATCAGCGTGATCAACGCGGTGAAGCCGGCGACGGTGAGGCTCTTGACCAGGGCCGAGCCGAGCTGGGCATTGCCGAGCACATCGGCGTACCAGCGCAGGCTGAAGCCGGCAAAAGGAAAGGACAGCGAAGGGCTCGCGTGGAAAGAGAACAGAACGATGATCACCAGCGGCATCAACAGGAACGCCAGGATCGACCAGACCACCAGTTTGAGCAGCATCGCGTCAGCCCCCCGCTTTTCTTGCCGGCCGGCGCTTGACGATCAGGCCCGTTGCGCGCCCAAGCCCCATCACCGAGAGGTAGATGACGATCGACACCAGGAACATCAGGAAGGCCTGGGCGGCACCCAGCGGCCAGTTGCCGGTCTTGCGGAACTGATCGGCGATCAGCAGTCCCGTGGTCTGTCCCGACGAGCCGCCCAGCATCTGCGGCGTGACATAGTCGCCCGCAACCATGACGAAGGTCAGCATGAAGGCGCCGACCAGGCCGTTGGCGGCGTTTGGCGCGATGACGCGGAAGAAGGCGCCGAGCGGAGAGGCGCCGAGATCGCGCGCGGCATCAACAAGATCCTTCTTGATCTCGCTGAGCGAGGAGACCACCAGAAGGATGCAGAACGGCAGATAGATGTGGATCAGCGTAATGGCGACCGCAAAGCGGCTGAACAGGAACACCCCGACGGGGGTGTCGACGATGCCAGCCTGGATCAGAATGGTGTTGAGGACGCCGCTGGTGCCAAGCAAGGTGCGCCAGGCATAGATGCGGACCAGATAGCTGGAGAACCAGGTGATCAGGATAAGATAGAGGATGACCTGCGAGCGGCTGACATAGACGAGGTAGTAGCCCACGGGAATCGCCAGCACCAACGTGACCGATGCCGTGACCAGCCCGATCAGGATGGCGTTGATGGTCACCGTCCAGAACAATGGCGACATCAGCGAATTCAGATAGTTCGAAAACACGAAGTCCGGCACGATCCTGTACGAGGCCGCCGTCCAGAAACTGTAGACGAACAGAATCAGGCTCGGCACTACGAAAAACACGACCATGTACAGAACGGCGGGAGCCGCCAGCAGGCCGCCCATGCTAGAGCGCCGCGCATCCTTTTGGACGCGCAAAGGACGCTCTAACACTTTAAATCTACGCATCGTGCTTTCCGAAAATCGAGTGCGATTTTCGGGCCGATGCGGTAATTCTTGATGCCTTCATGGACCGATCCCACGCAAGAACGCGCTATCGGCAACAACGCCGATAGCCAATTCTCAATTCAACCTGTTGAAACGGGGAATATCTACATCCCTGCCTTGAATTCCTGCCACGCCGCGATCCAGTCGTCATAGGTGGCATGGGTGTCGGATGCCCGCGGCGGAATGCCGGGCAGGCCGGCTGCGAACATCGTGTCGATGGCGTCATAGTCGATGCGGCTGCGCGACTTCTCATCAAGCAGTGCGACCGCCTTCCTGGAAACCGGAGCCTGTACTACAGCCATGGCAACCTTGGCCTGCACCGCGGGATCGAGCGACTGGTTGATGAACGCGTGAGCGGCCTCGATATTGTCCGCCGAAACCGGAATGAACCAGGCGTCCACCCACAGGATCGGACCTTCCTTCGGCATCGCCATTTCGATCTTCATGTTCTGCTGGTCCGTCTGCGTGATGATCGAGGGATCGGCGCAAAGGGCTGCTACGACCTCGCCGGAAACCATGAGGTTGACAAGCTCACCCTGGTTGAGGGCGATGACGCGGGCCTGAGCACGGTATTTGGAGAATTCCTGGAAAGTCTTGCCGAGCTCGTCCTTGGTCAGCAGCGGATATTTGTCACCGAAGCCGGCAACGCGCGCAGCCACCGGCCAGGAACTTACCGTGTCGTCCATAATGGCGATCTTGCCCTTGAGCGAGGGATCGAGCAGGTCGGCATAGGATGCCGGCTTGGCCAGTTTGTCGGCATTGAACAGGATCGTATTGAAGCCCCAGATATAAGGCGATCCCCAATGTTGCCCGTCAGCGAACCATGTCGGCTGGTCGTAAAACTGGCCGAAGAGATCGTCGGCATTGTAGTTCGGCACTTTCGACATATCGATCGGATTTACGATCTTCATTTCCCTGATGTAGAGATCGGCATAGGCCTGATTGTATTCGGCCAGATCGATAGGCGGCGGGTTGCCGGCCACGAACTTTGCCTGCACGTCGTCCTGATTAGCGATCGACGTGGCCTCCACCGTCACGCCATTTGCCTTGCACCAGTCAGAAAGCTCGCTGGTCAAGTCATAGCCTTCCCAAGCCATGACCTGGAGTTCGCCGCCCGCAGCGGCCTGCGCCGGCAGCGAGGACAGTCTAAACAGGAATGCCCCGGCTCCCAGGCCGGCCATCCCGGCAAGAGCGGCTCTCCTGCTGATCGCCGATGTGAACAAGCACGAATTGGCTTCGTCTCCTGCTTTGCGCGTCATGGTGAGTTCCCCTTTTTGTTGGCAGCTTCGACAACCTTGCTTTACAGGATATTGGATACAATAATCATCGGAGTCAAACGAAATCGTCCTGCCGCTCAAGGCCTGGCTTTGATTTCCTTTTGAAGATTTCGTGGCGGATCGGGATATCGGACGCCTCGGACGCCGGTCCGCTCAAGGGGTTACGAGCGCTTGTATGGCAGTGGCTGACGCTTAACGTTTCATGCGCGTGCGAAAAGGCCGGCCGCCAATGTGACGAGCCCGAAATTGGGGTTGTGTCGCCGTCCGTTCGGGCGGCCACGATCCAGATCGAGCTGGAATTACTTCCCGGCTCCGCCAAGCAGGCCGTGCACAAATGCCTTTTGGAAGAGCAGATAGGTGACCATCACCGGAAGAAGCGAGATAAGCGTGGCTGCCATCAGCGGACCGTACTCGACCTGCAGGCTGCTGGCGAAGCCGGCTATCGTCGCCGTGACAGGCGTCGCTTTGTCACTCGTCGTCAAGGTGATGGCAAAAAGCAGGTCGTTCCAGATGGCGCGGCTCTGGATGATCGCAAGCGCAGCGAGACCTGATCCCGACGCCGGAAGCAGAAGCCGCCAGAAGTAACCTGCCGGAGTGCAGCCGTCGATCAGCGCCGCCTCATACATCGACCTCGGTACCGAGGCGAAGAAATTGCGCATGAAGAAGGTGCAGAAGGGAACGCTGTAGGCGGTGTGCACCAGCCACATGCCGGGAATGCTGTCGTAAAGACCGATCGACCTGATCAGAAAGAATAAAGGAATCTGAACGATCTGGAACGGCACGAGCATGCCCGTCAGCAGGAAAAAATAGACCGCCCGTCCGCCGGCTCCGCGCATATAGGCAAGCGGATAGCCTGAGATCGCGCCGACCAGCAGCGAGAAGATCACCGATGGCACCGTGATCGCAATCGAGTTCAGGAAGCTTCGCCCCATCCGATCGTAAGCGATGGCGTAATTCTGGAAGTAGAGCTCGTTCGGCAACGCGATCACCCGCGTTATTTCGGATGGCGATTTGAGCGACGTCAGGAATGCGACGACCAAGGGCGCGGCGAATATCACCGCTGCCGCCACCAGGATCGAAAAGGGCAACGCCGTGCGCCTGGCAACCGCTGTGTTCATGCTATTCCGCCTCGGCGTTCTGGACGCGTTTTGCCAGTTGGTGGATGTAAGGCATGATGATGACGCCAGCGATCACGAGAAGGTAGACTGAGATCGCACTGGCACGGCCCATTTCGAACCTGCCGAAGGCAGTATCGTACATCTGCGTGGCGAGTACCTCGGATGCGTATGCGGGGCCGCCATTGGTCATCGCCCAGACGATGTCGAACAAGCGCATCGCGTCGACCGCTGCCATGCCGAGGACGACGATCGTCGAGGGCCACAGAAGCGGGAAGCTGACCTTCCAGAACACCTGCCAGGGCGTCGCGCCCTCGATCCTCGCGGCCTCTATGTACTCCACCGGAATATTGCGAAGGCCGGCGAAGAACACCAGGAAGGCGAAACCGGTCGTCCACCACAGCATCGAACCCATGAGCGCGAAATTGACGATCGAAGGGTCGCCCAGCCAGTTCTGGGCCAGGCCGCCCAGCCCGATCGACTGGAGGATCGTCGTCAGCAGGCCGCTGGTCGGCTCATACATCCAGCGCCAAATCGCAGCCACGGCAACGGCCGGGATGGTGAAAGGCAGGAAGAAGACGACCCGGAAGACCGACTCGCCTCTCATGCCCCTGTCGAGCAGGGCCGCCAGGAGCAGGCCGAGGCTTGTCGGTCCAAGCAAGAGGAAGACGAGCCAAGAAATGTTGTTGAGGACGGCGTGGTAGAAGCGCGACTGGTGAAGCAGCACGACGTAGTTCCGCAGCCCTACATATTTCGGCGTGGGCGAGAAACCATCCCAACTGTGAAGCGACAAATTAAATGTGGAAATGATGGGATAGACATAGAAAACAGCAAAAAGGGTCACGGGGAGCGACAAGAAGATTGCCTGCGTCATCCCTGCGGTCTGAAACTTCCGGCGTATGAGTTGGAAGTTGGGCATGTCGAATTGTCTCTTGTGAGCTGATGCCGCGCGGTCAAGGAGGAAGTCGGGCCGGCATGGTCGGCCCGACCCGGAGATCACCACTTCAGGTAAGCACCCTCCGCCTGGGCTTCCTGCCGGAGGCTCTCAAGCGTCGAGATCAACTCGCTCTCATTTGCATCGGAAGGGTCGATCGCGAATTTCTCGAGCTGGACGCCGAGTTCGGTGCCGACTTTCGTCGGCAGTAGGAAGAACAGGTTCGGCAGCACCGCGTTGGTCTTCGACGCATCCGCCAGCTGCTCGGCGAATTTCGCGCCGACGGCACCATAGATCGACGGATCGACGGTCACGTTTGGCGCGAGCGAGCCTTTCGGGACAGCAAAGGCTGCCTGGCCTTCTGCCGACGCCGCCGAGATGACGAATTTCTCAGCGGTTTCGAGCGTGTCGGCCGGACCTTCCGGAACGGCAAAGGCATCCATCTGGAAGATGGCCTTGCCCTCCGTGCCAGGCGCTGGAAACACGTCAAACTTCTCAACGGGTGCGAAACCCGCCTGTTTGAAATAGGCCGCCGCCCAGGCGCCCATCATGAACATCCCGGTATTGCCGTTGACGACATCGTCGGCTGTCTGGGTCCAGGTCTTGCCGCTCCAGTTCTTGGCGTAGCACTTGACCATGGTATCGCGATAAAGCTCGATAGCCTTGCGGAATTCCGGGCTGTCGAAGCCAAGCTCGCCGCTCGCGATCTTGTAGTAGCCCTCGGTGCCAACGGTGGAGACGAGCGGCGCGTAGAAATTGTACAGGCTCCAGAATGGGCCTCCTGCATTGCCCAGGGGCTCGACGCCGGCAGCACGCAGCTTGTCGCAAACGGCGACCAGGCCCTCATAGTCGTTGGGAGGCTGAAGCCCGGCCTTTTCGAAGATCGCCTTGCTGTAGAAGATGTTGTTGATCAGCGACAAATCATAGGGGATGCCATAGGGCTTGCCGTCGACCTTGACGACGCGCTGCACGCCCTCCGGGAAAATCTCGTCGCCCTTGATTTTCGCCCAGGTCTCCGAAAGATCATGGAGCTTGCCGCTGTCGACGAAGGTCTTGAGTTCGAACGCCATCGAGCTCTGATATGCGGCCGGCGGCGTGTCTCCCATGAAGGCAGTCTGCAATTGGCGACGCATTTCAACCGCGTTGCCCGGGATCACCTTGCCTACGATCTGATTGTCGGGATTCTGTTTGTTGGCGAAAGCGATCAAGGCTTCGATGCCGGCCTTTTCAGATCCGGCCGCATAATAATGCCAAAGCTCCTTCGGACCGTCGGCCCTGGCCGCTGATGCGCCGGCGAGCACGCCAAGCGCCACGCCGATCCACTTCAAGTTACGCATTGTTCTACCCTCTGTTGAGCCGAGCGTTGGTGTCCTCGGCATATATTCTGTAAACAAGAAAAACCTACCTCCAAAAATCGACAGACGTCAACAGATTGCGCGCAAAATATCCGAATCGTCGAATGCGATCGACCAGAGATTTGGCCTACATCTTTGTTTTACCTTAGCTTTTTTGAAACATGGGATTCGATGACTGCCCGGAGATTGACAATGCGGTTGATCTCCTCGTATCAATTATTCTCATAACAAGAAAAATATCGGAGCGAGGCTTGGGCAAGTCGTACATCAGGCATTTCAATGCCAATGCGATCTTTCACAGGATACGCATCGAGCCCAACGTTTCGCAGCGCGATATCGTTGCAAGGACGGGCATCGACAAGTCGGTCGTTTCCTCGATTATCAATCAATTCAGTGAGTTGGGCCTGGTCGAACGCAATCCTGTAGCGACCAGCAACAAACCTGGCCGCCCCATGGAAGGTCTTACCATTTCTCCTGAAAGCGGTCTGATCGTCGGCGTCCAGATCGAGGCGGACACAATCGGCTATGTCGCTGCCGCGCTCGACGGAATCCCCCTATCCTCGAGGGCCCAGGCCTTCGACGGAAAGCTCGACGGGGTCGCCGATCTCGTCGCCCAAGGAGTCAAGGAAATCGTCGCGGAATGCGGCCGCACCAGCGACACGCTCGGTGTCGGCATTTC
The DNA here is from genome assembly GCF_040319125.1 of Mesorhizobium sp. M0938. Taxonomy (NCBI): domain Bacteria; kingdom Pseudomonadati; phylum Pseudomonadota; class Alphaproteobacteria; order Hyphomicrobiales; family Phyllobacteriaceae; genus Mesorhizobium; species Mesorhizobium sp. M0938. Next base: position 42,364 of record NZ_JAMYNS010000012.1, on the reverse strand, counting down.
GCTCCCGGGCCTCCTCACCGACGAAGGCGTGCTGCTTCACGCACCCGTCCTTGGATGGCGCGGGGTCCCGGTGGTGGATATGTTCTCCGAGGCACTCGATGCGCCCATTTTCGCGGGCAATGACGGCAAGGCCGCCGCTATGGCGGAATACATGTTCGGCGAATGCATCGACATCAAGGATTTCATCTACCTGTTTTCGGGCTCGGGTGTCGGCGGCGCCCTGTTCCTTGACGGCAACATTTATCGCGGCGCCAGCGGACTGGCGGGCGAACTGGGGCACATCAAGGTTGTCCCGCAGGGCCGCTATTGTTCGTGCGGCGCCTCGGGTTGCCTTTCGCCTTATCTTTCCGAGCCCGGGCTGGCAGAGGAGATCGACAGGCTGACCGGGAATCGGCCATCCTCGTTCAAGGACATTATGGAGCGCGCCGACGCCAATGACGAAGTGGTTGTCGGCGTGCTCGACAATGCCGGCGCCGTCCTCGGTTCGGCGATTTCCAGTCTCGTGAACATCTTCAATCCGCCGCTGGTTTGCCTCGGCGGCGATATGGCGAGCGCCGAGCCCTATCTGCGGCCGGCGGTCGAGCGCGCGATGCAACGACTGGCGCATCCTTCGATGTCGGTTCAGACCAAGGTCATTTTCTCGCAACTGTCGACCGTCAGCCCGTTTCTCGGCGGTGTCGCGCTCGCGCTCGATGGTGTCACCGGTCTCGACTCCCCCCACGTGCTTCCGTGAATTCAGCTCAGGTCAGTTCGAAAGTCAGAGAATGCGCATAGCTATTGTCGGCCTCTCCATCGAGATCATGCTCGCCTCCCCGGTCCCGACCACATGGGACGCAATACAGCACTACACCGGCAAGGACATGTCCGAAGGCGATGTCTGGATGGTCCGAGGCATGCTGGCGCGCATGGCGGAAGATAGCGACGTCGAGGCGGTGCCGTTGTACTGGGCCACTGCGTTGCCCGGCGGCCCGCTCGAATTGTCGGCATACCGAGAGGTCAAGGACAAGACGCTCGCGCTCATCAGCACACACGGTCCGTTCGATGGGATGCTGATCGCCAATCATGGCGCGTTGGAAGTCCAGGGGCTGGACGTCGACGCAGATACCGATTTCATCCGTGCCATCAGGAATGCCCTCGGACCGGATGTGCCGATCGGACTGTCGCTTGATCTGCATGGCGACATGACTCCGGAACTTCTCGACGCATCAACGGTGATCAGCGTTCTGCGCACCGCGCCACACCGTGACGACAGGCAGACGGGGTACCGGGCGGCAGACCAGCTTATCCGGGTCATCCGAACCGGTATCACGCCCAAGAAATCCGTCGTCAGCCTGCCGATCCTCGTCCCTGGCGAGACTGCGGTCACGGCACTGGAGCCCGCGAAAAGCCTCTACGGCGCGCTGCCGGAATACGACAGCGTGCCGGGCATGATGGAAGCAAACATCCTTGTCGGGTTCGCGTGGAACGACAGGCCGTGGACCGCCGTGTCGGCGATTGCGGTAAGCGATGGCGATGCCGAGGTCGCGCGTGCACAGGCGACACGATTGGCGCAGGCGATATGGGCCAGACGCGCCGAATTCGATCTCAAGATGGAGACTGCGGAGGTTCGCCACGGGTTGCGGCTCGCGGTCGAATGTCCCGAGCGTCCCGTTTTCGTATCCGATTCCGGAGACAACACGACGGCGGGTGCGGCCGGAGACCTGACGCTTGTATTGCAGGCGGCGCTTGCAGACGAGCTGGTCAGCGACATCGTGGTCGCTGGCATTACCGCTCCCGAAACCGTCCGCAGGCTCGTCCAGGCCGGGGTCGGCTCGACGGTCGAGATCGAGTTGGGAAGCGAGCACCTTTCCCGCCCGAAGACGGCGTATCGCGTGAGCGTGCTCGTCGAGGCATGCGGAGAGGAATTGGTGCTGCCGGGGTTCCAACCATACCGGTCCAGGGAAGGCGCCTGGGCCAAGGTTCGCAGCGGCAACGTCATTGCAACATTCCATGCCAATGCCATCGGCATAACCACGCCGCACCATTTCCTGGCAATGGACATCGATCCGACAGGGCACAACGCGTATGTCGTCAAGCTTGGCTATCTTCACCCGCAACTCGAGGACATCTGCGCCCGGCATATCCTCTTGCTCAGCGACGGCACCTCGCAACTGAACATGGCGCGGCTCCAATGGAACGTTTTGCCGCGTCCAACCTACCCTCTCGACAAGGATTTTGCCTGGGACGCGCAGGCCCGAATCTACGGCGATTGATCTCCCTCGCAGTCGATTTTCATTGTTCTTGCACCGACACGAAAAAAAGGACGCCAAATGACCATATCCCTCACCTCCGTTCGGTTGCCGGACTTCGGCTCCCTCGGCGAAAAGCCGGACATTCCCGTTGAAATATACGATGCGCGCGCCCGCGCTGCCTACGACAAGGCGGGATGCGACTGGCTGGCGGTCTATGCGGACCGGGAGCATTTCGGCAACGTCGCTTTCCTGAGCGGTTTCGAACCGCGCTTCGAAGAAGCCTTCCTCCTGCTTGGGCCAAACGACAAGCGCGTGCTTCTCACGGGCAACGAGTGCGAGAGCTACGCGCCGCTGGCGCGTCTGCCCGGGATGAGCGTGCTTCTGGCCCAGACATTGAGCCTCATGGCGCAGGATCGCTCTCGCTTCCCTCGCTTTTCCGACCGTCTCGGCGATGCTGGAATGCAAGCCGGCGACACCGTAGGGCTGGTGGGCTGGAAATATCTCGAACCGTTCGAGGACGAAGCTCCCGAAACGGCCTTTTTCGTTCCCGCGGTCCACGTGCAGGCGTTCCAGCGAGCAGTTGGCGCTTCCGGCGGATTGCGGGACGTAACCCATATCCTGATGCATCCTGAAAACGGCATCGCCGTCACCATCGACGCCGATCAGATCGCGGCGTTCGAATGGGCAGCATCACGCAGCTCGTTGGCAATGTGGCGGATTGTTTCGGGAGTGCGGGAGGGCGACAGCGAGTTCGATGCGGTTGCGCGCATGGGCTATGCCGGAGACCCGCTGAACGTCCACACCATGTTCGCATCGGCCAGCAAGGGCGAGCCGGTGATTGGCCTGCGAAGTGCAACGGGCCGCAAGCTCAGGCGGGGCGACGGCGTGACGACCGCGGTCGGACATTGGGGCGGCCTTTCCTCCCGGGCAGGCCTTCTCGATCGTGCCAATAGCGAATTTCTCGCCATCGCCAAAGGCTACTTCCAGGGCTTGATCTCCTGGTATGAGACGGCCGCGATCGGTGTCGAGGGCGGCACTCTTCATGAGGCTGTGACATCGACGCTCGCGAAAGCGAAGCTGAGGCCGGCGCTGAACCCGGGGCATCTCGGCGGCTACGAGGAATGGACGCACAGCCCGATCCGGCCAGGATCCACGGATCGTATCCGCTCGGGCATGCATTTCCAGGTCGATATCATCCCGACGCCGATCGCCGACGGCTGGGCGCTGAACTGCGAGGACGCGGTCGTGCTTGCCGATGAGGCGCTTCGGGCCGAGCTGGAGACCAAACATCCGGCGGTCTTCAAGCGCATGGCGGCACGCCGCGACTTCATGAAAGACAGGCTCGGTGTCGAACTGCGGCCGGACATCCTGCCGCTTTCCTCGACACCGCTTTATTTCGCGCCTTTCTGGCTCGAGAGCGACAACGTCCTCGTCCGCGATAGATAGCCCTGAGATCCAGCACCGGAGGGTCCGATGGCCGCCATCAAGCTGAACAACGTCGTGAAGGCCTATGGAGGCGTTCAGACCGTCCACGGGATCGATCTCGCGATCAAGGATCATGAATTCGTGGTCCTTGTCGGCCCCTCTGGCTGCGGAAAGTCCACCACGCTGCGCATGATCGCGGGATTGGAGACGATAACGGATGGCGAGATCAAAATCGGCGAGCGGCGGGTCAACGACCTGTTGCCGGGAGAGCGCGACATCGCCATGGTTTTCCAGAATTACGCGCTCTACCCGCATCTCTCGGTAGAGGACAACATCACGTTCGGGTTGCGTTTGAAGAAGACGCCGCGCGGCGAAATCCAGACGCGACTGGCCGAGACCGCCCGGATCCTGGATATCGAACATCTGCTCAAACGCAAGCCAAGACAACTCTCCGGGGGACAGCGCCAGCGCGTTGCCATGGGCCGCGCGATGATCAGGAATCCGGCGGTCTTTCTTTTCGACGAGCCACTCTCGAACCTCGACGCCAAACTCCGCGTCCAGATGCGTGCCGAGATTAAACAGATCCACGAAGCGGTGCCGACCACGACCGTCTATGTCACCCATGATCAGATCGAGGCGATGACGCTTGCCGACAGGGTCGTGGTGATGAATGCCGGCAGGATCGAGCAGATAGCGCCGCCTCAGGAACTATATCTGAGGCCCGCAACCAAGTTCGTGGCCGGATTTATCGGATCGCCGGGCATGAATTTCGTCAGCGCGACGCTCGAACGAAACGACGATCGATTCAGCGGCGTCCTGTCCGATGGCACACGCCTCGAACTGCCGAGTAGCGTCTCCAGATTCGCCGATGTGGCGGGACAGATTGTTGATCTCGGCATCCGGCCCGAACATCTTTCGCCCACCCCCAAAGGCGGCCAGTCTGGAAACAGGATCAGCGCCGCTGCGGAGCTCGTCGAACCTCTTGGAATGGACACGCTCGTTCACTTCACCATCGCTGGCACGAAGGCGGTTGCGCGTGTACCGCCCGATGGTTCCTTGCGACGAGGAAGCGAACTTCCCCTCTTTGTCGACCCGCAAGACATCTATGTCTTCGACCGCCAAAGCGGCAGCACTCTGTACGGTGAATAAGGGAACTGTGAACGCGACCGGAATCGAAAAATCCGGGACAGGATCAGCTGGCTGCTTCGCCCCGCTTCAGTTGGCTGACGATCTCATCGGCCGCATCGGCGACATGCTTCTTGAGCAGCCTCGACGTTTCGACCGCGTCACGCCGGCGATAGGCTTCAAAAATGTCACGATGCTCCTGCAGCGCTTTGGTCTGCGCCTTCAACGGTTCGATCTGCAGGCGCAGATAGCGATCCGCCGAACTGTAGAGCGTTTGAAGCACCGCCATCGAGCGCGGTCGCATCGACGGTTCGAGCAGCGCCGTGTGAAAGGCCCAGTTGAGACGGCTGAGCTCCTTCGGATCGCCCCTGGCGATAGCAGCCTCGTAATCCTGAAGCGCCCGCTCGGCATTGGCGATGTCCTGATTGGACAGGCGCGCTATGGCCTTTTTGACGAGGAACGGTTCCAGCAGAAGCCGTGCGTCGAACAGGTCGATCGCATCGTCAGCCGATAAATCGGAAACGACTGCGCCACGATGCGTCCTGATGACGACAAGACCTTCGGCTTCCAGTTGCAGAAGCGCCTCGCGCACCGGGATCCGGCTGACGCCCAACTCGGCCGCGATCGCTTCCTGGCGGATCTGATGGCCGCCGGGATAATCGCCGCCAATAATTTTGGCGGCTATATATTCCGCCACCATCGCGGTTACGGTCTGGCGCTGCAACAGAGGCTTCGGCGGTGTCGGCATAGCAGGCGCTTTCAGAATCGTTCTACTTGTCGCAGGATCGTATCCAATATTTCCTTGAGGTCCAATGTCGGCATCGCATCAACGCTGATCCGCATATTCTGCCGCCTCTGGCGACAGCGGCGCGCGCCCGCGCACGCGGTCCACAAGCTTTTCCGCGATCATCATCGTCGGGCAGTGCAAATTGCCGCTGGTGATACGCGGCATGACCGACGCATCGATGACACGCAATCCCTCGGTCTCGTGCACCTTTCCGTTGGCGTCGACCACCGACATGTCGTCGACGCCCATACGGCAGGTCGAGCAGGGGTGGTATTGCGTGCCGAGGTTTTCCTTTAGCCAGGCAAGCACTTCGGCATCGGGCATCGTTCTGATCCCAGGCGTCAAGGCTTGCCCGCGCATGCCGTCCCAGGCGCGCTGCTGGATGATCTCGTCGGTGTGACGCACGCCGTCGATCAGATCCCGCTGGTCTTGCGGATGCGCGAGGTAATTGGAAACGATCGACGGATGCATCCGCGGGTCAGCTGATTTCAGCGTAACGGCGCCCCGGCTCTTCGGTCGCATCAGGCATGTCTGGTATTGGAACCCCTCCTCGATATTGACCTTGCCGTGCATAAGTTCGCCCAGCATCGGCAAAAACTCGTGTTGGATGTTGGCATAATCGGCAGCCGCACTGCTCCTGAAGAACGTGCCGACTTCCCAAAGATTTGTCACACCGAGCCCGGAACGCAGGAACAGCCATTGCGCGCCGATCAGGCCCATCTTGAACATGTTCAGGTCCATGGCGGGCGAGACGCCCCGACGCGATGCCCTGTAACGCACCGAAACGGCGACATGGTCGACCAGCCCCTTGCCGACCCCGGGCACGTCTGCGACCGACTTGATGCCCAGACTGCCCAGTTCGTCTGAGCGACCGACGCCCGACAGCAGCAAAAGCTGCGGCGAGTTGAAGGCGCCGCCGCACAGCACCACTTCGCGTCCGGCTTCGACGGTGTGGACGGCGCCATCCGTCTCGTAGGTAACGCCGACCGCGCGCTTGCCGTCGAAATTGACCCGATGCACCAGCGCGTTGAGCTTCAGCTCGACATTGCCCTTGCGCATGGCAGGCCTGAGATAGGCCCTGCCGCCGCTCGCCCGCACACCCCTGTCGATGTTCGCCTGGTAAATATGGACGCCTTCCTGGCGATAGGCATTGTAGTCGGGATTGATTGGATGACCCGCCTGTTGACCAGCCTCGAGAAACGCCTTGAAGACCGGCAGATCGCCTTTGAGCGTCGTGACCGCGATTGGCCCGTCGCCGCCCCGATAGGCATTGGCGCCCTTGTCGTAAGTCTCCAGCCTCTTGAAATAGGGCAGGCAATGCGCATACGACCAATCCGGCAGACCGTCCTGCGCCCAGCCGTCGAAATCGCGCGGATTGCCGCGGACATAGACCATGCCGTTGAGCGACCCGGAGCCGCCCAGCATCTTGCCCCTGACATGCGTGATCATGCGCTCGCCGAGCGCGGCCTCCGGTCCCGTCTCGAAACTCCAGATCCGGCGCTGGTCGGTCAGCGGGTAGGACATGGCGGCCGGCATTCGAACGTAGATGGAATTGTCGCTCGGGCCGGCCTCCAGCACCAGCACCCGAACGCTCTTGTCCTCGCCTAGCCTGGCGGCGACGATCGAACCGGCGGCACCTGCCCCGACGACGATGTAGTCATACGCCTTGGAAGCCATGTCGAACTTACCTTCACTTGCACCTGGGCGATTGTTTCGGGCCAGGCTGAATTCCTATGTCGCCCACCAGATGCTTTTGGTCCGGGAATACTGGTCGAGCGAATGAATGCCTTTGTCCTTGCCGCCGAAGCCGGACGTCTTGAAGCCGCCGAACGGAGTCGTGCAATCGCCCTCGCAGAAGGCGTTAATCGCCACGAAACCCGCGTCGAGCGTAGCCGATGCCTCGCCAATTGCGTCTGGATCGTCGCCGAAGACATAGGCACTCAGGCCATATTGCGTGTCATTGGCGCTGCGAACGGCATCATCCAATTCATCGTAGAACCTGACGGACAAAACCGGCCCGAAAATTTCCTCTCTCCAGGCATCGGCATTTTCGGCGACGTCGAAGAACACCACCGGCTTTGTCAGGCGTGGCGACGCGCCCGTGATTTCGGCTGCCGACTCGCTGAAATCATTGTTGCGCCGCTTCTCAGTGTCGATGGCGTGATGGACCTTGGCCGCATGGACGTCGCTGACCAGCGGCCCGATGCGCGTGGCCGGATCGAAAGGATCGCCGATCGGCCATTCCTTCATTTTCGCGGCAAGCATGTCGCGAAGATCGGCTTCCAGCGTGCGCGGCGCGAGAACCCTCGATATCGACGAACAGAGCTGGCCGGAATTCATCAGAAAGCCGGCTGAAATTTCGTCTGCGAAACGGTCGAGCGATTTGACATCGGGCAGGATGATGGCAGGATTCTTGCCGCCGCATTCCAGCGAAATTTCCTTCAGGTTCGAATCGGCCGAATAGTGCAGAAAGCGCCGTCCGGTAGCGGTCGAGCCGGTGAAGTTGATCGCCGACACATCGCCATGCAGGCCCAGCGCCTTTCCGGCAACCGCGCCGGTGCCGGGCACGACATTGATGACGCCAGCCGGGAAACCCGCTTCGATCGCCAATTCCGCCAGCCGCAGCGTGGTGAGCGGCGTATCGTCGGCCGGCTTGCAGACGACCGTGTTGCCGGCGGCCAGCGCCGGGCCGATCTTCAGCGCCAGCGTGGTCAGCGGGTAATTCCAGGGCAGGACGATGCCGACCACGCCTTGCGGCTCGCGCACGATCTGGCTGAGCACGCCCTTGCGACGGGCAGGGCTGAGATCGTAGGCGGTTTCGGTCAGGCTGGCATACCAGCGCAGCACGCCGATCGTCGTCGGCACATCGTCATTGTAGGAATGCAGGATCGGCTTGCCGACGTCGAGGCTTTCGAGAAGCGCCAATTCGAGCCGATTTTTTTCGATGGCGTCCGCCAGCGCACGGATCAACGCCGCACGCCCTTCGTGCCCAATCCCGCCCCAATCCGCCTTCAGCGCCGTACGGGCAGCCTGCACCGCGAGATCTACCTGCCTCTCGCTGGCAAAGGCGACCTCGCTGATCGTCTCCCCGTCGCGGGGAGACATGATGTTTGCGATCTCGGAGCCGCCGTCGCGTGAAAAGCCGCCGCCGATCCAGGACGTGTCCAGCCGGCGCGCCATATCGCGGACCTGCTTCAGATCGGGCACGCCGAACATTGGAACTTTATCCATACAGTCCATCCCTGACACATCGGCTGCGGCTTAGAAGCGCAACCGACGCGGAGCTTTGCCCCTCGACCCAGACGTTCGCGTGAGATCAGGCAGCCCGGCGTGACTGCATCTGCTTGAGCTGTTCGATCGTTGCGGTGATCGTGGCGATGACGCGCTCGCGCTCCTCGCCGGCCAGCGGCAGTCGCGGCGCCCTGGTCCATTCGGGCGCGCCGTAGACGAGGTGCTCGGCCATTTTGATGTATTGAACGAGCTTCACATGCGTATCGAGGTGGAAGGACGGCGTCATGACGCGATAGAGGTCGCGTGCCCCGGCAAAATTCCCGGCCGCGCACAGGGTGAAAATCTGGACGCATTCCTTCGGCCAGGCATTGGTCATGCCCGAAACCCAGCCCGTAGCGCCGAGCGACATGCTCTCGACGATCTGGTCGTCGACGCCGCAAAAGATATCGAAGCGATTGCCCAGCGCGATGAACATGTCGGTGACCCGGCGCACGTCGCCGGTCTCTTCCTTGACCGCCACGATGGTCGGGCAATCAGCCAGCACCTCGAGGATGGCGGGCGTGACGTCGACGCCATAGGCGATTGGGTTGTTGTAAATCATGATCGGCAGGTCGCTGGCGCCGGCGATCGCCTTGTACCATTCCGCCGTCTCGCGCGGGTCGGTCTTGTAGCCGAGGCTCGGGAACACCATCAGCCCTTCGGCGCCGTAATCCTGGAATTTGCGCGCGCCAGCGACCGCGCCTGCGGTCGAAATCTCGGCCAAGCCGGAGAGAAGCGGAACGCGGCCGGCAACGGCTTCCTTCGCGGCCCGGATGACGGCTTCCTTCTCCTGCGGCAGCAGCGAGGCATTCTCGCCGAGCATCGGCAGCACGATGATGCCGGAAACGCCATTGTCGATCAGACGGTTGATGCTTGCCTTCGTCGCTTCGAGATTGATCGAACCGTCCTGGTCGAGCTTGGTCGTAACCGCCGGGAATACCCCCTGCCAATGCGTCATCGTCTGGTCTCTCCTTGGACTCACATTTCGCAATAATGTATCCAATCTACAATATTCTATCTGAAAGTCCACCCTGAAATCGACCTTGCGGCAACGCCTATACGGGCATGTCATGCCACCGGAACGGGCGGATTTCCCTCGAAGCGCGGCACGGACACACGCACCCCCTCTTGTGCCGAACGCCTGACGGCCAGTGCCGTGGCAAGCGAGGCGACCCCGTCCCAGCCCGTCGCCGCCGGTTGTTCGCCATGAAGCACTGCCGCGTCGAACTGGGCGATCGTGGTGGCGTAGAGGTTGGCGGTCTCGACCGGGATTTCCGTCATCTCGGTGCCGCGGCGAAGATAGACCTGACCGGACGGCGCCTCATCCAGGATGCCCCGGCCATAGATCGACCCCTCGGTGCCATGGATCTCAAGCGCGGTCTCGTGATGGGCGAAGACCTGGCCCTCATGCATGTAGGCTATCAAGCCGGAAGCGAAATTGACGATGGATTGCACCTGGTCCTCCACGCCATTCTCGCCGATCAGGCTGCTCGCCTTCATCGACATGACCTCGACCGGCTCGTCCGCAAGGACGAAGCGCAGAACGTCGACATTGTGCACGGTCAGGTCGTAGATGACCCCGCCCTGTTCCTTGTCCTTCGTGCGCCAGGTCTGCAATTCCTTGGGCAGGTATTCACAATACATCACACGTGCGGCAAGCGGCCGGCCGATCTGGCCTGTTTGCACCAGGTCGCGGATGGCCCTGTGCGTCGCCGCGCCACGCATATGATGGTTTGTCGCCAGGACTATGCCGGCGCTGTCGCAGGCCCTGGCCATCTTGACGGCATCATATAGCGTCAGCCCCAGCGGCTTTTCGCAAAGCACGTGCAGGCCGGCTGCCGCAGCCTCGAGCGTGTCGTCGCAATGCCTGTCATTGTTCGTCGAGACGTAGACCGCGTCGAGCGCGGTTTCGGCAAGAAGGGATTTGAGGCTTGTCGCGGATACCGGTATCCCGAGATCGTTGGCGAATGCACGGCCGCGCTCCGCACTCCTGCTGACAACGGCCACCAAATCCGCATCCGGCACGGACTGGATCGCCTTGGCGACCCAAGAGCGGGCGATCTGGCTTGCTCCCACGATCGCCCAGCGGACCTTGCCCGCATCTCGACGCGCGCGGCTGGCGGCCGGCGCCACTTGGGATGTCTCAGTCATCTCAGTCATGGAGTTCCCTCGAAATCGCCGGACCAACCGAAAAATCACTGAATGTCACTTCGAAACCTTCGCGTTGCGGCGAGCAGCACATCATGCCGACATCGATCGTTTTCGAGGGCGGGAAATAGGCAAGCCGCACCGGCTTCCAGTGGCCGTCGGACGCATCGAGATATTGAACGCGGATCGCTTCGGCGTGCCGGGTCAAGCGAATCCTGACGCCGTCCGGACTTGCCGGAATGCTGACCAGCGACCAGTCGGAAGCGTCGTTGGTGACGACGACGGAGAAGTACATCAGCCCGTCGGTGTACTCGATGCCGGCCTTGACCCAGTGCGTCTCGCTCAACCGGACCATCAATCCGGCCTGGTCGTAGAGCACTTTGTAGTCGCCCTTGACCGTGACCTCGGCGCTGAAGTCGCCTTCGACCTGGCGATAGAGGAAATGACCGCTGTCCCGCCAGAAATCGTAGAATGTCTCGCGCCAGAAATCGGTCTCCTTGCCGGTGTGCACATTTAAAGTGTTGCCGGAAAACGCGTGGTGTGGTGGCGGGTTGAGCCAGGTCAGGTCGGTATTCTTTGATTTCGTCATCGGTTTGCTTGCCTGTCCGGTTCGTGTTGCGTGATGGGTCTTGCGCAGTTTGATTAGCCGGCGAAGTTTCTGCGGTTACCTGAACCAGGTGTCCGACAGGCGATAGCCCTCCGGGAAGGGATCCTCCGGATCAACCCCGTAGTGGCTCACTCCGGTCAGCCAGGCGCGCCCGGAGATCTCCGTCACCACCGCGGGCACATTGCCCGTCGTGGCCGTTCCAACGATGCGGCAATCGAAGACGGTGTCGAGTATCGAGGTATGCCGGAATTTCTCGCCCACAGCGAGATCGCCGCGTGCGTGCAGCAATGCCATGCGCGCGGAGGTTCCCGTACCGCAGGGGCAACGGTCGAGCCGGCCGGGAGAGACGACAACAGCATTCTTCGAGGTCTTCACGCCATCGACGACCCGCAGCGGACCGGCAAACTCGGTCTGGTTGATGGTGTTGATCGACGGGTTTTCCGGATGGATCGAGGGAAGCTGTTCGGCGGCGGCGGCCTTGATGCGCTCGCCGAGCTCGATCAGGTCGCGCGCCTCGTCGCGGGCCAGCGTCACGCCGACATCCTCGGCATCGACAATGCAGTAGATCATGCCGCCATAGGCGACGTCGACCCGCAGCGAACCGATCCCGGGCACGTCGACCATCCGGTCGCGATGCATGACGAAGGACGGGATGTTGCGGAACGTGATGCGGCGGCATTTGCCACCACTGCAGTCCGCCGTCACCTCGACCAGGCCGGCCGGCGTATCCACCCTGACAATGGTCTCAGCGCCGCGCATCGGGATCATGCCCGCCTCGAGGGCGACCGTGACCGTGCAGATCAGGTTCGACCCCGACATCGGCACGAAATAATCCGACTCCATGACGATCATGCCGATATCGGCATCGGCGCGTATCGGCGGCGTGATCAGGTTGACGGCTGCATTGACGCTGCCGCGCGGGTCGAACAGCAGCATGTTGCGGAGCCATGCGCTATCGCGTTCCAGGGCCTCCATGCGCTCGAACATCGTGGCACCGGGCGGCGTCAGGACGCCGCCGGTGATCACCCGGCCCACCTCGCCTTCGGCATGGGCCCCGACGACCGTGATGACGCGATCCAGGTTCATTGGCTTCTATCCTCAGGTCCAGGTTTGTCGACGATCATCACGCGCCCGGCATGCTTCTGTTCGCAAGCGATCTACGTATTGCATCCAATATATTGGATTATTGCGGCGATGATTTTTTGTCAATGCGCTCATCGAAAAGAGTTGGCGTCCGGCATTCAGGCCGGCGTCATGCACGCAGTGATGCCGGCTGGATCCTAGGATTAGACGAAGACCATCAGGTGATGATCGACTATCCGGTCGCAGTCGCCGCATTCATGGCCGCACGCATCGTTCGAAGGCGGCCAAAGCGTCTTTCAAATTCGGAAGGCGAAAATTGCTTCACAAAACCGTTCAGTTCGGCGTTCGGTAAAGCTCGGATGCGGCCTCTCTCAGCGCGCGCCGGCTCTCCGGCCTGAAATACATCATGTGACCGCCCTCCAGCAGGTCGACGCGGATGGGCTTTGCGCCAGGAAGCGAAGGAACCTGGCCGACAAGGTAGCGTGACACCAAATAGGGTGTCACCAGGTCGGTGTAGCCGTTGACGATCAAAACGCCGAGGCCGGGGTTCAACGCGCGCGCCTGCTGAAGGTCATCCATCACGCCGACATAGCCCTGGCGCGTCGGGCTCGTCCCGTAATCCCAATTGCCGCTGATTTCACGGTTGAGAAGCCGGTAACTTAGATCGGTGCGGAATTTCAATTCCTCACTGATATAGCCGACAAAGGCCGAAGTGAGCACCGGCACGCTTCGATCGAGCACTGGATCAGGGCCGCTATACCTCAGGCTTTCCGGGGCGATGTCCGCCGTTTCGATCGTGCCGTCATAGGCGCTGAGAACATTGCCCCTTGCCCGGGCAAACTCCCTGGCGAAGAGTGCGGTGGGAATGCGTGCAAAGTTTCGTTTGACGAGTTCGAGCGGCAGGCCGGTGATTTCGGCCACGCGCGGGCTCGCCAAGCGCCCACCCTCTTCGAGCCCGCCGGCAAGCGCAACGAGATAGTCGCCAAGCGCATAGCGTTCGACATCGGCCAACCGCTCTTGCAGCTCGGAACCGGTAACGCCTTCACTGCGCAGGCGCACCGCCGCCAGCGACGGGAGCTCGAGCGCCCAGTGGAGCGGCTGGAACTCGTCTGGCCGCACGAGGGTGAATTCAAGCGCCGGCGAGATGAGCACGATACCGCTCGGACTGATGCCGATATCTTCCTGAAGCGTCTTGGCAAGCAGCGCCGCTCGAAACCCGCCATAGCTTTCGCCAGCAAGAAACACCGGCGACGCGGTGCGGCCCGCCTGTGCCAGATAAAGCCTGATGAAGGCGCCCATCGAGGCGGCGTCCTGGTTGACGCCCCAGAAGCTGCGTGCCTCGGTGCCGGGTGCTTCGCGGCTGTAACCGGTTCCGACCGGGTCGACAAAGACCAGGTCGGTCATGTCGAGCCATGTGTTCGGGTTGTCCAAAAGCTTCTGCGGCGATGGAAGAAAGCTTCCATTAGCCGCCGTCGCCATGACGCGTGGACCGAGCGCGCCGAGATGCAGATAGGCGGAAGCCGCGCCCGGACCACCGTTGAATACGAACGTGATCGGGCGCTTGGGATCAGGCTCCCGGCTTGGCTCGGGACGCAGTGTGTAGGCGACATGAAAAATTTCCGCGGTGACGTCGCCCTTGCCGGATAGCAACGACAGAGTGCCGGCCTTTGCCTGGTAGTTCAGCGTACGCCCCGCGATCACGATCGAATGATCGGAGATCTGGGGCGGCGGAAGCAGCGACAGAACGCCACCCGAAGGCGACGGCCGCTCGGCCACTTCCGCATGGCCGGCTGGAACGCCGCCAACCAGCAGCAGCATAGCGAGGGTGATTTCTAGCAGCTTGGTACGCATGACGACTCCGGGGCGGAAACGACTGGAAGCTACCACGCTGATGGCTCAGCCGAAATCACAGGACCGTGCGTGCCCTGGGAGGACCGATGGCTTTAACGCACGATCTTCACGCACATCGGCGTGCCGACATCGATCGATCGCCCGGTGTCGGCCAGCCGGCCCGTGGCCGCGTCGCGCGCGAAAATCGAGATGCGGTCGGCGTTCTGATTGGCGGAGAAGAGGTGGCGGCCCGAGGGTGTCAGCGCCAGATTGCGCGGCGTGGCGCCCCCGCAGGACGTGTAATCGACCAGCGCAAGCGTGCCTGTTTCCTGGTCGACGGAAAACACCACGACGCTGTCGTGGCCGCGGTTGGATCCGTAGAGGAAGCGGCCGTCGGGCGAGATCTGGATGTCGGCGCAATGATTGCCGTCGCGCGCCGCGGCCGGCACGGCCGGCTTCGTGTCGATGACCGAGAGCCTTCCTGGCACATCGTCGAGCGCGAGCGACACTATCGTTGAATCCAGTTCGTTCATGACGAACACGAAGCGGCCGCCAGGATGCAGCGCCACGTGACGTGGGCCGGCGCCTGAGGCAAGCACCGACTCCGCCAGTCTGGTCAGGCTGCCATCAGGCCCGATGCGGTACGAGACAAGCCGATCGATGCCGAGATCGGCGACGATCGCCACGCCGCCGGCAACCGTCTCGGTGACGCTGTGAGCATGGGGGCGTTCCTGACGAGCTGTGTCAGGACCAGTTCCGGCATGGGCGACGCTCGACAAGGGTGCGGTCAGGCCACCATCCTCGCGCAATCCATAGACAACGACCGAGCGATCGGGACCGCCTTCGCCCATGCCGTAATTGGCGACCAGCAGCTTCGTGCCGTCGCGCGTGATGGTGTTGTGCGCCGTGATGCTGCCGAGGCTGGGCTGCTTGTTGATGTAGGACAGCGCGGCGGTTTGCCTGTTGAAGCGGTAGGCCGAGACCACGCCTTCACGCCAGGCGAACACTTCGGAGTTGGCATAGATGTGGGAACCGTCCGGCGTCACCGACAGGAAGGTCGGATTGTCGACGTCACCCGTTTCGGCCAACTTCCTCGTCTCCAGCGTTTCTTCGTCGAAGCTGTAGACACCCAGCCCGACACCGCGCGCGCCCTGAAAATAAGGCGCCTCGCGGTTGAGGCTGCCCACGAAGACCAGACAGGCATTCTGCATCAAATCCTCCCTTGTTCCGCCGGCGTTGCCCGCTGCGGATCCGAGCAAAATTTCGCCTGTTCACGCTTGCAACACAACCCCATATGTGAAAATAGTATTCACAAAAGAAGATTGACGGGAGGATCGATCATGCAATTCGCTGGTCCGCGGCGCGCCCGGACGGATGATCCATGCTTCCAACGGATACCGTCATGACTGGTTTCGCGCCGACCGTCGGCGTGGCGTCGACACATCCCGCCAACATGCCGAAGGACCACGCCGATCTCCCGGTCTGGAACGCGGAGAACTGGTTCTACGAGGACTGGCCGGTCGGCCAGAAAATCCGTTCGCTACGCAGGACCATGGCCGAGGGCGATAGCCACCTTTTCAACGCGCTGGTGCTCGATATCCACCCTTACGTGCAGGACCAGATGTTCGCCGAAACGGAAGGCATATTCGGCAAGCGCCTGGTCGCCGGCGCCTTCGTGTTCTCGGCCGGGCTCGGGCTCGTTGCCACCAATTGCATCAACGCCTTCTCCTATGGCTACGACAAACTGCGCTTCATCAAGCCGGTGTTCATCGGCGACACGATCTATTCGATCCGCTCCAATCTCGACAAGAAACCCAAATACAAAGAGATGGGTCTGATCCGCGCCAGCTATGAAGTCTTCAAGGGTGAAGGAGAGCTCGTGCTTTATTGCGAGCACCTGCAGACGGTGAAATATCGCAATCCGGCCGATTTCGCCGGCAAGACGGAGAAATAGGCGATGGCCGCCACTACCGAATTGCCGCTGACCGGGCTCGTCGTCGTCGACATGAGCCAGTTCCTGTCGGGCCCTTACTGCTCGCTGCGGCTGCTCGACCTCGGTGCCCGCGTCATCAAGATCGAGCGGCCGGACGGCGGTGACCTGTCGCGCCGGCTTTATCTCAGCGACACCGAGATCGGCGGCGATTCCACAATCTTCCATGCCATCAACCGGGCCAAGGAAAGTCTCGCCATCGACCTCAAGGACGAGGCCGACCTTGCGGCGCTGCGCGGCCTGCTGGCCAAGGCCGACGTGCTGATCCAGAACTTTCGGCCAGGCGTCATCGAGCGCCTGGGCCTCGACTATGAGGCGGTGCGCAAGATCAACCCACGTCTGGTCTACGCCTCGATCAGCGGCTATGGCGAGGAAGGCCCCTGGGTCAAGCGGCCTGGGCAGGATTTGCTGGCGCAAGCCCGTTCCGGCGTGATGTGGCTGAACGGCGACGAGGACCAGGGACCGGTGCCCTTCGGCCTGGCGATCGCCGACATGCTGGCGGGTTCCGCCGCCGCGCAAGGCATCCTTGCCGCATTGGTGCGGCGCGGCGTGACCGGCACCGGCAGCCATGTCGAGACCAGCCTGCTCGAAGCGCTGGTCGACTTCCAGTTCGAGGTGCTGACCACGCATCTCAATGACGGCCGCCGCCTGCCGCGGCGATCGGCCTTCCGCAGCGCCCATGCCTATCTGTCGGCGCCCTACGGCGTCTATCCGGCCAAGGACGGCTATCTGGCGATCGCCATGACGCCGATCCCGAAGCTCGCCGATCTTCTGGGGCTCGCAGAGCTAGCGCCCTACCGCGACCAGCCGTCGACATGGTTCACCGCCCGTGACGAGATCAAGGCGATCATCGCGCAACAAATCTCGACGAAGACGGTCGACGAATGGCTCGCCATCCTCGAGCCTGCCGACATCTGGTGCGCCAAGGTGCTGACCTGGCCGGAGATGATGGCCAGCGAGGGCTTTCAGGTGCTCGACATGCTGCAGACGGTGACGCGCGAGGATGACGTCTCGATCCTCACCACGCGCTCCCCGCTCCGGGTCGATGGCGTCCGCGCCAAGGTCGAGCGCGCCGCGCCACGCATCGGCGAGCACAGCGCAAAGATCCGCAAGGAGTTCGGGCTGTGAGCGACGTGAGGCTCAAAGGCATGACCTGGAGCCATCCGCGCGGCTACGATCCTATGGTCGCCTGTTCGGCGCTGTGGAAGGAACGGACCGGCGTTACCATCGAATGGGATAAGCGCTCGCTGCAGGATTTCGAATCCTTCCCGGTCGAGGAATTGGCCCGTGCCTACGATCTGATCGTCATCGATCATCCGCATGTCGGCCAGATCACCGCCGAGAATTGCCTGGCGCCGCTCGATGTCGCGGGCCGTGAAGCGGAGCGTGCGGCACTGGCGGCGGGCAGCGTCGGACGATCCTATCCGAGCTACAACTGGCAAGGCCGGCAGTGGGCGTTTCCGATCGATACGGCGAGCCAGGTGCAGGCGTGGCGGCCGGACATGCTTTCTGCCGCCCCGACGAACTGGCCCGACGTGCTCGACCTGGCGCGGCAGGGCCGCGTGCTGTTGCCGCTGAGGCCGCCGCATTCGCTGATGGTGTTCTACACGCTTGCCGGCAATCTCGGCCGGCCGGCCACCGAAGAGCCTGGCGATCACATCGATCCGGCAACGGGCAGCCGCGTTTTCGAGATGATGCGTGAGATCACGGCTCTCGTCGACCCGGCCTGCCTTGGCATGGACCCTATCGACGTCCTGGAGGAAATGGCCAGATCCGGCTCGCGGATCGCCTGTGCGCCGCTGATCTATGGCTATGTCTCCTATGCCATTGCCGGGTTCCGGACCAACAGCCTGGCCTTCGCGGACATCCCGGCCGTCGGCAATGCCGGCCCGGTCGGCTCGGCGCTGGGCGGAACCGGCATTGCCGTGTCGGCCTTTTCGAAGGCCAAGCAGGCGGCCATCGACTTTGCCTACTGGATCGCCAGCCGCGAGGTGCAGCAAGGTCTCTATGCCGCGGCCGGCGGCCAGCCCGGCCATGCCGCGGCCTGGGACGATACGGCCGTCAATGCAGCCGCCGGCAATTTCTACAAGGATACGCGCGCCACACTCGAAGGCGCCTGGGTCAGGCCACGGCACGATGGCTACATGGCCTTCCAGCAGGCTGCGTCCGATCGCATCAATCTCGGCCTGACCGAAAAGCACGATGCCGGCCGCGTCGTCGCCGATCTCAATCGCCTGTTTCTGGAGAGTTTCCCGTTGCGGGTGTCCGGCGCTGCCGGTGGAGGAGCCTGAAACAACTTAAATGGAGGAGAACATGAACAGCCTGATCCGCAGCCTTATGGCTGCGACCGCCCTTGCATCGATCACGACAATTGCCTGCGCCCAGGACGTTTCGGGCGTAATCGGTGGACTGCCGAGCGAACTGAAGGCGCAATATGACGGCGCGCCGCAGACAATCCTGCCATCGGCGTGGGACAATTTCACGCCGCCGGCGAAGCCGTGGAAATGGTGCCACTCGGAATCCTACCAGGGCAATCCGTGGCGGGTCACCGTCACCAAGGAGTTGAAGCGGCTTGTCGAAAGACTGATCGCCGACGGCACGGTGGCGAGCTTCGAAGTGTCGGATTCCAACAATGATGCCAGCCAGCAGATCAACCAGATCCGCGCCTTCATCGACAAGAAATGCTCTATCATCACCTCGATCCCCGGCTCGGCGACTGCACTGGACGACGCCATCGATGCCGCCGCCAAAGCCGGCATCCCCTTCATCACCGCGGCTGGGTCGGTGACTAGCCCGAATGCCATCAATGTCGATTCCAACTATGCCCGCTGGGGCTACGACATGATGACGGCGATCGGCAAGGCAATACCGGACGGCGGCAGCGTGCTTCTGGTCGAAGGCATCGCCGGTCATCCGATCGTCGTGCAGGAGCGTCAGGGCGCCGACAAGGCGCTGGCCGAGAACCCTAAGCTCAAGGTCTCGCGCAGCGTCAACGGCAACTGGACGGCGAACGTCACCAAGACGACCGTGCTGCAGGCGATCGCCACCAATCCGGCGCCGATCGATGCGGTGTGGACGACGGGTAGCGAAAGCCGCGTCGTCGCCGAGGCCTTTGCCGAAGCCGGCCGCCCTGCCCCGCTCATCACCGGCTCGATCACCGGCGACGCGCTCGGCTACTGGAAAGCCAATCCGGACAAATATCGCTTCGAAGGCCATGCAGTTCTGCCGCACTGGACCGCCGAGACATTGTTCCGCATCGGAGCGCGTATGCTCGACGGACAAAAGCCAAAGCTCAACACGCTGCTGATCCCGATTCCGCCGGTCCACAATGCCGATCTCGGTACCTGGTACAAGGACTGCATGACGGCGGACGCCGTCTCGATCTTCCCGGTTCCGCCGCAAGATCCGATGCCGGAAGAATGGCTCGATGCCTATTTCGCCAATCCGGCGCCGACCAAGGGCTGGGATTATTCGAAGGTGCCGGACGCCTGCGCCAAGTAAGTTCATGAAGCCGGCTCCGCGCAGGCGGCGCCGGCTTTTCCCTATCAGGAATCCCTTATGCTGGAAGTCCAGGGTGTCTCGAAGCGCTACGGCGAAACGATCGCTCTCGCGAATGCCTCCATCGCGTTCCGCGCCGGCACGATCCACACCATCCTCGGCGAGAATGGTTCGGGCAAGAGCACCCTGGTCAAGCTGCTGTCGGGAATTGTCCAGCCGGACAGCGGCACGATCCTGCTCGACGGAGCGCCCTTTGCCGGCTTCGGGCCGGCGGCGTTCCAGGCTGCCGGTTTCGCCACCGTGTTCCAGGAAGTGCTGATCGCGCCTGACCGTTCGGTGACGGATAACATCCTGCTCGGCCTCGACGGCTTGCTGACGCGCACCGTGCCACGCGCCGAGCGGCGGCAGCGCGCGCAAGCGGTGCTGAGACAGTTCGCGGTGACCGAGATCCCGCTCGACCAGTTGGCCGGGCAATTGCCGCTGGCGGTCCAGCAGCTGGTCGTGCTTGCCCGTGCCGTAGTCCGCAATCCGCGCATTCTCATTCTCGACGAGGTCACCGCCGCGCTCGACTTCGCCGACCGCGAGGCGGTTTTCGCCATGATGCGCAAGCTTGCCTCGGAAGGCTGCCTGATCCTGTTCATCACCCATCGCATGGACGAGGTGATGGCGCTTTCCGACCGGATTTCCGTGCTGCGCGGCGGCAGCGTGGTGACGACCGAGGAACGCGGCACGTCCACCGCAGCCGAGCTTCTCAAGGCGATGGCACCACGCACGGCGGCGGAGTTGGCTCATGGCTGAGCGCGCCAGCCTTTCGGTGCGCGGCGTGGTGATCGCGCCGGGCGCAAGCCCCGTGACATTGACGATTGCGCCGGGCGAGATCGTGGGTCTTGCCGGTCTCGACGGCCATGGGCAGGAGAGATTCCTGAAAGTGCTGGCCGGGCTGGACCGGCCGGCCGCCGGCGATGTGACCATCGATGCGCGCGCGATCACCAGCTTCCGCAAAGCCGTCGCCAGCGGCATCGCCTATTTGCCGCGCGACCGGCGCGCCACCGGCATCTTTCCGACCCAGTCGGTGCTCGACAATTTTGCCGTCTCGACACTGTCGCGCGACATGCGTTTCGGTCTGCTCGACTTCACTGCGCGGCGGCGGCGCTACGAGGCCTACCGCGAAAAACTCTCCATCGTCGCGCCGCGGCCGGATGCCTCGATCACCACGCTGTCCGGCGGCAACCAGCAGAAAGTGCTGCTGGCCAGGGCGCTGGCGCTGGAGCCGGCGATCCTGCTCCTCAACGATCCGACGCGCGGTGTCGACGTGGCGACGCGCCATGTTCTCTACGATGTCTTCCGGGGACTGGCGGCGGACGGCATGGCTCTGGTCATCCTGTCGAGCGAGATCGAGGAGATCCTCCTGCTTTGCCATCGCGTGCTGGTTTTCCGCGAACAGCAGGTGGCGGCCGAAATCACCGGAGACGAGATGAAAAGCGATACGGTGATCGCCGCCATGTTCGGACGCGCGGCATGAGCGGGTTACGGCGCATGGCGGAGCGATGGCGTGGCGCGGGCTTCGCGACCGTGCTGCTGGTCATCCTGATCGCGGTCAATCTGCTGCTCAATCCGACACGCTTCCATCCTTCCGCCTGGGGCGCGCTGATCGGGCTCGCCGCGCCATTGATCGGCGCAGCACTTGCCTCGGCTCCAGTCATCCTGGCCGGGCGTGGCGGCATCGACATTTCCGTCGGGCCGCTGATGGGCTTCGTCAATGCGATCGTGATCCAGCTGCTGTTTCTCAAGCTCGGCATGTCTTCGCCGCTGGTCATCGTGCCGGCAGCGCTTTTGATTGGCGCGATCATCGGTGCCGCCAACGGCTTTTTGGCGACCGTCGTTCGCATCCAGCCGATCGTCGCCACGCTCGGCACCTATCTGATCCTGACCGGCATGACGCTGACCATCCTGCCGGCGCCGATCGGCCCGGCGCCGGTCTGGCTGAAGGCTATGGCGGGGCCCTGGTCGGCACTGCCGCTGGCGCTGATCTTCCTGTTCTGGTGGCTGGTGCGGCGCACGCCTTACTACGACCAGCTGATGGCGGTGGGCAGCGACGACCGCGCCGCTTACACGGCCGGCGTTCCGGTCACCAAAGTCCGTTTCATCGCCTATGTCATAACAGGCATTCTCGCCGCCTGCGCGGGCCTGATGCTGACGGCGCTGATCGGTTCGGCCGATCCCAATATCGGACCGACCTACACGCTGATCGCCATCGCCGCGGTGGCGCTCGGCGGCGTCAGCCTTGCCGGCGGGCGCGGCGGACTTCTAGGCGCCGCGATCGGCGCCATCGACATCTTCCTGCTGCAGAGCGTGCTGACCGCCTTCAACGTCTCCACCTATGTGCTGCAGATCGCCTATGGGGTCATTCTGGTCGTGGCCGTCATCATGACGGCGCTGCAGGAACGGCTCTCGGGACGGAAAGGCTGAGAAGCATGAGCCAGACCTGGTTTCAGTCCACCAATGCCCGCGTCGCCGGCGCTTTTGCGGTCGCTGCCGCCTTGCAGATTGTCGGCACGCTGCTCATCCCGGGGTATTCCGCGCCGTTTGCCATCCGTGCGCTGCTGGTCATCGCTTCGCTGCTGGCGGTGGCATCGATCGGCCAAACGCTCGTCGTCATTCTCGGCGGCATCGACCTGTCGATTCCCTTCATCATCGGCTTCGCCAATGTCGTTGCGGCACAGCTCTACGGCGCCGGCTGGAATTTTGCTTTTGTCTGCGTCATTGTCGGCGTACTCGCCATCCTGATCGGGGCGCTGAACGGCCTGATCTCGCGCGGGCTCGACATCCACCCGCTGATCGTCACGCTCGGCGTCGGCATGATCGTGCAAGGCGCCGTCCTGCTATGGACCGGCGGCTTTCCATCCGGATCGGCGCCTGCAGCCGTTTCCGCCTTCGTCTCGATTGGCGGTTCGGTCGGACCGCTGCCGGTGCCGGCGCTGGTGCCATGCGTGGTGGTGCTGACCTTGCTGGTGGCGCTGGTGCTGGCACGCACGCCCTATGGCCGCCGCCTCTATGCGCTCGGCAGCAATCCCGGGGCTGCCCCGCTGGCGCTGATCGATCCGGTCCGCATGTGGATGGTGACCTATGCCGCAAGCGCCTTCTTCGCCGCTGCCGCCGGTGTGCTGCTGCTCGGCTTCACCGGTTCGGCCTATGGCGATGTCGGCCAGCCCTATCTGTTCCAGACCATCGCGGCGGTCGTGGTCGGCGGCGCCGCCCTTGTCGGCGGCCGCGGCAATTACTTCGGCACCATCGCCGGCGTGCTGGTGCTGACGGAAATCAACACGCTGCTGATCGGCCTCGGCTTCCGGCCCTCGACCGTGCAGGCAGCACTTGGCCTGGTCATCGTGCTGCTGGTTTCGCTCTACGGACGCGAGCGGCACGTCTCGGCGACAATCTGAGGCGGCTTACAAGCTCCAAAGCCGCTTCGCGTTGCCGGACAGCAGCTTCGTCCGCTCGCTGTCACTTGCGCCGCCAAGCACCGCATGCGTCGCCGCCACCCAGGTCGCTAGTCCGCCGCCAAGCGTGCAGACCGGCCAGTCGCTGCCCCAGACGACGCGACCCCAGCCGAAACAGCCGATCGTGTGTTCGACATAAGGGCGCAGGGTTTCAACCGTCCAGGAACCGGCATCCGCATAGGCGACCACGCCGGAGATCTTGCCGACGACGTTCGGACGCCGCGCGATCTCCGTCATATGCTCGCGCCATGGGTGCTCACCATCCCCTTTGATGTCGGGCACGCCGCAATGGTCGAGCACGAACTGCACGTCCGGCGCGAGATCGGCGAGGGCGATCGCTCTTGGGATTTGATGCGGCAGAACGACGAGATCGAAGGTCAGGCCGGTGCCGGCAAGCCGCTTGATATTTTCGCGAAACAGCGCGCCTTCCGACAGCTCGTCCGGCATGACGTGCAGCACACGGCGGAAACCCTTGACGAAGGGATCGGCGCGCTGTGTCTCCAGATAGGCGGCAAAGCTAGGCTCTTCCGGTCGGCAGGAGGCGATTGCGCCGCGCAACAGACCACCCCTCTGTTGTGACAGCGCCTTCACATGGCTGGTCTCGGCCTCGATGTCGGCTGGATCGACATCGACCTCCATGTGCAACGCGCCCTCTATGCCGGCGCGGCGAGCCTGGACTGCATATTCGTCGTGGGAAAAATCGCGATTGAGCGCCGGCACGCCGGAGAGCCAGGGATAGCGTAGCGCCGACTGGTCGATCAGGTGCAGATGGGTATCGAAGATCATGACGGCGCGCTCCTCCTCTGGCGTTTCAGGATCATCTCACGGAGAAATTCTTCATTCAAATAAGAATTCACTTCGAGTTGACGGCCCATCCCGCCAGTTGCGAGAGCTTTTCGCTCGCCGCCCGCAGCAATTCGATTGTCCTGGTAATGTCGGGCGCCTTGGGGGCATTGACCAGCGTTATATAGGGGATCGACAGCGCCGCGATTGCCCTGCCGTCGGAGCCAAGAACGGGTGCCGTCAAATTGAACACGCCGGCGGTCTGCAGCGACGCCATCATTTCGTAGCCGCGCTCACGGACCTGGTCGAGGCGGGCAAAGAACTCCGGTGACTGAGGCGGCCTGTCGGTGCTGCGCAGATATTCGGAGATCATCATCTGCCGCTCTTCCGGCGAGCGGAAGGCCAGCAGCACATGTCCGGAGCCGGTGTCGAACAGGCTGATATGCGAGCCGACGCGGATCGAGATGCCCCAGTAGTCAGGAGCCTCCTGCTGCGCGATCACCACGGCGGAACCGCGGTCGAAGACGACAAGCTGGTTTGCCTGCTGCGAGGTTTCGGCAAGCTCGCGCATCAGCGGCGTCGCGTAGGAAACC
Source organism: Mesorhizobium sp. M0938 (assembly GCF_040319125.1). NCBI lineage: Bacteria > Pseudomonadati > Pseudomonadota > Alphaproteobacteria > Hyphomicrobiales > Phyllobacteriaceae > Mesorhizobium > Mesorhizobium sp. M0938. The sequence continues at coordinate 17,497 of NZ_JAMYNS010000012.1, read as the reverse complement.
AGCCGTCGCACCGGCGCGTGCAACTGCGCCAGGCCAAACAGCTTGAGCGTCAGCGAATAACGATCGCCGTCGGGCCGCGTGACGTAGCCTCGTCGCACCAGCCGGTCCAGCATGCGGTAGAACTCGTTGGGGCTGCGGTCGAGCTTCTTGGCGATTTCCGCTTGCGTCAAGCCGCCGTCGACGCCGGCCAGAAGCTCGAGAATGTCGAGCCCCTTATCCAGCGCCGGGGCACGATATCGGTCATCGTCCTCGTCCTCCGCCATATTCGCTCCCCAGTGAATTTCGACTTTCATATACGCACAATAGCCAGCATCCGGAAAGAACTTTCAACTTGACGGCTGCATAAATGTTTTGTTTGTATATGAATGAAGCGCTGCAGTCGGATCGATACGAGTTCGCCGACACAGGCTTTTGGGAGGAACCAAATGACCAGATTGTTTTACGGCCTATCGGCCGGCGTGGCGCTGCTTGCGCTTGGTGCGGGCACTGCTTTTGCTGCCGAACTGCCCGGCAAGTTCGACGGCGTCACCATCGACGCCAAGCTGATCGGCGGCCAGCAATATGAAGGGCTCTACGCGCGCATCGGGGAATGGGAAAAGCTGACCGGCGCCAAGGTCAACGTGATCTCGAAGAAGAACCACTTCGAGCTCGACAAGGAAATCAAGTCGGACATCGCGTCCGGCAGCATCAACTGGTGCGTCGGCTCGAACCATTCGTCCTTTGCGCCGCAATATCCTGACATCTACACCGATCTCAACGCACTGCTGCCCAAGGAGGAAGTCGCCGCCTTCGTGCCGTCGACGATCAAGGCCTCGACGCTCGACGGAAAGCTGGTGATGCTGCCGCGCGCGCAGTTCGACGTCTCGGCGCTCTACTACCAGAAGAGCCTTTACCAGGACGAAGCCAAGAAGACCGCCTACAAGGCCAAGTACGGTACCGAACTGGTGCCGCCCGACACCTGGGACGAGGTTGCCCAGCAGGCGGAATTCTTCGCCAGCCCGCCGGATTTCTATGGCACCCAGTTCGCCGGCAAGGAAGAGGCGATCAACGGCCGCTTCTACGAGATGCTCATCGCCGATGGCGGCGAATATCTCGACAAGGACGGCAAGCCCGCCTTCAACTCGGAAGCAGGGGTGCAGGCGCTCGACTGGTTCGTCAATCTCTACAAGGCCAAGGCGGTGCCGGCCGGCACCACCAATTATCTCTGGGACGATCTCGGCCAGGGCTTTGCCTCGGGCACCGTCGCCATCAATCTCGACTGGCCGGGCTGGGCAGGGTTCTTCAACGATCCGAAATCATCGAAGGTCGCCGGCAATGTCGGGGTGAAGGTGGCGCCGAAGGGTTCGGCCGGCATTCGCACCGGCTGGTCGGGGCATCACGGGTTTTCGGTCACCGAAAACTGCGCCAGCAAGGAAGCCGCGGCATCTTTGGTCTGGTTCCTGACCAACGAGGACAGCCAGAAGCTTGAAGCTGCAAGCGGACCACTGCCGACCCGCACCGCGGTGTGGGACTGGGACATCCAGCAAGCGGCTGGCGATCCTTACAAGACGGAGGTGCTGGCGGCTTTCCAGGAACAGGCAAAGCACGCTTTCGCCGTGCCGCAGACGCCTGAATGGATCGAAATCTCCAACGCCGTTTATCCCGAGTTGCAGGCGGCCATCCTCGGCGACAAGACCTCCAAGCAGGCTCTGGACGACGCTGCCGCCAAAGCCACCCAGATCCTCGAAGACGCCGGCAAGCTTTGACATCTCCCACGGGGGCGCTGCGCTTATCGAAGAGCGGCGCCCCCGAACCATTTCTAGACCGACCATGCGCAACACGCTTTGTCTCGATCCGAGCTCGCCGATGAGGGCCTTCGGTGTCCGGGCACCAACCAGAACCGGATCGACATGAAAGGCTGGAAACCCTCGCCGCCATTGCTGCTGCTGCTTCCGGCGGTCATCGTGCTGGCGGCGGTGGTGGTGTTGCCGCTGCTGCTTTCGCTCTACTCCAGCTTCACGCCGTTCCGGCTGACCAAGCCGGAGACACTCTGGGTCTTCATCGGCGCACGCAATTACGTCAACATCCTGAGCAACGGGGATTTCTGGATCGCCTTCGCCCGCACCGTGGTGCTGCTGACGGTCGCGCTCAATCTGGAAATGCTGATCGGGCTGGGGCTGGCGCTGCTGGTGGAGAAGGCGTCGCGCGGACAGCGGGTGCTGCGCACCATCATGATGTTCCCGATGATGTTTTCGCCGATCCTGGTCGGCTTCCAGTTCAAATTCATGTTCAACGACAATATCGGCCTGGTGAACAACGCCTTGCAGGCGCTCGGCCTGACCGACCGCGCCATCCCGTGGCTGATCGACGGCAATCTCGCCTTTATTGCCATCCTCACCGCCGAAATCTGGTCGTCGACTTCCGTGTTCGCGATCCTGATCCTTGCCGGGTTGCTGGCGATGCCGCGCGAACCGGTCGAGGCAGCCCGCGTCGACGGCTGCACGCCGTGGCAGACATTTCGTTATGTCACCTGGCCTTTCATCATGCCGTTTGCTTTCATCGCCATGACCATCCGCTCGCTCGACGTCGCGCGCGCCTATGACATCGTCAAGATCATGACCGACGGCGGTCCCGCCGGCCGCACCGAACTCGTATGGACGCTCGTCGCCCGCACCGCCTACAGCGACGCCAGGATGGGCATGGCCAACGCCATGGCCTATTTCTCGATCCTGCTGTCGATCCTGTTCACCGTCTATTTCTACCGCAAGCTTGCCGCGGCGCGCACGCAGATCGCGGCGGAGTGGTGAAGATGGATCAGAACAGCCTGCATCGCGTCCGCAACAAGGCGCTCGGCATCGCTCACGGCGTCGGATTGTTCTTGGCCATGCTGGTAATCTGCCTGCCCGGCATCTGGATCGTGCTGTCGTCGCTGCGACCGACCGTCGAGATCATGGCCAAGCCGCCGGTGTGGATCCCGCAGGAACTTTCGCTCGACGCCTACGTCGCCATGTTCAGCGGCGTCGGCAAGGGCGGCATCCCGGTGCTCGACTATTTCCGCAATTCGCTGATCGTCTCGGTAACCTCGACGGTGATCGCCATCGCCATCGGCATGGCCGGCGGCTATGCCTTTGCGCGCTATCGCTTCCGTGCCAAGTCGGCGATGTTCCTCGGCCTGATGCTGACGCGCACAGTGCCCGGCATCGCGCTGTCGCTGCCGCTGTTCTTCGTCTTTGCGCGGCTCGGGATCATCGACACGCATTTCGGGCTGATCCTGGTCTATGTCGCACTCAACGTGCCCTTCACCATCTGGCTGATCGACGGCTTTTTCCGCCAGGTGCCGAAAGACCTTGCCGAGGCGGCACAGATCGACGGCTGCACGCGCTGGCAGGCTTTTTGGCAGGTCGAGTTTCCGCTCGCCGGGCCTGGCATCGCCTCAGCCGGCATCTTTGCCTTCCTCACCTCGTGGAACGAGTTTGCGCTGGCCTCGCAGCTGACGCGCTCGATCAACTCCAAGACGCTGCCGGTCGGCCTGCTCGACTATACGGCCGAATTCACCATCGATTGGCGCGGCATGTGCGCACTGGCCGTGGTCATGATCATACCGGCGCTCACGCTTACCTTCATCGTCCAGAAACATCTCGTCGGCGGTCTCACCTCCGGCGCGGTGAAAGGCTGACATGGCAACCGTATCCCTGAAGAAACTCACCAAAAGCTACGGCCCGGTGGCCGTGGTGCACGGCATCGATCTCGAGGTCGCCGACCGCGAGTTCATCGCGCTGGTCGGGCCGTCCGGCTGCGGCAAGTCGACAACCCTACGCATGATCGCCGGCCTCGAGGACATCAGCGACGGGGTGATCGAGATCGGCGGCCGCATGGTCAACGACCTGCCGCCGCGCTCGCGCAACATCTCGATGGTGTTCCAATCCTATGCGCTCTACCCGCACATGACCGTGCGCGAGAACCTCGGCTTCTCGCTGAAGATCGCGGGGGCCGCGAAAGAAGAAATGGACCGCCGCGTCGCCGAGGCATCGGGTATTCTCGGTCTCGACCAACTGCTCGACCGCCGGCCGTCGCAGCTGTCGGGCGGACAGCGCCAGCGCGTCGCCATGGGTCGCGCCATCGTGCGCGATCCCGACGTCTTCCTGTTCGACGAGCCGCTTTCCAATCTCGATGCCAAGCTTCGGACGCAGATGCGCACCGAGATCAAGAAGCTGCACGCCAAGGTCCGGTCAACGGTGATCTACGTCACCCATGACCAGGTCGAAGCGATGACGCTCGCCGACCGCATCGTCATCATGCGCGACGGCTTCATCGAGCAGGTCGGCACGCCAGACGAGGTCTTTCGCCGGCCGCAGACGCGCTTCGTTGCCGGCTTTATCGGCTCGCCGCCGATGAATTTGCACGAGGCAACAATCGACGACGGACAATTGCAGTTCGCCAGCGGCGAGAGGCTGCCCCTGCCCAGCCAGTTCAAGGCCAATGTCAAAACCGGCGACAAGGTGGTGTTCGGCTTGAGGCCCGACGATATCTATCCAACGGGACACGGCATCAGCTCCGGTGAAGATGCCGATGTGCATCAGCTGGAACTGCCGGTGACCGTCACCGAGCCGCTCGGCAACGAGACGTTGGTGTTCGCCGAATTCAATGGCAGCGACTGGGTATCGCGCATGCTCAATCCAAAACCGCTGAAGGCTGGCGACCGGGTGAAAATGAGCCTGGACCTGTCGCAGGCCCATCTGTTCTCTGCCGATACCGGCAAGACATTGCGAGGTTGACGTCATGGCCAAGATCGAGAAAGTCGAACTGCGCATGGTCGACCTGGTGCCGAAGGTCAAGCGCACCGATGCGATCCAGAGTTTCGTCAGCCAGGAAACGCCGATCGTCACAATCACCGACGCCGACGGTGCGGTCGGCACCGGCTACAGCTACACGATCGGCACCGGCGGCTCCTCGGTGATGCGGCTGTTGTCCGACCATCTTGCACCGCGGCTGATCGGCCGCGACGCCGACATGATCGAGGCGATCTGGCACGAGCTCGAATTCGCCACCCACGCCACCACGATCGGCGCCATCACTGCCATAGCGCTGGCGGCCATCGATACCGCTCTGTGGGATCTCAGGGCGAGGAAGCAAAACCTGCCGCTGTGGCAGCTGGCCGGCGGCGCCAAGGACCGCTGCCCGCTCTACACGACCGAAGGCGGCTGGCTGCATATCGAGATCGAGGCGCTGGTCGAGGACGCGCTGGCCGCCAAGGCAAAGGGTTTTCGCGGCTCCAAGGTCAAGATCGGCAGGCCGCACGGCTCCGAGGATCTTGCCAGGCTTAGTGCGGTGCGCCAGGCAGTCGGCGATGCTTACGAGATCATGACCGACTGCAACCAGGGCTTTTCGGTCGACGAGGCGATCCGCCGGGCGGAGCGGCTGCGCGATCTCGACCTCGCTTGGATCGAGGAACCGCTGCCGGCCGACGACATAGACGGCCATGTGCGGCTGTCGAATGCGACGTCGACGCCGATTGCCATCGGCGAGTCGCTCTATTCGATCCGGCATTTCCGCGAATATATGCAAAAAGGCGGCTGCTCGATCGTGCAGGTCGATGTCGGCCGCATCGGCGGCATCACGCCCTGGCTGAAGGTGGCGCATGCAGCCGAGGCGTTCGACATCCCGGTCTGCCCGCATTTCCTGATGGAATTGCATGTCAGCCTGACCTGCGCGGTTCAGAACGGCCGATATGTCGAGTATATTCCCCAGCTTGACGATCTGACCGGCAAGAAAATGCGCATCGAGAACGGGTACGCATTGGCGCCGAACGAGCCCGGCATCGGCATCGACTGGGATTGGGACGCGGTCAAAGCGAAGAGCATTGCGGAATTCACGACCGACATAATGAAATAGGGAGCCGGACATGCAGCGGATGGGAATGGTGCTCGGCCTCAAGCCGGAAAAGGTCGCCGAGTATGTGCGGCTTCACGCTGCCGTCTGGCCCGATGTGCTGGCCATGATTTCCGCCTGCAACATCAAGAACTATTCGATCTACCTCAAGGAGCCGGAGCACCTGCTGTTCAGCACTTTCGAATATCACGGCACCGACTATGCCGCCGACATGGCGAAGATGGCCGCTGATCCGAAGACGCAGGAATGGTGGGCGCTGTGCATGCCTTGCCAGGAGCCGCTGCCGACACGCAAGAAAGGCGAATGGTGGGCCTCGATGGAAGAGGTCTTCCATCATGACTGATGGCGTTTTCTATCCTGCCTCGCTCGCCCAGGCCTGGGCGCAGCCATCGAAGCCGAGACCGATCGTGATTTTCGGCGCCGGCTCGATCGTCGGCGATGCGCATTTCCCGGCCTATGCGAAAGCCGGGTTTCCGGTCGCCGGGCTTTTCGATCCCGATTACGACAAGGCGGAAGAACTCGCGGCAAAATGGGGCGTCACCGCTTACCGGTCGGTCGAGGAAGCCGCGGCGAACGGGGACGTCGTCTTCGATCTGGCGACGCCGCCGGCTCATCATGCCGGCGTGCTCAGGGCGTTGCCTGACGGCGCCGTAGCGCTGATCCAGAAGCCGATGGGCGGCGATCTTACCGAGGCCACCGAAATCCTTGAAATCTGCCGCTCCAAAAACCTGAAAGCCGCGGTGAATTTCCAGCTCCGTTTCGCGCCGATGGTGCTGGCGCTGAAGGATGCGATCACCAAGGGCTGGCTTGGCGACGTGGTCGATTTCGACGCCTGGCTGGCGCTGGCAACGCCCTGGCAACTCTGGGAGTTCCTGCTCAAGGCGCCGCGCGTCGAGATCGCCATGCATTCGATTCATTATCTCGACCTGATCCGGCAATTGCTCGGCGATCCCAGAGGCGTTCACGCCAAGACGCTCGGCCATCCCAATCACAAGGTTGCGCAAACCCGCACCAGCGCCATCCTCGACTATGGCGATACGGTGCGCTGTGCGCTGTCGATCAATCATGACCACAAATTCGGTCGCCGGCACCAGGCTTGCGAGTTCCGCATCTGTGGCACAGAGGGCGCCGCCTACCTCAAACTCGGGCTCAATCTCGACTATCCGCGCGGCGAGCCGGACATCCTCGAAATCTATCCCAAGGGCGGCTCCGACTGGGTTACGGTGCCGCTCGTCGGCGAATGGTTTCCGGACGCCTTTGTCGGCCGCATGGCCAATGTCCAGCGCTACGCATCAGGCGAGGACGCCGAACTTGTCAGTTCCGTCGAGGACGGCTGGAACACGATGGCGCTGGTCGAGGCCGCCTACCGATCGAGCGCTGCGCCGGCAACTCCGATCGCGGCGAGGCCCTGACATGGAGCAGACGATTTACTTTGAAGATTACCAGATCGGCTCGTCGCGGATGACCAGCGGGCGCACCATCACCGAGACCGACTTCGTCGTTCATGCCGGCCATACCGGCGATTTCTTTCCCCATCACATGGATGCCGAGTTCATGAAGACGACGCCGTTCGGCCAGCGCATCGCGCATGGCACGCTGGTCTTTTCGGTCGGCGTCGGACTGACGGCAAGCGTCATCAACCCGGTCGCCTTCTCATACGGCTATGACAGGTTGCGCTTCATCAAGCCGGTGTTCATCGGCGATACGATCAAGACCCGCACCACCATCTCTGCTAGGGAAGACGACCCGAAGCGGCCGGATTCGGGCCGGATCATCGAGCGCTGCGAGGTGATCAACCAGCATGGCGATGTCGTCCTGGCGGCCGACCACATCTACATCGTCGAGCGCCGCGACAAGCCCAAGCGGGGTTAACCTATTTGCAGCCGCGAGCAGTCACACCCGGTTGACCGGATAGACCGGCTTGCCGCCGCGCAGGACCGATGCGACATCGGCAAACACCTTGTTGCGGACCTCGGCGTAAGACTGGGTCGAGTAGTGAGCCGCGTGTGGACTGACCAGCACGGCGTCCAGCGCCAGCAGCGGATTATCGGGCGAAGGCGGCTCCTGCTCGAATGTGTCGATGCCGGCCCCGGCCAAATGGCGGCGTCGAATCAAATCCGCCAGCGCGACTTCGTCGACGAGGCCGCCACGGGACACGTTGATGAGTATCGCCCCTTCCTTCATGCGCGACAGGGCTTCGGCCGATAGGATGTTTCTGGTTTCCGGTGTTGCGGGAACATGCAGCGAGACGATGTCGGCCCTGGCAAGCAGCTCGTCGAAACCAACCGGCTCAGCACCACCGGCCGTTATGCGCTCTGCCGGCATGTATGGGTCGTAGGCGATGATATGATAGCCGAAGACCCGCGCCCGCTCGGCGGTCAGGCGTCCGATCTGGCCGAAGCCGATCAGGCCGAGAACCTGCCTGTCCGGCCGCGTGATGCCGGCGCCGTCAGCCATTGCAGCCCAGCGGCCGGCGCGGACTGCGCTGTCAAACTGTTTCAGCCTGCGCGTCAAGGCCAGGATCAGCGCCATTGCATGCGTGCTGACCTCCACCAGATTGGCGTCCGGCACATAGGTTACCTGGACACCGGCACGGCTGGCGGCCTCGACGTCGATCGAGTCGAGCCCGACGCCGAACCGTCCGACTACCCTAAGGTTCTTCAGTTCCGCCAGCACGCGAGCCGTGATCGGCTCCCGCAATATCATCAATGCATCGGCGTCACGGCACTGTTCGATCAGGGCGTCCTCTGTGAGAAGCGTCTTTTCGACAAACTCGGCGTTCAAGCCGTCGAGGTAGCGCAGCTGTTCTTCCTCGACTGACAACACGCCGTCGGTCTTGATTATCTTCATGCCAATTCTTTCTATGAGGCGCTGCGCGCCGCGGCGGCACCGGCGGCAAGGCCGGCGCCGAGAAACATCGTGTCGCTGGCCAGCATGTAGAAGCTGATGCCGTGCTTCGACCATTTGCCGATATCATCCGCCGAGGGACGGAAGATGCCGACGGCCTTGTGGGCCGCGCGCGCCGCAGCCGCGATCCTGACGATGGCGGCATTGAGCTTGTCCTGGCCGGCCGGCCCCATGGCGTCGATCGAGACGGACAGATCGCCGGGACCAATGAAGATCACGTCGACGCCGTCGACCTGGACGATGTCGTCGATGTTGGCGAGACCCTCGGCCGTCTCGACCTGGATGGCGACCGTCAGGACATCGTTGGCCGACTTGAGGTAGTCCGGAATCCTGTACCCATAGCCGGCGGCGCGGCCTGGACCGACGCCGCGTGCGCCAACAGGCGGGTAACGGCAGGCCATGACCGCCATGCGCGCTTGCTCGGCCGTCGAGACGCGCGGCACCAGGACGCCTGACGCGCCGGCGTCGAGCGCGGCCGCAATCCACTCCGGCGTGTGGCCCGGCACACGCACCATGGCGGGAACCTTGTGGACATCGGCGGCGCGGACCAGATCCTCAAGCCGCTCGCGGCCAATCTGCGAATGCTCCCAGTCGATGCACAGGAAATCGACCCCGCTTGCAGCCGCCACTTCGACCGCCACCGGATGCGGGATGGCGCAGAAGGTACCGATGAGGCGATCGAGAGAGACACATTTTTTCCGAAAGTCGTACATGAAAACTCCAGAGATATTTTGGGCGTCGGCGAAACTCTTCGCGCTACGAGGCTTTGGTCCGTGGCAAAGGATGCACGGCTTCCGTCGACATCGGAAAGTGCCGGCTGCCGCCTGAAAAGGGCGGGAAGGTTTTGTAGTCGGCGCGCATCTCCAGCCGCGCCGGCGATTGCAGTGCATGCGTCAGCGCCGCAGGACTGTCGAACATGACCCGATTGCGCTGCATATGGTCGACCCGCGGCCAGGGCAGCGAGCCGCACCAATCCAGTCGCGACAGAACCTCGATATGGCGAATGCCGGGGAAGCCCCGCATCAATTGCGGGTGATGCGTCACATAGTGGTAGAGCCAGCTACTCATGTCTTCAGCCGGCCCGGGGTAGTGGACAAGATAGCTGCAGGGTAGTCCAGACGTCTTCACGCCAGCGTCTTCGACGGGGAACGGACGCACGCACATTGCCTGCTGGGTCGGCCTCGACCCGGCGATGCTTGACAGCATACCCGGAGCGGCAAGCGCCTGCAGATGGCCGGACGGCGCGAGCGCCGCCTCCATGTCCGCCAGCTCGTCGAAATAGAGCTGGAAGCCAAAGACCGGCGGTGGGCCGTCCTTGTTGAACATGTCCGTCGCCACTTCAGGCAGATAGATGTTTGCAAGCGCAAGACCTGGCGTTGTCGCGATCAGGCGCCGCGCAACGTCGACGTCTTCACGGGCTATGGCCAGGTTTGTCTGGCGGTCATCGTGGAAGAAAGCGAGATAGGCAAAGCGCATGCAGACACCTGCGAGATCGAGTTCGGCTAGATCAAGTTCGGAAGGAAGAGGGCGATCTGCGGAAAGAGGACAATCAGCAGGATCAGCAGAAGCGTCAGCGCGATGTAGGGCGCCGCGGACATGGCAACCGTTTTGAGCGACGTGCCTTTCGGCGCAACGCCGATCATGATGAACAGCAGCAGACCAAAGGGCGGCGTGGTGAAGCCGACCTCGTAGGCGAGCAGCAGGATCAGCCCGAACCACACGGGATCGTAGCCGAATTGCTGGGCGATCGGCAGGAAGATCGGCAGCGTGATCAGCATCATCGAGACCTGATCCATGAACATGCCGAGCAGCAGGATGACGAGCACCATCATGAGCAGCATGGGATACGGTCCAAGATCGTAGCCCACGATGAACTGGATAAAGCCGTTCGACGCGCCGGAGAAGGCGAATATCTGCGAGAACGTCGTCGAAGCCGAGATGATCAGAAAGGTCATACCCGTGACCTTCATCGCATCGTCCAGCGACTTCCAGACAACCGACCAGCTGAACCTTCGATAGACAAACAACAACGCGAAGACGGCGGCACATCCGAGCCCTGCCGACTCCGTCGGCGTCGCTATTCCAAGGATGATCGTGCCGACCACCATGAACACGATGACGCTCATCGGAATGATGTTGACGGCGACCGCCCTCACCTTCTCGGCCGCACGAACGGCGGGCACCGGATAGTGCGGAGCGGCGTCAGGGTCGATCTTCGTCTGTGCGAAGATCAGCATCGCGTACATGACGACGAGAAGCAGCCCAGGCAGAGCCCCTGCTATGAGCAGCGCGCCAACGTCGATCTGGGCCAGCGAGCCGAGCAAGACAGCCAGCGAGGATGGCGGGATGATGACCGCAAGGCTTCCGGCACCAAGCACCGGTCCGTAAGCCATGTGCGGCTTGTAGCCCCGCTTCAGCATCTCGGGCACCATCAGCGAGCCCATCATGCCGGTATTGGCGAGGCTCGAACCTGACAGCGCAGAAAAGATCGTGCCGGCGGCGAGCACGACATAGGCAAGACGTCCCCGCAGATTGCCGATGCACAGGTCGAGCGCGTAGATGACTTTCTCGCCGAGGCCGGAGCGGAAGAACAGGCTGCCCATGACGAGGAACATCGGCAGCGGGGCGAGCGCATAGGTCGAGACGGCGTCAGAGAAATTGGCGATCATCTGCGTCACGCCGATCGAGCCGCCGAAGAACAAATACAGCCCGATCACATTGGTGACGAAGAACGCGAAGGCGACCGGCAGCCCAAGGCCCATCAACACAAGAATGGCGCCGACGAGCACGGCGAATGGAAACAGCCAGGCCATCGATCAGAGCCCTTCCATTTCCAGAGGGTCGAGCGTGTACAGCGTGTCATAGCCGAGCAGGTATCTGAGCCATTCCAGCGCCGAGAGATAGAAGGCGAGCGTAATGGGCAGAAAGACCAGCCATTTCGGCATGTCGAAGCTGCGCGTCTCATATTCGCCGCCCGACACGGCGCTTATTAGGGAAGAGAGTGCGACGCTGCCAAGGTAGAGGCTGACGCCAATGCAGGCGAGATAGACCAGCTTTTCAAGCACCGCCCGAGCCCGCACAGGCAGCGCCTTGCGCAGGAACTCGACGAAGACATGGCCCTTGCTGTGGACCAGCCAGGGCATCGGCAGAAATGCCGCGTAGAGCAGACCATATTCCGTCGCAGATACCGCCCAGGCAAGCGGTCTCAGGCCCAGGTTGCGGACGCACACATCAGCGACCACCGCGACGATAATGAGGCCAAGCACCACCTTTGCCGCCGCTGCCAGCGCAAGGCTCAGCTTCCCGATCGCTGCAAACAACTTGTCCATTCCCGACGGCCCTCATGCTCACCTTGATGGAGGGCGCGCAAGGGCGCCCTCCCATCGGACTATTGAAAGAACTTCTTCAACTGCTCGATGTTGCTGGGATCGCGTTTGGTCATCCTCGCCCAGCTCGCCTGGGTGGCAGCCGCCAGGAATTTGTCGCGGCCGGCGCCGGTCAGGCTGATCACCTTCTGCCCTCCGTCGATCATCGCCTGTGCCTGTTTTTCGGACTCGGCAAGATTGGCGTCGTAGCTCTCTCGCTCGTATTCGACGGCCGTATCGGCAAGCAGCTTCTGCGCCTCGGGCGACAGCGCGTCCCATTTCGCCTTGTTGATCGAGACCAGGACATCGGTTTTGAAGAATTGCGGGTCGACGCGGTATTTGGTGAATTTGTCCCAGCCGAAGGACGCATAGCCAAACACCGTGTAGGCGTTGGCATTGACGACGCCGCGCTCGAGCGAGGTGTAGACGTCCCCCGGCGCTTGCACGATGACGGTTGCGCCCAGGGATTCGAGGAAATCACGATAGAGCGGCGACGAGCGGATCTTCAGACTGCTCCAGTCAATGCTGCCTTCGTCATTGAGCTTGGGTTCGTCGATGGTGAAGATGTTGAAGCCCGATCCCGCGTCGACATGCGCCAGCAGATGAGCATTGGCCTTCTTCTCGAAAATTCCGCTGATGAAATCCCAGCCGCCATTTTCGCGAACCTCCCAGGGCGTCTTCGTCGATGCAGAGAAAACCTCGCCTTCGGGAACGAGCTCCAGGAACTGACCTGCCGGCGTGTCGATCACGTCGATCAGGCCGCTCCTGAGCGCCGCACCCTGCTGAATCGGCGGAACGACCTCGGGCCCGCCACGCACGTTGATCTGAACCACGCCTTTGCCCTTTTCGTTCACCCTCTGAACGAACTTAAGGAAACTCTGTGCGTAGCCATTCTGCGTCGGCGTAAAATGCACGGCGTTGAGGACGACCTCTTCGGCCGTTGCGATACCCGCTACACCCGATATGAGTGCAGCCAGAACAAGGGACTTCCAAATGCGCATTGCCGTACTCCCTCTAATAAATCCACTTCGCCTATGGTCGGGGCCCGTGGTCGGGCCGATCTGAAATTGCAATCGCTGCGCCGCCACGTCACGGCAGTCAGTTGGCATCATCTCCTACCGTCAGGAACCGTCCATGCGCGTAGAAGATCGGCGATCGGTCAGCGCGATCCAGCGCGACCCCCGAGACGATGCCGATGACGATCATGTGCGATGCCCGCACGATGATTTCGGCCACCCGGCATTCGAACATTGCCCGCGCGCCGACAAGCAAGGGCGCGCCGGTTTCGCCACGCACCCATGATCCTGACGAGAACCGCGCGACGCCCTTGGCTTTGGTCATGCCGCCAAAGGCACGCGCAACATTCTCCTGGTCGCCGGCGGGAAGATTGACGGAAAAGGGCAAACCTTCGCGAATGGCCGAGGCAAAGGTGCTGCTGCGGTTGACGCAGGCCAGCAGCGAAGGCGGCTCGGCGCTGAATGAGCAGACGGCCGTCGCCGTGATCCCGCAAAAGCCGATCTCGTCATGCTCCGACGCGAGGATGGCGACCGAGCCCGCCACCGCCCGCATCGCCTGCTTGAAGGCGCGCGCATTGATGGCGTCGTGCCCATCCACCCATGTCGTCGGAATGGCGGCCGCCGGCGTCAATTTACGCGAAGCCCGGCTTGGCGCATCAGCGGCAGCACGCGGTCACAGAAGAAGGGCAATTCGTAGGTATAGTTGACGAATGTGAGGGCGGCGCCGGAATAGCCCTGGTCCATGATCTCAGTGAGATCGTCGACGATCTTTTCCGGCGTGCCGATGAGCGGGAACGTTCCTGCACCGCCGGCGAACCTTTGCCGATATTCGGTGAACGCCTTTGCGTCATGCGAGTTCGCGAATTCCTTCTTCTTGCGCATATGTTCGTCGACCGCGCCCTCGTCCGCGCATTCCAGCGCGTAGTGCCTGTAATAATCCTCGGCTTCCTGCTGGGTCTCCCGGCAGACGACGTGGCAGACCGTGTAGACGCCGACTTCGCGTCCGACCTCAGCCGCGCGGTTGGTGATGTCGACCACATGCGCGCGACCATCGGCAATTTCGGAAAAAGTCGAAAACAAGTAGTCGCAGTGGCGTGCCGCGTAGTTGCGCCCCGGCGCGCCGAAGGCGGCGTTCATGGTCACCGGGCGCGGCGCCTGCAGGCTTGGCGGGCGGCTGACGACCCCCTTCAGGTCATAGAACTCGCCGCCGAAGTCGAACGGCTCACTGGATTGATAGGCACGCTCGATGATGTTGATCCATTCTTCGGCCTGATCGTAGGTCCGATCGCCGACCGTCTGCCCGAACATGGCGAACTCGTCCGGGTTCCAGCCGCAGACAATGTTCAAGCCGGCACGCCCGTTGGAAATATGATCGACGGTCGCCAGCGCTTTTGCAGCCTGCAGCGGATGAACCAGCGGCACATGCACCGTCATGAACAGACCGATGTTCTCCGTGGCGACAGCGAGACCCGCCGCCCAGGTGAAAGTCTCGAACGACCACTCCCGCACATGCGTCAGACCGCCGAAGCCGCGCCAGCGCGCGATCGGCAGCAGAAATTCCAGGCCGGCGCGATCGGCGATGCAGGCAGAATTGAGATTGTCTTCCCAGCGGGCGCGCCAGCGCTCGGGAACGGTGGTCATTGCCAGCCCGCCATCGGCGTTCATCGAGAAGACGCCGAGCTTGAACCTGTTCGGCCCTTTCAGCGGATGCTGCTTTCTGATCATGATTTTCCCTGCCGCGGGATGCTTACAGCTTCGTCGTCGAACTGTTGCGACGGCGGGCTCAGCTTCATGAAACGCTCTTCGGCGTTCTGAATGAAGTGGGTCATGCGGTCGTAAGCCGCGACGGCGTCGCGCTTGACGAACGCCTCGTAGATGGCGCGCATGCCGGCCAGGATGACGGCCTGCGTCGGCTGATGCGACAGCGTCTTTAACCGGACGACGAGGACGTGGTCGGCGAAGCGGGCAATCGTTTGCGAAAGGCGGTCGTTCTCGACGGCGCCGAGCCAGCAATTCCTGAATGCCGAATTGGCCTGGAAAAAGCGGGCGGCATCGCCGGCAACGGCCGCCGCCTCTGCCTCCTGAAGTGAGGCTGCCAGCGTCTTGAGGCCAGCGGCGTCAAGTGTGCGTGCGGCGTGCGCTGCGGCCCTTGGTTCGAGCAGGCGGCGGACCTCGAAAATGTTGGCGATATCCGTCGCAGTAAGTGTGGGCAGTGTGAAGCCGCGCGTCGTGCCGACGAGATAGCCTTCATGCACCAATTGCATCAACGCGTCGCGGACGGGCATTCTGGAGATGCCGAGCTGGGCGGCAATATCGACATCGACGAGCTTCTGGCCAGGCGCCAGTTCGCCGCGCTGTATGGTCAGGCGGACCTGCTGATAGACTTGGGCACGCAGATTGCCCTCGCCAACCTGTTTGAACTCTATCGGCTCCGCCATCCACGCCTTCCCATGCGAAGATTTCGTATATGGTTACGGCTGTGTTCCCGCGGTCGCGCCTTTTGAAATGCAGCCTTATCTCGGCTGGATTCGACCTGTCAGCCCTATGTCCGGCACAAGTTGAGCATAGGCTGGACCGCCTGGCAAGATATTTTAAGTCTATAATGTATACTGTTTTGATTTGGCGGACCGGTGACGGCGGCGGAACGGCGCTGGCGCGATGAAAAGCAGAGGCGCGGTGACAGGCAATCGGCTGGGAAAAGGGCTCCCGCGATCGAGTCGGCCATATCGTGGCCAACCGATGCTGACGGTCCCAGCAGACGGTTCGTCGAAGCGCACCCGCGAGGGCGCTTCGGTTACTCTGCTCGTTGAGCCGATCGGGATTTAGGAGCCGGAGCCTGGCCTGGGCCGGCGGACGGCTCTCACCTTGCCGCTGTTTCCACCGCCGCAGAAAAACTGATCGCCGCCATCGGATTCGAGCCCCGACACGCCTGTTCCAGGCGGCATATCAAGCTTCTCCAGGACCTTTCCCGTTTCAGGATCTATCCGCCTGATGTCGCTCTCGTCACCTTCCCAGGTGCCGTGCCAAAGTTCGCCGTCGATCCAGGTGACGCCGGTAACGACACGGTTTGAATCGATTGTGCGAAGAACTGCCCCTGTCTGGGGGTCGATCTGATGGATTTTGCGACCGCGATTCTGCCCCACCCAAAGTGTCCCTTCGGCCCAGGCGAGTCCCGAGTCGCCGCCGCCACCAGGCGCCGGGATCGTGGCCAGCACTTGGCCGGTCTTCGGATCGATCTTCTGGATGCGGTCTTCGGCGATCTGGAACAGGTGCTGACCGTCGAAGGCCGTTCCTGCGTGGGCGGCGACGTCGATCGAGCGTACCGCCTCGCCGTTCGCGGGATCGAAGGCGTTCAGTCTGTCTCCCGACGCAAACCAGACGTGCTGACCGTCGTACGTAACCCCAGCCACCTGGTCGGCGCCCGGGAAGGGTCCATATTCGCGGAGGATTTCGGCTGCAGATCGTTTCATGGTTCTATCCTAGTAGCCCGACAGTGAGCCGGGGAGTAACAAGATTGTCGGGAAACCCGGCACGGGTGGGGTCATCCAGCGGCGCGCTCGCCCACGACCGAACGACTGCACCTTGCCCGCTGCGGCAAGCTGCTCGAGCGAGCGCTGCACGGTGCGCGAGGAGGCTCCGAGCGCAATGGCGAGCGCCGAACTCGACCACGACTCGCCGTCGGCAAGGAAGGCGAGCACCGTCGCATGCTGCTCGTCGACCGGCGGCGCCAGCACGGCGACATCGCCTGCGCGGCGCGGCTTGAGCGCAAAGCCTCGCTTGGTCGCGCTAACGTCCGCCAGCGGCCGCAGCTCCACGCGCAGCCGACCGATTTCGACCCGCAGCCGTGCGCGATGCGATTCATCGGCATGCTTGCCGCCAAAGGCGCGGGCGACGAGCGTGCTCCTCGGCACGTCTGCGGGCCAGGCCTCGCCCAGCGCGCGGGCAAGCGCGAACAAAACCGGGCGCGTCGCGAGCGAGACCACCTTGCCGGCGTCCCGCACGATATTACGGCAGGCGTCCACGACAAATGCCCCCGACGCGAGCAGCGCTTCGACCTCCTCAAGCAGGAGCGGGCGCTCCTCGCCACGCGCGATCAGGCGCGCCGCGGGCGTGTTCATCACGAAGGATGCGCTTTCGACTTCTGCCGTCAGCGCCGGGATGTCCGCCTCGGGGCGGGGGAGGGGGGGCCCGCGGCGCCGCCCCGCCCCCCCCCTCAGCGGCCGGGGGGGGGGTTTTAACCCCCTCTTTGTGTCTTTTGCTAGCCCGCCGCCCGCGGCGGTTGCCCCCCGCCGGGGGCGTCCCGGCCCGCCCCTCCGGCCCCCCCCCCCCGCCGCCTTGGTC